>NZ_JBFEFW010000004.1:0-302905 GCF_047229145.1 Brevibacillus jepli
AGGCCGTTACCCCACCAACTAGCTAATGCGCCGCAGGCCCATCTCCCAGTGACAGCCGAAGCCGCCTTTTCTTTTCGGATCATGCGATCCAAAAACCTATCCGGTATTAGCATAAGTTTCCCTATGTTATCCCAGTCTGAGAGGCAGGTTGCCTACGTGTTACTCACCCGTCCGCCGCTAGCCTCCGAAGAGACTCGCTCGACTTGCATGTATTAGGCACGCCGCCAGCGTTCGTCCTGAGCCAGGATCAAACTCTCCAATAAAGTGGAAAATGAATCTGACTTCAAGTAAAACACAAGCTTATTTCACAGATTAATTCTATTCCGGTTTTCAAGGAGCATTTTCTACCATTCGCCCCTCAAGCAGAGGCGACGTTTTCTAATATAGCATAGACTAAAACCTAATGCAATAGGGAAAACTAAATAAGTTTAAAAAATGACGTCACAACAAAAAGGAAAGCGATATATGCTACGTGTAGTCAGCTACAACATTCATAGCGGCCGTGATCTCTGGTGGCGAAAACGTCTAACTGAAATGACTCGTACATTACACGACTTACAACCGGATCTTATCGCCCTTCAGGAAGTCCATCAGAACAGGAAGTACGGGTATCAAGCGAGCTACATCGCTGATCAATTACAATATCATCTTGCCTTCGCCCCTTCGATCACGATAAGCGATGGCCATTACGGCAATGCTTTGCTATCGAGGTACACTCTTGAAAATATAGACGCCATCTTGTTGCCAGCTAGAAAAGAACAACGAACACTATTGCTCGCTTCCTTTCAATGGCAAGGCAGAACAATTACGGCTTGTGTCACACACTGTAGTTTAAATCAAGTAAGCAGACAAGCCCAGCTACAACTAATGTCGGCGTTGATTCACCAACACGCAAAAACCCCATTACTTTTAATGGGGGATTTTAACGCGAGTCATGTATCTTTTACACCGCACCTCATGGATTGTGCACTCGTCTCGGGTCAGGAAAAAAAACCAACCCTCCCTGCATTCCGTCGACGACTGGACTATATTTTCGCGTCCCGTCATTGGAATATTGATCATTACGAACTACTCCCCGTCAATTGGTCTGATCATGTCCCGGTTATAGCAGATTTGAGTCTTCCAGTATCCCCAGTTCGCGGAGAATAAAATCTTTTACATCAACCAGTCGAGCTGGGAGTGGAAACCGCTGAGAAGCTCCTGCAACAACTAACGGGATCAGCGAATCTTGCTTATGAAGTGATCCGTGACTTCCTCCCCCTAAATGCGTTGGTGCACATTCCGATAAAAACTCATAGCTTTTCGCTGCAGTAACGACGATAACCTCACCAGTCTGTGAAAACAAAGACCCGTAAAGTCGAGAAAAAGCATCTGGGTAAGTATCAAAAGAAAGGAACTCCCCATCATATTGGACATCCAATACAGAGACGTCACCTTCAACGGACCAAGATGAACCATATGCATCCTGATACTCCCCGTTTCGCCAAAAACACATCTCTTGCCGTGTTCCTCCCCGACGTACCTTTATCTTTTCTCCCTCTTTCCACGCGATCAAATCAATTCTTTCATCCACGCTAACCGCATCTACAATAGATAAGAGGTTCGTTCCATTCACAGGATACAAAAAGCTCATCCGCTCATTATTGCAAATAACCACTTCAACCTCTGGAGTCACATCAGTGCCTAGTGAATGAATCGAAAAATTCGCCAGGAGATGATCCAAAGATATATTGTGGTCCTCACTTGCACCGATAACGGTCTGTCCATGGTCACTAATCAGAATGCATACATTTCTCTCCAGCATTTGCTCCCATGATGTAAAGCTATCAAGAAATCGAACCAGTTGCTTGTCTACATCTGCCAGGTGCTGTAAGGCATCCTCAGGAGAATTGTGGAGCTTATGATCATTCTCCGGGAGATAAACCAGCGTAAAATGTGGCTGCTGTCCGCTGCGAATGACTTCAATCAAAACATCGATAGCATATGTATCATTAATCCCGTAGCCTTCCATGGCGGACTGCGAGAAATTCCATGGGACGGAGCGAAACATCGCAGGACGAACCAGCGCCCCCATACTCATAATCGTTGGGCCACTCACCTTTTCACGCAACGTAAATGAAGTAATCGCATCAAGCAGGGGTGGCAAGTGCACTTTATGCTGCTTGTGCCCACGATGCGCAATAACATTAACCGAACCGGATACCAAATGTTTTTCTTCTACTATCTCATGAATAGTTTTGACGTCCTTGCTCAGATGACGTTCATTCAAATCAAAGAGAACATTCCCGCCACAGCTCGAAATGCCTATTTTTCGGACAGGTGTGGCTCCATTAATATAATTCACCATCTTTTTCTGCTCTGGATCATACCACACTAGACCCGGTACCTTGTGCTGATCAGGGTAAACTCCGGTGATGAGGGAGCAATCAATAGAAGCCGTCATCGTAGGAAAAACAGTCACACAATCTGGTATGTACTGGCTATGCTCCATGAAAAATCGAAACGCCGGTGCTATATTGGCGGCAATGCAGCGCTCCAAAACATCAGGCATCATGGAGTCGATCAGGAAAAGTATGACCTTTTTCATCCGGCTGCCACCCTTCTACTTGTAGTATTCGCACCTGATAGTGTTCGATTATCCAGTACCGAGTATGCACCTGAAAAAGAAAAAGCCCCTGTTCGCCATAAGCGACAAGGACCATACTCACAAAGAAAATTAGGATGTAAACGTAAGTGTGTTCACGCCATTGTTCGTTTGTAGTTTTAACGCAGGATACTTCTTCAAATAAGGAGCGAGTGCCACGTAATCTTTTTCTCCAATAGACGGGTCACCCAGCAAATGCGAAAGCACAGCAGCTCTGATTTGCAGTCCTTGAGGCGTTTGCTTAAAGAGAGGATCAACCGTCGGGAATGGAATACCATTAATGACTGTATCCCCCTCTGCATCACTCAACTCCCACGCATTCACATTTAACGAATGGAGGGCTTCAACTACTTGCGCCCCATAATCCTCTACAAGCATATCCGGTTGGAGTCCCACGTGATTCACCACTGTGTGTTTGGGGGTAAAATACTCGTTCAATGTAAGCTTGAGTGCATCTCCGTCAGATAGTGGGATGACTTGCTGTGCACTCCCTTTTCCATATGTTTTGGTTCCAACCAGCTTGGCGATGTCATGGTCACGCAGCGCACCTGCCAATAGCTCAGATGCAGAAGCTGTTCCACCGTTTACCAAAATTCTTACAGGGATGCCGATGTCCCGCCCATTTCTTACCCACGTTTCGACCTCTACTCCATTACGATTCGTGGTGTACATGAGCAAGCCTTCTTCCATAAAGAGACTCGCGATGTCTCTCGCTGTGGACAAGTACCCTCCACCATTATCTCGCAGATCTAACACCAATCCGGACAATGGTTTTTGCAATCGGGAAAATTCAGCCAGCTTGTCTCTTACTTGAATGGCACCTTCTGACCCAAACGTTTCCAGGCTGATATATCCAATCGAGCCCTTCGTAAACATATGCCCTTCCGCTTCCGGCAGTGTCATGAACGCACGCTTTAGCTTCACTTGGTGCTCCCGTTTGTCGGATGGACGATATACAGTAAGGACAGCTTCAGTCCCTTCGTTGCCCTTCAAATAAGCATACGCTTCATCAAAGGTTTTGCCGACCAAAGAGATCTCATTGACCTTGATCAATTGATCACCCCGCTGCAAAGCGGACGCTGCGGCAGGAGAATTCGGAACAATCTCGCGTATGATGATATGTTCATTTTGCAGCCGTAACCGAAAGCCAAATCCAACAAATTGATTTTCAACATCAGATTGGAACAAACGCAATTCGTCCTGTGTAAAAAACACGCTGTGCGGGTCACCCAGCGTAGAAAGCAATCCATCAATTGCCCACGTGTTCATGGTCGTCGCGTCAAACGCCCCTTTTTTCTGCCATTCGCCCAGCCTCTGCTCCAGCTCATCCCACGTGTCATCTTCTTCTGAAACAGTGAACTGGAGTTGCTTTTTCTGTTGGGCCTGCTCACTGACTTCTTCCAGAGCCCCTTTTACCAATTGCTTGACTTCTGGCTTACTCAAGTGGCTTTCCATGACGTGCAGGAACACTTCTTCTGTTTCCGCAAAAGGATGCTCTGCTGCTTGCACGGGAAGAACGGATGTGAACAGTAATACAGCTGCTACTGCCCATTGACTAAATCGCTTCATGGCGCCACCCCTTTTCGAACATCATCTGGTATGGAAAGTTCAACATTTCTTGTAAAGTCGTAATGATCGGTACCCGAATACGCTACATACCCGTCGTCCTCATAAATTTCTTCATAACGCCACGTATGCTTAATGATTTGATCGCTAGCTCGGTCAATATAATATTTGTTCATGAACAAGGGAACATCCTTCACTTTTCCTTGTCCGAGCGAGACTTTCTTCGATTTCTCTACCAGCATGGAGCCTGGAATCCATTCCGTAATCACATCGTACTTGCCGTAAGATTGTTTGTAGTAACGCGCATGTAACTCCTTGGCGCGATCCGCTACCTTGACAGCACCAACCCACTCATGCAAAAAGTCCACTTTGTCAGTTCGATGCTTGTCCCATGTCTGTCGGTCCGTATCATACGAGTATTGCGTGTTTGTTTTCCCATCTGTATAAGAGAGTAGCTTGTCTGATATTATTTTTTGTGGCGATTGATAGGAGCCTGATATTCTGCTAATTTGTTTTTCTTTATTTATATCCTGCGTATAAGTGAACGTCAGTCCACTCAGCACCGCTTCACCCTTTACTTGATAGGTGTCTGCATTGTCCAACTGGCGCAAAGAGTAACCCAAGTCAGAAATAATCGCTGGCTGATCTTTTAATGACAATAACTCCTGGTTCAACATTTTGTGTAGCTGGTTCATTCTGCTATCCGATGGCTTCGGCTTCACAGCTGCAAGAAGTGCTTCCGCTTCCTGCATACGTCCTTCCTGCAATAAGTAATAGCAGGTGTTAAGCAATGCTTCCGGATTCTTGTCGGCAAACTGTTGGTAACGAGACAAGGCGAGGTCTACCTGACCACTTCTGATTTCCAGTGCTCCCAAGTATATGGCCATTGATTCCCACTCTTTGGAATCTTGCTTCATTTTTTGTTCGTACGCACTGAGTCGGTCGAGCACTTTTTTGTATTGGCTTTGATCCTGGCTGCCTAGCTGCAAGGCAATGTCATACACGTTGGCACTCAATAGCTGGAGCGTCTCCGGAAGAATGATTTTGTCTTCGAAGTAAGCGTCGACAGCATGTAAAGCTTCCTCCAAATTCGTCTCGATCGGTGTTTCAGGATTCCAGCTCAATAAATAGTGAGCACCGACCTGATTAGGAAACGAGGAATCCGCCAGCTTGCGCAACTGTTCAAACGTCTCTTTTGTATCGGTCCTACTCCGAATAGCTGCTGCTGCATCGACATAAATCTGTTCGTCAGCTGTCTTGAGATCGGTATAGGTAGCAAAGAGCGGTAATACCTCTTCGATATCTGGGACAATTGGATACTTCTTCCCATCATAATCCAAGAGGGGCATGATTCCATCCTGAACGAGGTACGTAACCATACGCTGCGCTGCAACTGCAGCATCTCCGCGCTTCACCCGATCCGTCTTTTCTCCCTCAAGCCATCCCCAGGATTGCACTTCTTCCCACGCGTTCGTGCTATCTGGAGACATTGTGAACATTTGCAAAATCTTGGCAGCTTCTTCGTTGCTGATCGGCTGATTCGGCTTCATGTTCTCACCAGGAAAAATGTACTGGATCGCATTGGGGCCATACAGTCGATCCAAGATCGTGGAGATACGCAGTGTTGGCTTGTACATCCATGACAGGCGATCGACATCTTTATAAGGTAAATACGGTTCCTGAAAACCCTCCGCTCGCGACCACTCCGAATGCTCGGATAAGAAGGTAAGCGGATAGATATGGTACTGTCCTCCGTAATACAGACGATCGATCATGGCAATAAATTCTGCGCGTGTCATGTCACGACTTGGGTAAAACTTCGGAACATTCGGGCCAGCCTCAAACAAACCGAGTTGTACACCTTGGATGATTGCGTTTCTCGCCCAGTGCTTACTGATGTCATTGTATGGTAATAAGCCCCCAGCCGCTGATGCGACGCCGGGGGTGAGCAAGCTTATAGCCAGTAATCCACAAGAAATCGTTCGGATTAGTTTTTGCACATAAAATCCTCCTACACTTCATCTGGCAGGCCCGCATAATATTGAGCCTGCGACTGTCTAAACAAACTGGAATGGATCTGTGTGCACACGCGAAGGAATAACCTCTGTTTCGTAGCCATTTGACTTCAACTGCTCAAGCAAAATAGTCGCCAGCTTTTCCTTCATGATTTTTTCGATATTGTGACCAGCATCTACGATCGACAAGCCTTCTGCTTGTGCATCATGTGCCGTGTGATAGCCGATATCTCCTGTCAAGTAAACATCCGCGCCTTTAAAAATGGCTTTGGAAACAAAGGAGCTTCCGTCTCCACCTACTACAGCTACTTTCTTGACTATAGAGTCCAAATCACCAACCACGCGAAGACCTTGGAGAGAAAAACGCTCTTTTACGAGCAAGGAAAATTCCCGTAGTGTCAGTGGCGTAGGCAGCGTTCCGATTCGCCCAATTCCGTAGGCTGTACCAGACTGCTCCAAAGGAATAATGTCATAGGCCACCTCTTCATATGGATGGGCAGCTAGCATGGCTTTGACCACGGCCGATTGTTTGGATGCAGGTACAATCATCTCGATCCGGACTTCCTCTGCTTTTTCCAGCTTGCCCATCGAACCGATATGAGGATTCGTTCCTTCTCCTGGTAAAAAGGTTCCGGTGCCTTCCGTCTGAAATGAACAGTGACTATAGTTACCTACATGTCCTGCCCCGGCTTCTGCAAGTGCAGTGAACACTGCTTCCTTGTGTGTCGCTGGGACAAATACGACGAGCTTCTTCCAAGCTTCACGCGAAAGAACATCAAGGACATCTACATCGGTGAGCCCAACCGCTTCTGCCAGCCAGTCGTTCATTCCACCATACGCAACGTCCAGGTTTGTATGGGCTGTGTATACTGCAATATCGTGCTTGATTAGCTTTTCGAACACACGTCCTGCTGCAAGATCAGTACGTAGGTGTTTGAGCGGTCGATAAATGACTGCGTGATGAGCGACAATCAGATCAACGCCCTCTGCAATTGCCTCATCAACAACCGATTCGAGCACATCAAGTGCGACCATCACTTTTTTTACCTTTTTTTGCAAGGTGCCTACATGAAGTCCAATCTTGTCGCCTTCCATCGCCAACGATTTTGGCGCCAGACGTTCTACGTATTGTATTACAGTTTGTCCGTGCGCAAGCATGCAATCACCCCATCAATCCAGTTTACTTCTGCTTCGATATCTTTAATTCGCTCTGCTGCCTCTGGCTTGTCTGAACGCTTCAATTGAGCGATCACCTTTTGCCATTTCTCTTGCTCATGCAGCCACTTTTCTTGTAGTACTTCTGATTTTTCTTCCCACAGAAACGGACCTATGCGCAAGAGCTCTTCCTGGGTACGGTCTTTGTGCTCATAAGGCAACGTAGGATTACCCCGTTCTGCAACGAGAATCTCATAAATCACGCCGTCCTCCTCTAAAATGGACTCCGCGATTAACTCCCAACCATTTTTTATCATCCAGAGGCGAACAGCTTCTTCTCCAACGTTCGGCTGTAGAATCAAGCGTTGAACACCTTCCAGCTTGTCTGTTCCTGCTTCCAAAATGGAAACGATCAATTGTCCGCCCATTCCTGCGATGCATATCACATCTGCTTCGCCAGGACTGAGTACCGCAAGCCCGTTTCCCTTACGCACAGAAGCGCGATCTTTTACCTGCAATGTATGTATTTGTTTTTGTGCTGCTTGAAAAGGCCCTTCATTCAATTCGCCTGCTATCACGTAGGAAGCAATACCTTTTACAAGCAAATAAGAAGCCAACAACGCATGATCCGACCCGATGTCGGCGACGCGGGCTCCTTCAGGACAATAGCGGGCAATCGTTTGTAGCCGCTTGGATATCGATACTGATGTCATCTGTTTATTCACCTTCCGTTCCCTCTATTCTACCCTATTTGGCAGCAATTGCGAAATGCTAATTCCCTAACAGATGATCACCAAAGAACGACAAATTCCCTGCCGTTAGTCCCAGCTGGGATAGTGCTGGTCTTCGTCTTTTTGAATGTGTGATCCAGAAACGAATCGGAAGGGTAAGTGAAGTTTTAAAACGATGTCTTTATTGGTATTTTATGTAATAAATGTTAAAAATTATGAAATTGTGAACTTTATTTTAATAAATAAATATTTACAATTTTTTACCAAATCTGTATATTAACGCCATACACATCATGAACTACACAACTTAACTATCTGTAAGGAGGAGAACAGCATGAAAAAAAGAACCGGCAAGTGGTGGGGCATGGGATTTCTCTCTACAGCGCTACTGATGAGTGTCTTCACAAGTGTGGGGGCAGCCAGTAATGATTCAACCAAAGAATTTGGAACTACACGGGTATTAATTCAGTCAGATTCGGATGTGAGGACCGGTTATTTTGCTGAGCCACTGGAAGTACGTCATGATTTTGGTGAAGAGGGCTTTACTCTCGATGTAAATAGTGATCTACTTAACCAACTGAAAAGCGATCCCAATGTGAACATTACAGTGCTGCAAAAATTAAAGATAGCTGAATATAAAGAAGAAAATCAAGCAAGTGAGCCAAACTTCTCTCCATTGGCAATCATTCCGTGGGGAATTAAAGCCATCTATAAGAACCCGTCCCTCTCCACTGCGACTGGTGGTGCAGATATTCGTGTAGCAGTCCTGGATACTGGCGTGTATACACAGCACCAAGACCTAACCTCTAACGCAGAGCAATGCAACGATTTCACGCAAGCATCTCCTGTTGTTACCGGTGCTTGCAATGATGCACATGGTCATGGAACACACGTCGCTGGAACTGTTCTCGCCAACGGCGGCGGTGGCGCAGGTATTTATGGTGTAGCACCGGATGCAAAGCTATGGGCATATAAAGTATTAGATGACTCAGGATCGGGATATGAGGATGACATTGCCTATGCGATTCGTTACGCTGCTGATCAATCCTCTCAATTAGGCGTGAAAACGATCGTCTCTATGTCCCTTGGCTCCAGCAGAAAGAGTACCCTCATTGATAGTGCCATTCATTATGCAAACCAAAACGGTGTGTTAGTCGTCGCTGCGGCCGGTAACTCTGGGCCGACGGTAAATAGCATTGGCTACCCTGGGGCATTAGTGAATACAGTAGCCGTAGCAGCGTTAGAGAATGTACAACAAAACGGAACCTACCGTGTAGCTAACTTCTCTTCTCGTGGCATCAACGGGCAAGCCGGAGACTACCTGATTCAAGAGCGCGATGTTGAAGTATCAGCACCAGGGCGCGCTGTTGAGTCTACATGGAATAACGGTGGCTATCATTCCATCAGCGGAACCTCCATGGCAACTCCACACATCTCAGGCTTGGCAGCAAAAATCTGGGCAACCAATCCATCTTGGAGCTATCAAGATGTTCGTGTAGAATTACAAAAACGTGCGAAAGCAAATGATATCAAAGGTGGCACGAATGCTGCTGCAGGGGACGATATCGCTAGTGGATTTGGATTCCCAACCGTACAACCTGGCGATCAATAAAAAGTAAGAAACAAAAAAAGCATGACTGTCAGTTTTCGCTGGCAGTCATGCTCTTTCGTTATCAAACACGAAAAGGTTAGCACCCGATTTCTCTTGCGATGACATTACGCAATATCTCTGAGGTACCCTCGCCGATCTCCAGTAGCCGGGCATCGCGGAAAAATCGCTCCACCTGATACTCCCGCATATAACCATAGCCACCGTGAATCTGGATAGCCTGATGCGTAGCAGACATGGCAATCTCCGAAGCGTACAGTTTGGCCATTGCCGCTTCTTTTGTAAATTTGCGACCGTGATCCTTCAGCCAGGCTGCTTTATACACCATCGTTCTCGCCAGCTCGATTTGCATCGCCATATCCGCCAGCTTGTGCTGAATCGCTTGGAAATGACTCAAGGAGTTGCCAAAAGCTGTACGTTGCTTCGAATATTGCAGCGCCTTGTCGTAGGCAGCCTGGGCAATTCCAACTGCCATAGCACCAATCCCGATTCGACCACCATCTAATGTAATGAGGAACTGCTTAAACCCTTCGCCCTGCTCCCCAAGGACGTTCTCCTCTGGCACTCGGACATTTTCAAGAACGAGCTCCGTCGTATTGGAGCTATGCAAACCAAGTTTTTCGTAGTTCGCTAATACTTGAAAGCCTGGAGCATCAGTTGGAACGATAAAAGCTGTGATCCCCCGTGACCCCTTGGCCTTGTCTGTAACAGCTGTCAAAGCTAGAAAAGAAGCATAAGAAGCATTTGTAATGAAGCATTTGGAGCCATTAATCGTCCACTCACCATCAGTAATGGAAGCATTTGTCCTCGTGCCACCCGCGTCAGAGCCTGCATTCGGTTCCGTCAATCCAAACGCTCCCAAGCTTTCGCCTGAACAGATTTTGCTTAGATACTTCAGCTTTTGCTCTTCAGTTCCAAACAAGGCAAGCGGAGCGCCACCCAGAGAAATATGTGCCGAATACGTAATGCCTGTAGACCCGCAAGCACGACTAAGCTCTTCTACTACAATCGCAAAGCTCGTAGAATCAGCTCCCGCTCCCCCGTATTTCTCCGGGAAAGGAAGGCCCATCAAGTTCAGATCACTCATCTGCTTGAATATTTCGACAGGAAATTGTTTGGTTTGATCGCGTTCGTCCGCTCCTGGCGCCACTACCTCATCGGCAAATTCGCGTATCATTTTTTTCAACATTTGTTGTTCTGAAGTCAAATCGAAGTTCATATTCGCTGCCCCCTTGAAAACGCTTTAGTAAAGAACCATCAAGAAACACACCGTTTTGACTGAGCGTTTGTTCAGAATACTCTTACCATTATACACCACGTTTTGGATTCATGTGGTAATTTCTCAAAAAAAAACACGCCTATGACCGGCGTGCTCCTAATAAAATCGCTCCCAAAAAAGATACGGAAGCTGCTATGTACCCGAGGCTATATGTATTTACTCCCATATACTTCGCTATAGTTTCTCCACTCAGAAAAATAGCCGCAAGTACAATTCCCATTAGTACTTTCCACTTGTTGTCCATCTACTCACCCCGTTTTCTCTCTACTGAAATTGTAGCAGATAAGTAGTACGAGGAAAACGGGAAGTCAGGGTGCTACAGCCGCAGCCACGTGTACCAGTATCCACGAGTGAAGAAGAACATAGCTGAAGCTACGAATACTTTAATGAACAACAGCAATTGAATCATATCCCGCTTCGTTTCTGGAATGTACAGAGCCTGTATCTCTGCACCAAAGAAAAAGGCAAGTCCGCAAATAGCAAATACTCCCGCCCATTTCGTATTGGCGTTATTCATTAAGAAGCCCATCCCTGTAAGCAAGCACGCCAACGGTACCCAGTACAGCTCCGACTTCCACCATGTGTAATCCACCCCTACTCGATGAACGGTTGTGATTCCATACAAGAGAGCCAATCCGAGCATCCCCGCATAAAGCAAATACGCATAACCGAAAACAATTGCACTGATGCACAAAAGCATGCAAATGAATCCTAAGTAAAATAACAACAGTGGCGTTGCCCCATCCAATTTCTGGATACAATACACACCACCTGCGATCAAGATCGCAAAAGATAATGCCAAAAACAAATGCGTCAATGGCGGGGCCGTCCTTCGATAGACCAATCCCAGAATATAGAAAACAAGAGCGAAACAGGCAAAGATGGTAATTTGCATTGGGGTTTGAAAACGGTTAAAATGAAAAGCAAGTAAGATCAAACCAGCAATAATAAAGGCACCAAGGAGCCATGCCACTACCATTTTCCCCGTAACTGGAGAGACAGTTCTAGGTGCATACACATTCGTTACAGATGATGATGAATTGACTTTTCCTTGAAACACACCCGGTGCCGTTCCCTTTCGCTCATTCCCGCCTGCGGACGCCGGAGTATTTGGCCGATCCCCTTCTGTATACAGATTTAACAAGAAAATGCAGTAATGTTCAGGCAGTAAATGGTTGCGCCGCCAATTTTCAATTTCGGTGATGATCGTGCGCTTGCGCTGGTCGTCCAACGCGGCCCCTCCTAACTATCGACAGAAAGTGTTTAGTTACGTGAATAAGAAAAGCCTACGTCGGCTAACGTAGGCCACATACTTCTTATATCGGTTATTCCAAGAAATCTTTTAAGCGTTTACTTCTACTCGGATGACGTAGTTTGCGAAGTGCTTTTGCTTCGATCTGACGAATCCGTTCACGGGTTACGCCAAACACTTTACCTACTTCTTCCAACGTCCGTGTACGTCCGTCATCCAATCCAAAACGCAGACGCAGTACGTTTTCTTCCCGATCTGTCAATGTATCCAAAACGTCTTCCAACTGTTCTTTCAGAAGTTCATAAGCAGCTGCATCAGATGGCTCCAATGCATCCTGATCCTCAATGAAATCACCCAAGTGGGAATCGTCTTCTTCTCCAATTGGAGTCTCCAGGGATACTGGCTCTTGGGCAATCTTCATGATCTCCCGAACTTTTTCTGGAGTGAGGTCCATTTTTTCAGCGATTTCTTCCGGCATCGGCTCACGACCGAGCTCTTGCAGGAGCTGGCGGGAAACGCGGATTAATTTGTTGATCGTTTCCACCATATGAACCGGAATGCGGATCGTCCGAGCCTGGTCTGCAATGGCACGAGTAATCGCTTGGCGAATCCACCAGGTTGCATACGTACTGAACTTGTAGCCCTTGCGGTAGTCGAACTTTTCCACCGCTTTAATCAGACCCATGTTCCCTTCTTGAATCAAGTCGAGGAACAGCATGCCGCGTCCTACATAACGCTTCGCAATCGATACAACCAATCGCAGGTTCGCCTCAGCCAGACGTCTTTTGGCTTCCTCATCACCTTGTTCAATGCGCTGTGCCAGTTTAATCTCCTCTTCTGCGGAGAGCAGAGGAACTCGACCAATTTCCTTCAGATACATCCGTACAGGGTCATTGATCTTAATTCCAGGCGGAACGGAGAGATCGTCAAAGTCGAATTCTTCGTTGTCCTCGTCCTTGATGATCATTTGATCGACTTCATCATCGTCATCTTCATTCTCATTGTTGTTAATCTCAATGCCTTGATCACCAAGATATTCAAAAAACTCATCCATTTGATCAGAATCCTGCTCGAAACCTGCCAGGCGATCCGTAATTTCCTTGTACGACAAAACGCCGCGTTTCTTGCCTAATTCGACCAACTGTTCCTTCACTTGTTCGATGGACATTGCTTCCATGTCGGAAGTGATATTTTGCTTGTTCATCTACTTTCCCTCCTTCCCCGGGAATGATCTGAAGCTACCCTTCTTTTAAAGCATTTTCCAATTCAAGAATCTTCATCCCTGTAACGGCTGCTTGAAGTTCAAGTTGTTTGCGCGCATCCTCGCTGTCCGCTGCGGCCGCTTGGAGGTGTAAGCTCCGCTGCTCATCGCGCAATCGTTCCAACTCGGCACGCTTCGGGTAGTTATTCACTTGTTTGATGTAGTCACCGATCTCTAAATCAGATACGTCGTTGTTGCACTCCATCATGGCCAATCCCGAGGCTAATTGCTTTAACAAATCGTCTTGCACATAATGTATAAACTTTCCAGGGTCTTCCGGGTTTCCCTCTGCGTAGTAAGCGTACAGGTAGGCAGCTAGCGCATCGTGTTCATCCACCTGAAAGTGGGCGCTGCATTCCTGCTGGACGCGGGCGGCTATTTCTTCATTCCGCATCATGTAGTAAAGCAGCATGCGCTCAGCCGTGTGGTAAGCGGGTGGCAGTGTTTTCGCGAGCGTAACTTTGCCATTATTTATACTATTATTCCATGCTGGCGTCACTTTATCCCTTTGGCGTTCACTTTTTTGCTGATTGTACGCACGTTTGGACTCCCACTTTAAATCACCGAGGGTCAGGGAATATTCTTCTGCCAATTGCCGTTGATACATGTCCCGTTCCACCGGGCTGCTGAGTTCGTTGATGATCTCGACCGCCCTCGCGATCAAGCGGGCTTTGTCCGTCTCATCTTTTATTACGAACTGGCTGCGTAAATGTTTCAGACGGAAAGCCGTAATTGGCATCGCCTGTAACAATACCTGCTGGGAAAATGCTTCAGCCCCATGCTGGCGGATGTAATCATCCGGGTCAACTCCCTGTGGAAGTGGAGCCACTCGAACGATCAAACCGGCTTGCTGCAAAACGTGAATCGCCTTGCTTGTTGCTTCTTGTCCTGCAGCATCTCCGTCATAACAGAGTACGACCGACTCCGTATTGCGACGAAGGATTCTGGCCTGCTGCTCCGTCAAGGCTGTTCCCAATGTGGCAATACCTTGCATAAAACCCGCCTGCCATGCCGAAATGACATCGACATATCCTTCAAACAGCAGCGCCTCTTTTCTCTTTCTAATAACAGGGCGTGCTCGATGAAGATTAAACAGCGTAGCGCTTTTGTTGAACAAAAGGCTTTCCGGGCTATTCAGATACTTGGGTTGAGACTTTTGGTTGGAATTGGGCTTCGATCCTTGCAGTAAACGCCCACCAAATCCGATGACGTTTCCTTGTGAATCCTGGATCGGAAACATGATACGGCCTCGAAAGCGATCAAAGATCTTTCCTGCTTCGCTCTTGGCCAAAAGCCCTGCCTCCACCATCAATTCCTGTGAAAATCCCCGCTTTGTCAACTGCTGCGTCACGAAATCCCAGGAATCCGGGGCAAATCCGATTTGATATTCGGCTATAGTTGCCTCAGTCATTCCGCGCTTTGCGAGGTACTTCATCGCCTCCGCGCCATAGGGGGTTTTCGTAAGCACGTAGTGGTAGAGGCGTGAAACGAATGTATGCGCTTCTTGCATGGCATGCTTCATCCGTTTTTCAGGTGATTCCTCTACTTGCTGCGGCTGGGGCACAGCTATCCCGGCACGCTCCGCCAATTTGTGCAGTGCCTCTGGAAAAGTCATTTGCTCCAGTTTCATTAAAAAGGAAAAGATATCCCCGCCTGCCCCACAGCCAAAGCAATGAAAAAACTGTCGCTCTGCATTTACGTTGAAGGAAGGGCTCTTTTCAGAGTGAAACGGACATAGACCGAGAAAGGCACGACCGCTTTTTCTCAGTTGAACGTACTCTCCTACAACGTCTACGATGTCGACAGCGGCACGCACTTGATTTACAAATTCATCTGAAGTGGGACCAGTCATGTCTTTCCACCTTTATTAGGAGAATCGCACGTGAGATTATTTAGTTCGTCAAAATTCGTCAATTTCCTTCTTTGCATCAAACTTCTTTTCTTCTTTTCTACTTTTCCACATTTCTAAGTGCAATAAACGCTGTGGAACTCACGTATTATGGGTACCTCAGCTAATTGATTTTCTACAAAAAACGGCAAATTCCTTCTTTCGGCCTATTTCCTTTCATTTCGAAGATTGTTTTTGCGAATCATCTCCAAAATGATGTTTGCTGTTTCTTCTACAGCCTTGTTAGACACATCGATAACCGTACATCCGAGGCGCTCGATAATACGCTTGGAATAAGCCAGCTCTTCAGCAATACGTTCCAGATTGGCATAGTTGGCTTGTGCGGTCAATCCAAGTGCTTTCAGGCGTTCTGTCCGAATGCCATTCAGCTGCTCTGGATTGATCGTCAGCCCAATACACCGCTCTATGGGGAGCTGGAACAATTCTTCCGGTGGCTCTACCTCTGGGACAAGCGGTACATTGGCAACCTTTAGTCGTTTGTTAGCCAAATACATCGAGAGAGGCGTCTTGGACGTACGCGATACGCCAATCAATACTACATCTGCTCGTAACAGGCCGCGAGGGTCCCGTCCATCGTCATACTTGACAGCAAACTCGATAGCGTCTACTTTGCGGAAATACTCTTCATCCAGTCGGCGTACCAAACCTGGTTTTCCTGTTGGAGGCTCCTTTAACATGCCTTGCAATGTATTCATGAGCGGCCCCATTACATCGAGAGCTGGAATCCCGTGAAGAGCAGCCTGTTGTGTAATATACGCATTCAGCTCCGGAATGACCAGAGTGAACACGATCATTGCCTTTGATTCTTTTGCCGAAGCAATAATTTCGTCGATAGAGTCCTTGTCTTCTATGTACGGATACTTTTGTACATCAAACAAAAAACGATCAAACTGACTAGCTCCTGCGCGAACGACAAGCTCGGCCGTTTCGCCGATGGAGTCTGAGACTACATAGATGAGCTGTCCTTGCTGATTACCTGGCATCGCTTCTCCTCCTACACTTTCGGTTCGCTACCCAATTCCACAAATGCTTTAGCGATCGTCGTCTTGGTGACACGCCCCATCAGTTCCATGTACTTCGGATCTGCTTCACTCGGCCGTACGACAGGCAGTGAATCGATCTGAAAATCAATCAGCTTTTTGGCCGCTGCGTACAAGGTCTCCTCAGGTGCGCACGTAATGATATTCGGCATTCTAGACATGATAATGCTGACCGGCACATCCTCCAGCGTCTTGTTGCCCAAAGAAGCCCGCAAGAGGTCTTTTCGTGATATCACGCCAGCCAAATACCCTTTTTGATTGACGACGAACAACGTACCCACATCCTCCAAAAAGAGGGTAACAATTGCGTCGTAAGCGGAGGCGGATTCGGAAACCACGATCGGAACCGCCTTGTAGTCATTGACGAGAAGCTTGTGAAGCCGTTCACTTATGACTGAGCTTGCGGGTCTGCCGGCATAAAAATACCCGACCCGAGGTCTGGCTTCTAAGTATCCTGACATCGTGAGGATGGATAAATCAGGGCGCAGCGTAGCACGAGTCAGATTCAGGCGCTCCGCTATATGCTCTCCTGTTATTGGTCCGTCATCCTTCACTATCTGTAAGATGTGCTCTTGTCGTTTGGTAAGCTCGATGACCAATCACCCCGTTCTGTCTTTACCTCTTCCTAGTATTACTCTATTCGACGGGATATTCCTTCTTTCACGCGGAAAAAAGGTGCCCCCGCCTGATTTTCAGACGAAGGCACCGGTTTTATTTTGTTTTAGGCAAATACAATTTTGGAAAAGTCTGCGTAGCGATAAAGCTCACGGGAAAGTTGCAAGAGAAGTCCCAGACGATTTGCACGAACAGCCTGATCTTCTGCCATGACCATTACCTTATCAAAGAATGCGTTGATCGGCTGGCGCAGAGTTGACAAGGTAGCGAGTACCTTCTCCTGATCCTTCAGACCTTCTACATCCTTTTGAACAGCTTGGAATGCCTGATACAATCCACGTTCCACATCTTCAGCGAACAAAGCTTCGCTTACTTGATCTGCATCTGCTTTTTGTGCCAGATTGTTTACCCGGTTAAACTGCTCCACAATCAGCTTGAATTCTTCCGTTTGTACCGCTCCCATCAGTGCTTTTGCTTTTGCCAGCACCTCTGGAACAAGTGTCAGGTCGGCAGCGAGGACTGCGTCGATGACATCATAGCGAACGCCATGATCCTGCAGAACGTTTTTCAGACGGAGTGCGAAGAAATCCACTAAGTCCTTTTTCACGTCTTCTGCCGGTCTCTTGTTTACGCCTTGGGCTGCATAGCCTTCCATAGCAGCATCCCACAGCTGGCCGAGCGAAATCTGCCAATCGCGATCCACCAAAATAGAAACGATACCCGCAGCCATACGGCGCAGACCGTACGGGTCCTGTGAGCCAGTAGGCACAATACCGATCGAGAAGCAGCCTACAATCGTATCCATCTTGTCAGCTAGGCTGACGATGGCTCCCTGTGCGGAAGCAGGCATTTTGTCCCCTGCAAAACGCGGCAGGTAATGCTCGAATACGCCGCTTGCGACGAGGTCAGACTCACCCGCTTTACGTGCGTAATCTTCACCCATGATTCCTTGCAGTTCAGGGAATTCGCCGACCATGTTGGTAACGAGGTCGAATTTAGCAATTTCTGCAATGCGGTCTACCTGCTTGGTTTCTTCAGGGCTTACACCCAGCTTGCTTGCAATCAGACCAGCTGTTTTACGTACACGTCGAACTTTATCACCGATTGTTCCCAGCTCTTCATGGTAAACGATTGTCTCCAAACGCTTCAGGCAGCTTTCAATGGACAGCTTTTGGTCTTCCACGTAGAAGAAGCGAGCATCAGACAGACGGGCACGAAGAACTTTTTCATTCCCTTTTGCTACGTTTTCCAGAGCGCGGCTGTCTCCGTTACGAACCGTAACGAAGTGATTCAGCAGTTGACCATCAGCGTTTTCAACTGGGAAATAGCGCTGGTGCTCACGCATGGAAGTAACCAAAACTTCACGCGGAATGGAGAGGAATTCTTCCTCGAACGTACCGAAAAGGGCTGTTGGATATTCAACGAGATGAACCACTTCATCCAGCAGGCCTTCATCCATCGGGATTTTCCAGCCATTCTCTTGCTCCAAGCGATGAATTTGGTCCACAATCGCTGCTCTGCGCTCGTCAGGATTCACCATGACGTATTGTTCAGCCAGCTTGCTCACGTATTCACTTGGATGATTCAGCGTTACTTCAGTACCCAAGAAACGGTGTCCGCGAGATACACGTCCACTCGTTACACCAGCGATCTCAAGCTCGATCAATTCTTCTCCGAACAGGGCAACCATCCAACGAATCGGACGAACGTACTTCAAATCTCTTGCGCCCCAGCGCATGTTTTTCGGGAAGCTCATTCCAGCAATGACGTCAGCCAGTTGCGGTAATAGCTCCGTAGTTGGTTTACCCGCCTCGGATTTGCGAGCATGAACATACTCGATGCCATTTACTTCTTTATAATATAGTTGGTCTGGCTCAACATTGTTGCTGCGCGCAAAGCCAAGTGCTGCTTTCGACCAGTTACCCGCTTCATCTTGCGCGATTTTGCGAGCTGGACCTTTTGCTTCATCATTGCGGTCAGGCTGCTTTTCTGCAAGTCCGTTGATCAAGAGGGCAAAACGGCGAGGTGTCTCCAATGCCGTAATTTGATCAAACGGCACGCGCTCAGCAGTCAGCCACTTTTCTACTTTTTCCTTGAATTGTGCCGCTGCCAGTGCGACAAAACGAGCAGGCATTTCTTCCAAACCAACTTCGACGAGTAGATCGCGCTTACTCATTTGTATCCTCTCCCTTCACCTGATTCGCTTGATCCGCAGCTTCTGCGTTGCCTTTTTGCAAAAGCGGGAAGCCAAGGCGCTCACGCTCTTTGTAGTAGGTTTGTGCTACTTCACGAGACAGGTTGCGTACACGAGCGATATAGCCTGTACGCTCTGTCACACTGATTGCTCCACGAGCATCAAGCAAGTTGAAGGTGTGGGAGCATTTCAGTACGTAATCATACGCTGGGTAAACCAGTCGCTCAGCCATCAATCTCTTAGCTTCTGCCTCGTACGTATTGTAGAGAGAGAACAGCATGTCGACGTCGGACAGCTCAAACGTGTATTTGGAATGCTCGTATTCTGGCTGCAGGAATACATCTCCGTACGTATAGCCATTGCACCATTCCAGATCGAACACATTTTCTTTCTCCTGAATGTATGAAGCCAAGCGCTCAAGTCCGTAAGTCAGCTCGACTGCGACTGGCTTGCATTCCAGACCGCCTACTTGCTGGAAGTACGTGAACTGCGTGATCTCCATTCCGTCCAGCCAAACTTCCCAGCCCAAGCCCCATGCACCAAGTCCAGGATGCTCCCAGTTGTCCTCTACAAATCGGATGTCATGCTCAAGCGGATCGATCCCGAGCTCGCGCAAGCTCTCCAGGTACAGCTCCTGAATATTGTCCGGAGATGGCTTCATGATTACTTGGAACTGGTGATGCTGATACAGACGGTTCGGGTTCTCCCCATAGCGTCCATCCGCCGGGCGACGGGAAGGCTCTACATAAGCGACATTCCACGGCTCAGGACCAATGGAACGAAGGAAGGTCATCGGGTTTAGCGTACCTGCCCCTTTTTCAACGTCATACGGCTGGACAATCAGACAGTTTTGCTTTGCCCAAAAGTTTTGCAGCGTCAAAATGATGTCTTGAAATGTCATTTTCATGCTTTTTCCTCCTCCAACTATTTAGAAACCTAGGCTTTGTGAACGAACTAAAAAAACCTCCCGCCTCTACACTGCCTGATGCGACAGTGTAGGGACGAGAGGATTCTCGCGGTTCCACCCTACTTGGCGAATAACATCTTCGCCCACCTTAGAATTAAATTGCTCCAGAACGCCCTTCATCAGCTTGGTGACCGGGCTTCCACTATCCCCGGTTCGCTTTTACAGCCAGTGGCCGACTACTCTTTTCCTTCATGGCAACATTCAGTATACAAGTTTGGTTCTTATCATAACGAAAAGAAAATCGGATGTCAATTAGTCCGGATCTGATTGTGCCATTCTTTCCATCCGCTCCAGTTGTTCCAGAAATGCTCGACTTTTCAGCCTGAGATCCAGATACTCATCCATGAAGCCTCGAAGCACATGCTTTAGCTGGTTTCGCGTAGCCGGTTTCACTTCGATGTCACCAAGCCGCTCCAAATCAAATACCTGGAACAGCCGTAACAGCTTCCAGGTCGAGGGAGTAACCGCCAATGCATAAGGATCAGAGGGCTGGCAAACTGGGCACAACAGGCCACCCTGTCCTACACTGATAGCATAGGGCTCGCGCTGTTCATCACAGTTTACGCACGCCGTGAGCTGCGGGGAGATTCCCGCCACGATCAGCATTTTGGTTTCAAAAATGCGACACAGGATTTCAGCATCTCGCCCCTCGTCCAAGTAGCGAAACGTATGAAGAAGAAGCTGAAACAAGTAAGGGTTCGGTTCCCTTTCCTGCGTCAATCGATCCAAAAGTTCTGCTATGTATGCGGCATAAGCCGTTGCATTCAGGCTTTGCCGCATATCCCGGAACGAATCCAGCATGTCTCCCTGTGAGAGATCAGGCATTCCCGTACCAGGTCCCGCTTTGCATAGATAATAACTATGCGAAAACAACTGGGAGACGGCGGCAAGACGGCTTTTGGTCTTTTTGGCACCACGGGCCATCACGCCAAATTTGCCGTTCTCCCGGGTAAACAATGTCACCACTTTACTGGACTCACCATAGTCCACACTGCGAATGACAATTCCTTCCCACTTTACAAGCATGCCTGCGTGTCACCCAATTCTTCCTGGGCGAGATCAAACGAGGTCTCCTCGCTGGAACCATCCGTTTGATGGTGATCACGGTAGAGAAGGTAAGCATGGATATCACCGGTTGAAGCGAAAACTCTCCAAGAAAAGTCACGAAGCATGGAGCATCATCCTTTCCTATATCGGGTCTATCCACTTCCTTCTTAGAATCACCTTTGCCCGTTATTCTATGCCTTGGAAAAATTAACACATCGTAATGGGAATATTATTGCTCGTCGTAGAAACCGAAGTTACGCAGCATCCGCTCCTGGTTGCGCCAATCCTTTTTCACTTTGATCCAGAGCTCCAAAAATACTTGGTCCCCCATCAGCCGCTCGATATCCTTCCGCGCCCGTTGACCGATTTCTTTGAGCATCTGACCTTTTTGTCCAATCAAAATACCACGCTGTGAATCCCGCTCTACGTAAATGGCAGCGTAAATATAAAGCGTTTTGCCATTTTCGCCACGCTTCATCTCTTCAATCACGACAGCGATGGAATGCGGTACTTCTTCCCTCGTTAAATGCAGAACCTTTTCCCGAATCAGCTCTGCTGCAACAAAACGTTCAGGATGGTCGGTCACCTGATCTGCAGGGTAGTACATCGGGCCTTCTTCCATTTCACCCAAAATAGCCTGCTGCAATGATCCGGTGTTGTTCCCCTCCAGCGCAGAGATTGGAACGATCTGCTTGAAATCATACAATTTGCGGTAATCATCAATAATTGGCAGCAGCGCTTCCGGGTGCACCTTGTCAATTTTGTTGATGACCAAAAATACTGGCGTTTTGACTTGCTTCAAACGCTCGATGATGTAGTCGTCCCCAGCTCCTCGTTTTTCTGTCGCATCGACAACAAACAAGACGAGGTCCACTTCGTTCAATGTATTTTCGGCAACCGAAACCATGTAGTTACCGAGTTTGGATTGAGGCTTGTGAATACCGGGTGTATCCAAGAAAATAATTTGTCCCTCTTCTGTCGTATGCACAGCCGTAATTTTGTTGCGTGTCGTTTGCGGCTTATTCGACATGATCGCGATTTTATGTCCGACAATATGATTCAACAGCGTTGACTTTCCAACGTTTGGCCTTCCCACAATGGAGACAAAGCCCGATTTAAAAGATTGCTTGGTCTTGCGATTATCCACGTAAATCCTCCTTGGTGAATGCGCCTGGCAGCAGGGCAGATACAGTCGTTTCCCAGATGTCGCCTTTGAGATTCGTCAAAAATACAGGCATGTCCGGCGGGCACAGCTCTGCCAAGACTTGTCGGCAAGCTCCGCACGGTGAAACTGCTTGCGGGGTATCGGCTGCAACGGCCAAAGCCTTGTATGTCCGGTCTCCTTCTGAGTATGCCTTAAAAATAGCCGTACGCTCCGCGCAGTTGCACAGTGAGTACGCAGCATTTTCAATATTGCCTCCCAAGTATACCTTGCCGCTCGCAGCCAAAAGGGCAGCCCCTACCTGAAACTTGGAATACGGTACATAAGCGAGCTCTCTTGCTTGGATTGCTTGTGCTAATAATGCTTGTTTATCCATTCTCATCATTCCTCATATGATTCGTTTTTAACAGGTTTGCCCAAGTGAATATGTCAAATTAGACACGAAGAAACCAGACTGAATGGTCTCCTAGAATGACCCGTCCGGTACCTACTAGTAAAAACTATCCCCATACTTTTTGCAACAGCGGCGGACCAAATACTACAACTCCGACGAACACAGACAGGATCGCGGCTACAAGAACAGCTCCTGCTCCCACATCCTTAGCTATCTTCGCCTTCGCGTGCCATTCCGGAGATGCTAAATCAACCACGGCTTCTATCGCGGTATTTACTAACTCAAGGGAGAAGACGAGACCGATAGAAAAAAAGACCAGCAAAACATCGCTGCGGGATATCTGCAGCCACCACGCCGCCGCCAGCACCATGATAGCAGCGGCTACGTGGATTTGCATGTTTCGCTGTGTCCGTACGGTATAGGCAATTCCTTGCAGAGCGTAGGTGAAGCTACGAGTCAATCGTCGCCATTCCTTCAACGTGATCTCCTACCTCGTCAAGCCTATTTGTTCCAATACTTGTTCTTGACGTGAAAACATTTCCTTCTCTTCTTCTGGTGTTCCATGATCATAGCCCAGGAGATGAAGAAAACCATGTACCGTGAGAAATCCGAGTTCGCGTTCGAATGAATGACCATAGTCACTAGCCTGCTCATGGGCCTTCGGCAAGGAAATGATAATATCCCCCAGCATGTTCGGGAACTCGTCCGCCTCATTCTCATCGATGAAGATTTCCATTTCCCCTTCACCCGGCTCGTTCATCGCAAAGGAAAGAACGTCGGTTGGCCGATCAACGCCACGATATTCGCGATTCAGCTCGTGAATGCGCTCGTTAGTAACGAGGGTGACCACCACTTCACCTTGCACGTCTTCCAGCTTTGCTGCTGCCTCCAGGCAACGGATAAGCAGGTTTTGCAAATTCTCATCGATCGGTTCGATTTCTTCATGAAGGATTTCTACAGATAGCACAGTTGAACGATCTCCTTTTTTCGAATGCAATTTATCAATAGCCGTGATTCACTTCTTCTTTGGCATAAGCAGCAATGATTTTTTGTACCAGACTGTGTCGAACGACATCTCCCTCTTGGAAATGGATGAAGGCGACATCGGAAATACGGCTTAGGATACGTTCTGCTTCCCGCAATCCGGATTTCTTCCCTTTCGGCAAATCGACTTGAGTCACGTCACCCGTAATGACCATTTTGGAACCAAAGCCAAGCCGCGTCAAAAACATTTTCATTTGCTCTGGCGTGGTATTCTGGGCTTCATCCAAGATGACAAACGAGTCTTCGAGCGTACGGCCACGCATATACGCCAATGGAGCGACCTCAATTAGTCCGCGTTCCATCATTTTGGCAACTTGTTCGTTACCTAGCATGTCGTACAAAGCATCATAGAGCGGACGCAGATAAGGGTCCACCTTCTCCTGCAAATCCCCTGGCAAAAATCCAAGGCTTTCTCCCGCTTCTACGGCCGGCCTGGTAAGAACGATCCGTTTCACGCGTGCATTTTTCAATGCAGTTACCGCTGTGACAACAGCCAAGTACGTTTTTCCGGTTCCAGCTGGCCCAATTCCAAACACGATGTCATGTTTCTTAATGGCAGACAGGTAATGACGCTGTCCCAAAGTTTTTGCCCTGATCACTTTGCCACGTTGGGTCCGAGCGACTTCCTCATCATATACATCGAGGAGCTGGGCACCTTCTCCCCGCTCGATTAACGTCATCGCATATGAGATGTCTCGTTCGGACAGGGCAATCCCTCTGCGAATCAACTGCAGCAGAATTCCAATTAACTCTGTCAGTTTGTCCACTTCCGGCTTATCCCCGCTAATAACCAGTTCGCCTTCTCGGGTCATGATTTTTGCGGAATTTTTTTGCTCGATCAGTGTTAGGTACGCGTCATGTGGTCCGAACAACAGCAAGGCCTCAGATGCGTCTGAAAACGGGATTCTTACCTCATCTTGTACGTGCAACAGGCTTCCATCTCCTTGCAACGGTTATCAGCAATGCGTCATTTGCTTGCCGACCTCACTGCCCCACAAGAGGCTGTTCAATGGCAATGTCTTCAATGACGGAAAAATGAATGCTTACGTAAACTTTACCATTCTCTGTGGTGACGTGCAAAACTTTTTCGTCCTGAATGAACGCATCTTTCCCAGCTTTTTGCAAGATATCCTCCCGGGCGAATTTTTTGGCCAGCTCCGTGGCTTCCGCTACGCTCATTTCTGTTTGAACAGGCTCTGTTTGGGCGTAGGTCATCTTTTTCCAGCCAATTGGCGAGATATATCCCGCTAACGAGGGCATAAACCGTTGTTCTGCAACTTCCGCTTGGTCAAAGGATTGCTTCTCAAATGGCCATACGTATATTGCATATGGGCCTACGAGCAGGTATTGATGCTCCAGTTTTTCTCCCGTCAGACGGTGAGTCGTTTGCTTCAAAGGGATCGATGTGTTACTCATATACCACACTTCCCCTTGCACTTTACCACGCGCGGACACAGCTTGCTGACGGGCGTCGTTGCCAATGATCCCCGAGATGAGTACCTGGCCTTTTTCTACAAACTGATTATTGGCTACCTGGCTGCGACCAACCTCAGGAAGGATTTTATGAATGATGGCCCGCTTCTTCGCAACAAGATGACGCGGACCGGTTGCAAGCGGCTTTACGGGAGCGTCCTTTTCGACAACCTGAAGCATGACCTTGGTTCCTTGAATCTCAATACCGACCCACGAAGCCTCCGGCAGCAGACTCAGCAGCTCTTTTTGCAAAACCAACGGTTCTTTTAGTTTGACCTTCCAAGCCCCTTCTTTAATCCCCACTTGTTCGGCAGCTTGAATGACACGTCGTGGATCAACCAATTTGGTTCCACTCACCTCGACACTCCAAACAAAGGAGGAGAGCATGTACAATCCGATGAAAAAAAGAGCCGCCCCAATTGCCAATCCGGATCGTCTGCGCATACGCAAGAGCCAAAAAGGAAGCCCGTCTCTTTCTTCGACATGACTGCGACAGCCTGTCTCTTTTAAGAGCGGCCGCAGACGAAAATAATCACGGATCAAAATATCGCAGCGGGTCACCTCTTCTCCTACCCTGCGAATATTCCAGATTCGAATCCCATCCCGTACAGCCATATTCAGCATCCGCTCAAAACGTTTTCCTCGTACGGTAATGGTTACATGTCCATCCACCCACTCCTTGATTCCATTCCGCATACGTGCCGCCCCCTACCTCTACCAAGAATTACGAGCTCTGTGGTCCCGTCTCCAAAAATTTCACGCCACCAATCCTGCCTTCTAACAGGACTTCCTCGGGCAGAATCGCTCGGATGACAAGCTGTTCACCTGACACAATCATTTGTCCGTTCGTCAACAGCAAGCGAAGCTCTTTTTCGCTAAAATGCAATACTCCTCGATGATTCTCTATATACATTTGCAAATGACCGATCATCGTGATGCGCGGGACTTCCAGGACTACATCTTGCGGCAGATCCAACACACCTCCCGCCAACTGGCGCAGACGGCGGCTCCAACGCTTCATGGATTAGCCCCCCTTCTCGTTCTTTGTATTGGCAGATTTAACGATCTCTTCTGTTTGCAGGTGCAAAACCATTCTTATCTATGCGTATGCGAGAGCATAAAGAGGCATTCATTAAAAACAGTCGCGATGTTTTTCACAAAAAAGGAGCCCTCAGCGCTCGCCATTATCGCAAGCAACTAAAGAGCTCCCTCTTTGAAAAAACGTTTTACATGTCATTTGAATATTTGCTGTCTTGTGTAGCAGTAACCAGTTCTTTTTCCTTTGTAAGCGCCTTCCATTTTTTCATGACTCGTTTTACTTTCTCAGCTGAACATCCACATGCTATCGCCGTTTCATATACCGATTTGTTTTCGAAGATGGCAAGCCGAATCACTTTTTGGCGAAACCGCCCCATTTGCTCAAAAATTTGTTGATTCATCGCTTGTCCTCTACCCCTTCTTCTATTTGGAAGAATTTTCTTTACATTCAGGATAGTCAACCACGATACGAGAAACAAGACAAGTTATTCGATATATTTCGACACGAAAACCTTGGCTTGTCAACAAAAAAAACAGGTGAACCGAAGTCCACCTGTTTCCTTACTGCTTCTACATTATTTTTCTTTGCCGAATCTGTTGCGCGTAGGGAGCTTTGGAGCGCGGCTCCCCGAAAATAAGCGCCCACTTCATACCTTCACGTGGATTACCGTGTTTTGATGTCAGCGTCCTCGCTCGTTCTGACTCGATTTCCATTGGACTTTCCGGTTGCTTAACCGAAATCGTTGGACCCGTAGAAGCACGAGCAGTACTGGAAAACGCCCATTCCTGTTCGACTCCGACACCTTCCATCGATTCACGCTGGAGCGGCTCATATTTGGAGGATGCACGTACCGTCTGACTGCCGTAATCCTCAGTTTCTAGTGGGATATCTGGCGTATTTGCCGGGGTAAGTGGTGGCATTTTTTTGCCTTGTGCCATCTTCTTCTTTCCGGCTTTTCCAAGCGCCTTATATCCTAAGTAGCCAAGGATGACAAACCAGAACTTGCCGATGAGGGGAATGATCCACTCCACTACACCCAATAAATCTACGACGAGATCCATGAGATCTTCCATGGCAATCGCCCTTATTCTTTCTCGTCCGGAATTGCAGGATCTTGTTTGTCACCTGCATGCCCGAAGGATTGACGCATTTGTGTATCAGCAGCTATGTTTTGCATATTGTAATAATCCATTACGCCCAATTTGCCACTTTTCAATGCTTCGGACAAAGCGAGTGGTACTTGCGCTTCAGCTTCTACTACTTTTGCCTTCATTTCTTGTACGCGCGCAATCATTTCCTGCTCTTGGGCTACCGCCATAGCACGACGCTCTTCTGCTTTCGCTTGCGCAATACGTTTATCAGCCTCAGCCTGGTCGGTTTGCAATTGTGCCCCAATGTTTTTCCCTACATCCACGTCCGCAATATCAATAGAGAGAATTTCAAAAGCAGTTCCTGCATCCAAACCTTTGTTCAAAACGGTTTTGGAGATTAGGTCTGGATTTTCCAATACGTCTTTATGTCCTTTGGACGAACCAATCGTCGATACAATCCCCTCACCTACGCGGGCGATGATCGTTTCTTCACCTGCACCACCGACCAGTCGATCGATATTGGCACGAACCGTTACTTTTGCACGAGTGCGCAGCTCGATACCGTCTTTTGCCATTGCCGCAACGACAGGTGTTTCAATTACTTTCGGGTTAACACTCATTTGTACCGCTTCCAATACATCACGACCAGCCAGATCAATTGCTGCTGCTCGTTCGAAGCCGAGTGGGATATCTGCGCGCTGTGCTGCTACAAGCGCATCTACTACACGATCTACGTTACCACCTGCGAGATAATGGCTCTCCAATTGGTTCGTATCCAACTGTAGACCCGCTTTGCGCGCTTTAATCAACGGATTCACGATCCGAGAAGGTACAACGCGACGCAAGCGCATAGCGACGAGCGTAATAATTCCGATGTTTACACCGGACGCCAGTGCTGAAATCCAGAGCATGACTGGAACAAATGAGAAGAAAATCGAGAGTACGACGATGGCTACTGCCACCATAAAAATAAGGGGAATCAAACCGCCTTCAAACATGAAAGCCTCACTCCTTTTGTTCTTGTTCGGCTACGACGATACGCGTGCCTTCTACTTGTACGACAGTGATTGCTGTACCCGCTTCAATAAAGCCACCAACAGATACTGCATCCACACGCTTCCCTTCCACCTTGACGACACCTGCCGGGCGCAGGGGTGTAAGTGCGATCCCAGTTTTCCCTTCCAGCTCACGCTGATCACGCGGAGCCACGTAGCCTTCTTCATTGCGCTGCGTGTCGCCCAAGACAAACTTGTTGACCAGGCCCTTGACCCCGTATTTCTTCACCAACAGGAACGTTACGACTGCCGTGATCAAAGCAGCCACACCCAACGAAGCGAGTCCTTGCTGTGTGTCGTAGGCTGCCATTACGAGACCTGTCACAATGCTACCGAAGCCAATCGCACCGACAATTCCGCCCGGAAGGAATATTTCCAGGAGCATCAGCAAGATTCCGATGACAAACAATCCGATATGTAGCCAGTTTGCAAATCCTGCTACATAATGCCCAAAGAAATACAGGCTGAACGAAACGAGCGAAACCGTCCCCGCGACACCAAAACCAGGTGCAAACAGCTCTACTACGATTCCTACCAATCCAATGATGAGCAAAAGACTCATGACAATCGGACTCGTCACCCATCTGGCTACCAGCTCTCCACCCGTTGGCTCAATCGCCTGAAGCGAATCTGGCTGAATACCGAGCTTTGTGAGCAGCTCTTCCTTGCTGGATACCACATCATCTGCATAGCCCAGCTGTTTTGCTTGTTGGGCATCGAGAGAAAGCACCGTGCCTTTTGGCTTTAATCCAGGGAATTCTGTATCGATTTCCACCATCGCGCGTGCGACGTCAGGATTGCGATTGTTCAGCTCGGCTGCCGCCTTCATTTTGTTGCTCCAACCGGAAATGAACTTGATGTCTGCTGCATTTCCTGCCAAGTCAATCGGCGTTGCTGCCCCCATGCTACTACCCGGAGTCATAATAATTTCATTTGCATTCAGGGCGATGTAAGTTCCCGCAGAGAAAGCCTGGTTATCAATATAGGCTATCACATGCATGGGAGCCTGACGGATCAACTGCCCAATCTGGTCGGCAGCGTTCACTTCTCCACCTGGCGTATTGATATGCAAAATAACAAGGTCTGCCTGCTGCTCCTGCGCATCAGCAAATGCTCTTTCTAAAAAGCTCTCCAGCCCTCGCTCGATCGTGCTATCTACTGGAATCCAAACGGCTTTTTGATAGGTCTGGGCCGTTGTGGATGAGGGAGCAAACAGCATTGCCATTCCCATAATCAGGCAAAGAAGTGAAAAAAGCAATCGCACGCGGCTTTTTACTAGCCTTGTTGCACTCATTGCATGTACCTCCTTTCCTAAAATAAGCTTCAACTTATGTGCATTAAGGTATACGAAAAACCAAGACGATTGTTTCATATTTATTTCACATCTGGGAAAAAAGAAAAACCCAGCCCATTATCGGGTTGGGTTTTTCTGTTCGTATCTATATGAGGTGTTACTCTCGTCTACGATGGTAGTTCCTCAGATACAATCTTTTGCACGAGGTTTCCGTCTGCTCTGCCTTTCACTTTCGGCATGATCGCACCCATCACTTTGCCCATCTCTTTTTTGGAGGAGGCATTGGTAGCTGCGATACCTTCCCGAACGATATCACGAATTTCATCTTCGCTAAGCTGAGCGGGTAAGTAAGCGGAGAGCACGTCGATCTCTTCGCGCGATTTCGAGGCAAGGTCCACGCGGCCTGCCTTCTCAAATTCGTGGAGGGATTCACGGCGTTGTTTTAACTCACGAGTCAAGATGGTCAGCATTTCGTCATCAGACAAAAGACTGCCCTTTTTAATCTCTTCGTTCTTTAATGCGGCTTTCACCATGCGAATAACAGAGAGTTTTAGAGCAGCTCTGTCCTTCATTGCTTGCTTCATATCTTGATCGAGTCGCTCCATTACACTCATGATGAGCCCTCCGTCAATTAAAACTTGCGCTTGCGAGCTGCTTCGGATTTCTTCTTGCGCTTAATGCTAGGCTTCTCAAAGTGGCGACGTTTACGCAGTTCCGCCATCACCCCGGATTTTGCGCTTTCACGCTTGAAGCGGCGAAGTGCGCTATCCAAAGACTCGTTTTTCTTGACTCGAATTTCTGCCATTTGTCTTCCCTCCCTCCGCTAAAACCGTGGGACGCCTGAGTCGATCGTACGAACAGACTGTCACACTTCATTATAGGATAGATGACTAAAGAAGGTCAACCTTTAGTTCATATTTATTCGTAAAAACCGGACAACAGGTGATAATGAATGTGGAAAACCTCTTGTCCACCCTCTTTACCGCAGTTGTTAATCAGGCGAAAACCAGGCAACTCCAGCTTTTTCGCCAAGAGCTGTGCTACATGGTGGATATGCCCGATCAACGGCAGGTCCTCAGCACTTACATCCATAAGTGTAGGAATCGGCTTACGCGGGATAATCAACAGGTGAACGCGTGCTTTCGGTGCGATATCGTGGATGACGATGACTTGCTCGTCCTCATACTCGATACGAGCCGGGATTTCACCGTCCATGATTTTGGTAAAAATGCTTTTTTCCATGAGCGACTCCTTTCCTCATCTGCAGATGAATAGTCATTATGTAAGCCTTGATCGTACCATATTCATGCACTTTTGTCTTGCGGCGCTACCTAGCGCGTGGTAGCATGACTTCGAGGTTGAAACTGGATCAGAAAAAGGAGTACGTGCAGATGAAACCAATTGCACTGGATCAGGCAGCAATACAAGCAGAGGGGCTTTTGCTTGCTGGTTCCCCAGAGCTTGCCTTGTCATCCGTTCACTTTGATACCCGCGAGCTGACTCCGGGATCTTTGTTTGTAGCGCTGACAGGCGGTGCACGGGATGGACATGATTTTCTTTTACAAGCCGTCAAACAAGGAGCGGTAGCTGCACTCGTATCAAATCAGGAGAAGATTCCTGCGAACTTGCCAAAGGATTTTGGGTTAATTCTCGTCAATGATACACTGCGTGGATTTCAAAAGCTGGCTGCTGCTTATCGGAAAAGCTTTTCGTTCCCTCATATCGCCATTACCGGGAGTATCGGGAAAACGACGGTGAAGGATATCGTTGCGCATGTGCTTGCGAGCCGCTCGCCTGTATACAAGACGTATAAAAATTTTAACAATCATATCGGCGTACCTTTATCGTTGTTGCAGATGAAGGAAGAGCATCAAGCCGCAGTACTGGAGCTGGGTATGAACCATGCTGGGGAAATCGATCTTCTCGGTTCGCTCGTCCAGCCAGATATTAGCGTCATTACGTTTATCGGTGAATCCCATATCGAGTTTTTTGGGACGCGTGAAAAAATTGCCCTTGCGAAGGCGGAGCTGCTCCCGCATACCGCTAAAGATGGCTTGGTGCTGCTCAATAAAGATTCAGAGTATCTGCCGTTGGTTGCCCATCTGTATTCGGGCGAGACCATGTATTACTCCGTCAATGAAAAAGCGGATATTTGGGCAGAGAACATCGAAACGGTTGAGGGCGGGACGCAGTTTGAAGTACACTTCGCTTCCGGAGAGCAGTTCGAAGCATTCCTGCCGTTGCACGGACGTCATAGTGTCCTGAATGCACTGCCTGCTGTTGCAATTGCCAAAAGACTCGGGATGGAAACAGAACAAATTGTTCACGCCTTGTCGACCGTCCAGCTCTCCGCCATGCGCTTCGAGCAAATCACATCCAAACACGGTACGGTATACATTAGCGACGCATACAATGCCAGCCCTGTTTCCATGGAGGCTGCCGTTCGTACATTTGCTGAATTGTATCCGGATCGCCGAAGAGTCGTCGTTTTGGGAGATATGTATGAGCTCGGGCCGGAAAGTGAGGCCATGCACGCTGACGTCGGAGCGTCGATTCAAGACGTCGCAGAGCGCTTTGAGCTGCTCGTGACAGTCGGTGAGGATTCACGTCATCTCCATGATGCTTATGCGGGCAACAAGCTGCATTTCGCGACAAAAGCAGAGGCATTAGCAGCTTTACTGCCGCTGCGGGATGACAAGCATGCTTTCCTGTTCAAAGCATCCAAAGGAATGTCACTGTGGACGCTCATGACAGATTTGGAAAATCAAGAATAGCTATCAAGAAAGCCGCCTTTCGTTTCGTACGAGAGACGGCTTCTTTTATTAGTGTTGTTCAGTCCAGAGTCGGGCTGCATCGACTAGTCGGTCATTCTCGAAGCTCAGCTTGTAAATATCCGGCATAGAGGTCGTTTTCCAAAAAGAAAAATCGTACGATAGGTCGTAGTAATTCATGATGATCGTCATGATGTTCCCATGGGTGCCTATTGCGATTTTTTTGCCATGATGGAGTTTCAAGATTTCCTGCAAGGCAGCGATTCCTCTATCCCCCGCTGCTGCATTGGACTCTCCACCTGGGAAAGCGAACTCAGGGTTTGCAAACAAATGCTCAACAGCCTGTACAAAATGCTCACATTCCTCTCCCCAATCACCTACCTCCCGCTCGCGAAAACCCGGCTCTAGCTTGATTTCCTGATTCGCCTGCTTCGCCGCAGCTTCAATCGTCTGGCTTGCCCTTGCATAAGGACTGGAGATAAATACGTCGATCTGCTCGGCTTGCAAGACTTCTGCTACTCGCTGCGCATCCCGCCAGCCCTTTTCAGACAACCCGCGTGTAAGCTCCTGGCCAGGTAGGTACGGCGATTCTGCGTGGCGGATCATATACACGTGTGTGAGCACATTCCTCACTTCCTTTGCCATTGTTTATCTGGTGTATGGATTAGCGCTGCTCATATACGTTGTTGTGAATACCGAGCTTATCAAGCGCAAATTCGCTAAAGTGGGTGGATGCGAGATCGGCGACATAGTACGACTTGCCATCCTGTGCCCAACCAATGACGCGAATATTATCACTAGCACTCAAATAAGGACTAATATTCGGCTTATCTGGATTCCCAAGGGGATAGCTGCATTTTTGCGCTTGCTTACAGAAGCGGAGAAGCATATACGCTTGTTGCGAGTTAGATGTACGATAAGGTACTTCTGCTGCAAAATGATGACCGACAGGCGACCACGAAATATCACCCAAATACGGATAAGATTCTTGGTATTCCGACATAACCACCTTTTTTCCCGTCTGCAACTCCAGCAGGTATTCGGCAGTTTCCGATTTCATTTTGCGATACTTCATGTCACTGGAGTAAGAAGGAAAATCCTGCATTTTGTGGTCGTATTTCAAACCTGTTGGCAAGTCGAGCTCCTTATACCCTGTATATGACTTATAGAACACCTTTAATGAATTCGGCATCCAGTAATATTTTTCTTCCGGTCCGTATTGGTTTAGATTAAAGGCATACTGGTCATTCTTCTTCATTTTGAGGGTAGGCAGATGCTGCAGGATCAGGTCGGCATTTACGACTTCATCGGAAGCGGCTATCTTTGCGTTCATTCGCGTAAAAACCATGTATTGCTCATCTGGTGAAACAGAGAAATCGAGTATGGGATGCTGAGCTACCGGCTGCACGAGTACGATTTTTTTACCATCTGGCAGGCTAAGCTTAGCAATCCCACCTTTTTCACGGATGTAGAGCGCGTCTTGCTTTGGCGACCATTTGGCAAAGCCGGATAATTGCGTCAGTTTTTTTGTCTGCATGTCGTACAGGTAAGGTATCGTTGGGTCTGCCTTCCCGTATCCGATCCGCTCCCCGTAAATAAATCTGCCCGATGGCGACATGGTTGCACGATGCATCAAGGGCATGTTCGTGACGGTTTTGGTGGTTTTTCCATCTACTCCCACCTTATAAATGACAACAGGTTCTGGCTTGCGTGCGTCTGCCTTCGCAGGAGCAGTGGCATTGATTTGCCCAGGGATAAGAATGCCCAACATCGTAATTAACAAGCATGATAGCAAGAAGCGTTTTTTCATCAAAGGTCCTCCCGGATATGTGATCTATACTTAGACGCTTTCTAGAAGCAATTGGTTTCCTTTTGCAAAAAAAAGATCGGGAGCATTACCCACGCTCCCGACCCTCTTATCACTTACGTACTAACATCATAGCCTTTCGCAACCATTCTATCTCTTCTGCTAAAACATGCTGCGGACTGTGACCAAACCATTCAATGGAAGCAAAATAATCTGTATCTGCAATCTTCTCTACGATCGGACCGTAATCGACAATACCCTTACTGAGTGGTACCATGCCCTCACGATCGCCATTCGGAGCGTATACATTTTGCGGAGCAAATACCGGCAGATGATCGGATGAAATGATATTTTTCAAATGATAATGAGCGACCCACGGCTTCAATTGCTCGTAGCTGTCGATTGGGTCTGCACCCGATTCCCAAACATGAAGAAAATCAAGGTTTACTTTGAGCGCTGGATGATTGACTTCCTGCAACAGCGCGAGGGTAGAACCCAACTGATCCGTGAGTGTGTTCGGATGTGTTTCGACCAGGAGCTGAATGCCATGCTCCTGACACATCTCACATAAGATCTGCAAATGATGTACGTAGCGTACACGCTCTTCTGGCCCCACATCTTTACTTGCCTTTTGTCCAGCGAATGTCCTGATTTGCTTTACCTGGAGCCAATTCGCCAGCGCAATCAATCTTTTTGCTTTTTCCAGCGAACGCGCAAATCCAGATGGAGTCGCAATATCCAGATAATCACTAAGCATGGAGATACTCATGCCTTGATCCTTGAGCAACTGCAACTGTTCCTCCACCTCTATGCGACCATGATCATACAAATGTTGGGCGTGGATTCCCCACAGCTCAATTCCATCGAAATGATGTCGCTCGGCAAAACGAACGATCTGTGCAAACGAAATCAACTGGTGGCGAAAAGAGATTGTGCACAATGAGAGTTTCATTTCACCTCTACCTCCACCCTTTTTCGTCTACAGTGACGAGACTTTTATCCATTTGGGTCCACAGAACAAACTGACGTTCCAACTCTTTCTTCACTTCAAGCTCAATCTGATCAATCTCTTCTAACGCCTCGATAATCGGAGGTAACAACGCCATGTTTTTCGTCATCGCCATTTTGACAGACAAGTACTGGGCTGTCGTAAACCCTTGGTAGATGTCCTCTACTTTATAGGCGATGCGCAAAAACTCATCACGATGATATTGCAGGTAATCCTGAAGATATTGAAATGCATATTCGTAGCTGTATTTACGGATCGCAATCACCTTAACCTGTGTTACTGCTGGGAGTAACATGTCCAAGTTGTATCCATTGCGCCCCTCTGCCATGTCCGTAATCAATTGCTTCAATTCAAGGGTAAATGGATTATGATCGCGTTTGAGTGTTGCGCAGAAATAGTCGTGGACCATTTCATAGGTTGGTTCCTTAATTTCACTCGCATCCACCATAAAACCGCCGCCAAACGGATTTTCCAAGAAGGCCTTGATCACCGTCTCCTTCTTCACATTGCCTTCCCAGCGAAAATCCGGGTCAAACATAAACCACTCATCTTCGTTCTCCGTCTTTGAGATCATCATAAAATGCGGGAATGGCTTCAAGGCAAATTTATTATCTCGTTCTGGGACCAGCGACATGTCAATCTGAACAAGGACAAACTGATCCTCCGTACGCTGATCAATGCGCTGTAAGAACCTGTCCAGATTGGAGGCTTTATCTTGGGAATGATCATACCATTCCGTTACTTTCGCTCGGAAAAGTCGTTCATATCCCTTGATAATCTCCTCATGGTTATCGATGTAATACGTAACCACACCTTGATCCGTAATCGAATACTCGGCATCCCATATGCCAAAATAATAGGGACGGTAATCAATCTTTGTGAAACGCTTAATCACTTCACACAGGCATGAAATAATGCAATGAACCTTGACCATCTGTATCCCCCACTCGGTGTTTGAATAGACGCTAATTAGCGAACATGCTGCGGTTCCAGCTGCTCAACAAAAGTGAGCAGTGATCCGACCGTCTTGAAGATTCGTGGATCTAACTCATGAGCAGGTACGACCAATTGCAAATCTTCCTCGATATAAACAATCAGTTGCAATAGCATAATCGAATCAATATGTAAATCTTCGTTCAGTCGCATGGACTCCTCTAGCGTGTGGATATGCGATAACTTTAATTTTTCTGTCATGATCAAATGGATTTGCTCTATTCTTTCTTTGCGCGTCATTTGCTGATCGTCTCCATTTCTAATAATCGACGGCTGATTTTTCCTGTTGCTGTCTTAGGAATGCTCGTCACACACTGGATGTCGAATGGAACTTTATAGCCCGGCAAACGATCTTGGCACCACTCCCTGATTTGTTCAGGGGTCGTTCCTCCCTCTGCAATGACCTGCGCTCTCACAATCTCTCCCAGGACTGGATGTCGACCACGATACACGACCGCTTCTTTTGTTTCTCTCATTTTCAATATGACGTCCTCGACCTCTAATGGAAATACTTTTAGGCCAGAGACGTTAATCACATCATCCATTCTAGACACAAATTGAATATGTCCTTCTCCTGTCCAGAAACCTAAATCCTGCGTCGCTATTTCGTTCTGTCCATTCCGAATCATGATTTCCCGGGGTTGTTCTACATTTACTCCTGCTGTCATGGTTACATGAGAGAGCGGAACCCCCAGATCTGTATGCGTCCTCATCTGTTTACTCATACTGACGCACCCCGCCTCAGAGCATCCATATTGTTGCATCAAGATGTCGCTCATGCCTTGCAGCTTCAGAAACAAGCCCTCTGGCATCGGAGCCCCCGATGTCATTAGCCGGTGAAAGCGTACCTGCTCCCGCGTAAAGCTTGTTAAGATGTGATAAAAGATTGGCAGACCATAGACAATATGCTGTGGAGTATCTTGAATCACTTGCAAAGCGAACTTCGGATTTTTGTGAGTCACAATCGAAGGCTTACTTCCCCGTTCCAATGCTGCCAAAACGCCACATATCAATCCATACGAATGTGTCACTGATGCCAACACGATCGGAGTTAACGCTTCCTCTCCCTGAAACAACTGGTTGTAAGCTTGAATTTCTGTTTGGATATCATCCCAGCTTCTCCCGATTAGCTTCGCGTCCCCCGTAGTACCTGAGCTGTATTGGTAGAGCGATGGTTTTTCGCTCTGTTGTTGATCCGAGATAGACAAGAATTGCTCGGTCTCCTGAAAAACAAGCCCGTAACACCTTGCCTTCACTGCCATTTGATAGGCTGTTTCCTTTGGTGTTTCCCCGTGAATTAATAAAACCGAGCCATTATGCTCACGCAAATATTGAACAAGACTAATCACGTCAAGTGGGTCAGCTATGCAGATTGCGTACCTTTTTGCTTCTGGCTGTCGAAAATGATCCATTTCACGGAATCTTTGCTTATGTCTCTCCATGTCATACACTGAAATCTCGTTTTGATTCACAATTAACATGCGATTAACCTCCCACAGCCATGGAATGAAGCCTTTTTTTTGCCTCGAACAAAGGATTGGGAACCTCATGTAAATAATAGTTCTCGTTCGTCGTATATAGTTTTTTCTTGGTTAATTTCTCTACTTGTACGCTCGGAATAAAAAGATCAAATCGCCTAAATCGCTCCGCCAATTCCGGGAATCGTTGCTGGTGAACCTCCAATACCTTAACGGCCGTCTCCCAGAAGTGCTCTTCGGCATATCCGTAATGTTCCTCTAATAACCGAGCTAATTGCCCCAGATTTATCAGAAATAAAGTCTCTAACGTCAAATCTCTGACGGTTGATGTTTCATCCATGTGAAACATCACATTATCTGGCTTCGTTGCGTAATATTCGTGCACTTCCGCGAAGTTCGGGCATTTGTCTGGCTCACTCAAGAACGGTTGGCAGAAAATCAAGTCTTCATGAAAATCCTTCAACGCTACCCTGGTAGGGACACCATCCCGATGCACCAGGATCATATTCTGCGCATGGGATTCCATCGCAATCCCGTGTTTTACAAGTAAATGAACGACCGGCAACACACTGCTTTCCAATAATTGCACCAGCCATTTCTCTAGCCCTTGCTCACGGATCCAACGATCAATGAACGGCACCCCATCCACCTCTACTGCCGCTAATGTGTTATAAGGAACCGCCTCTTCTCCCGCTTCGAGATGTGGGATGAGACTTTCTCTCCACATGCACCCAATGACCCCGAAGGTAACCATTTCGACCAGGTCGGAAGCAGGGGGAGGATCGTATGCCACTGCCGCAAACTCTTGGAGCATAATCACCTTTTGCACATCTCGCAAATACGAGTCTGCATCCGTAATCCCCTTGAGCCACCTCGAAACAATGGGGGCACTCGCCAGTGAATGGGGGGTGAGATGACGTGCAGCTGAGGTATTTACCACGTTGATCGAGAGTTTTAGATACGGTTTATGCGGATTACTTTTGTTCGCAAATGTTCGAATGGATTGTTGTGGACGATGACCATCAGAGCCTACTCCTAGCACAATGATCTCTTTGCGATGAATATCGTCCTGGAATCCAGGCACGACATGATTACGCCACTGCCAAGGATGGACTGGCACGAAGGCATACTGATCCGGATCGCATCCGTGATTGACGATGATTTGCTGAAAAGCCTCTTTTTGCTCCCTGCCTATTTCCTCTATGAGCAGGTCATCAAAATTTCTTCCTTGATCAATGGACACTTGAGAATATTGTTTTTTTACCGCTAACCAAAGAAAATGAACTTCCTGCTTAAATTCAGGACCATATGCATAATGATCCACATACGTAAAGCCAACGCGTGATTTATAACTAGGATGGTAAGGGTGACCGTCCATCAGATCACCTTCCAGCTCATCATACGATTTGCCTTGCATCCGAATATGATTTTGTACGCGATAGTATTGGGACAGTGTATCTTTTAGTAACGTTTGCTCCAGATCATTAGCAAATTGCTTCAGTCTCTGTTCATCTACCGTCTTCATTCGGAACACTTCTACTAAAAAGCGAGTGAGCGAAACGGCTTCTGATTCTTGCAGTATAGCTCCGCTTTCGTCGCAGACAACACGAGTAACGGGTTCCATCCCTAAACGAACGAGCCCAAAACTAGCGCTCCTCCTCCCCCGGCAACGATAGCGAACAGGCTGATCACCCTCATCTAGCCCATGCAGCGTGTAAATTATCTCTTTGCCCTCTTGCAGGGTCTCAGGAATCAAGATTCCCTCGTATATCAAAGACTCTATGCATTGTCGAAACACCCTTCTTCTCACCTGCACGTACTGTGTCGAGTGAAGTGCTTCTTCAATCGTAAAATCTTGCATTGTCAACTCCATAACCTATCCTCCATATCTCTTCGATCTAGATGCTAGTAAACTAGCCAAAAGCATGCAGCCTTGTCTTTTCAGTCTGCTTTACTTTTGCTAAAGGATTATCTATGTAAACAAAAACAGATGCACTCTCTTCTGGTAGGGCTAGTTCATCAAGATCATAGAAGCGCGTGAGCAGATTCGCTTTACACGGAAGCTTTTCGCGCGTGAGCAGATTCTCTAGGAACCTCGACGACTCTCGATTCATAGGTAAAAACTGCGTCAAAATCTCATGCATCTCTTCCAGCAAAATATGTTCATCAATAAGGCCTTCCGTTCCAAATCCATTAATAAGTCCAAACATATGGTTAAAAATCATGTAATAGGTGATTCGCTCATCTACCAGATGGTCTTTGTATATATTCCCGCTCGCTTTGCCTATGCCAGGCAATTCTGCCTCTAATAATTGCTGCGTCGATTCTGAGAAATAGTAGCCTTGATTGTCACGATAATAAAATTGATGGGGGTAGCCGTCTTTTAGAGTGACCACACTATTCTGTTGATGGGCTTCCAGGCCGATTCCGTACGTAAGATAAAGCCATACCATTGGTTTCAATGAAATTTCTGCATATCGCTTGAACCAGTCCAAGCTAACCTCTTCTGGTGTCTTTCCTTTTTGGTGGGCAAGCTGATGAATGATCGTTGCCAGCCTGCTTTTGTATCCAGGCAGTGGATCCTGCACAAGCGCAGCGATTTGTGTGGCCTGCCTGGCATTACTCCCCATAAAGGGATTCTCACGAAGGATCACTTCAAATCCCGTTTCTTCTGCCTGATCCAACGTAATCGTGATATAAGCAGGATCAGAGATAAATCCAAACCCTGGAAACTTGCGAGATACCTCGCCGATCCCGGTTTCAAAAAGCTGGTTCGCCTCTAAACCAATCTCCATTTCATTTAACTTGTTGATCCGTAACGAATTCGTAACTTTAATTGGGACGGAGAGCTTGAGCATATATTTCTTCTTGGGATGGTAAACCGTTCTGAGTGAAGAAGTCGCCATGTACTCCTCACCTGCTGGTCCCAGGTAAAGAAGCAACCCTTTCTCGATAAAGGATTGTACGGCTTCCCGCTCAAGCAACCATTCTGCTTGGAGCGGATGAATCGGTACGATTGAAAAGGAAGGATCAACATCGCCTATCTCAGGAAACTCCCCCTTCAGTAATTGCGTAGCGGATGCTTCTAGTGATGATCTTTCGTACACAATCGACGGATGGGCCGCAAAAAAGTGGAGTTGAAATTTCCCGCAACACTCCGGTGCATACATTGCTTGCTTCGACTCAGGAATTCCTTGCTGACTCTTTGGTGTTGGATGGAACAAATGACCGAATAAAAGTGCCTGCTCTGCTTCAATGAAATTTTGTTCCGCGCCATATAAAATCTCCGGATTACTTTGGCGCGTCCTGATAAATTTCTCAATGCTTTGGCAGCTTTGAATCATACGCAAGACTAATTCATCTGGAACTGCATTTCCCCCATGCTGAAGCGTTAGTTCTTTCGTCAAAAGAACCGCTAATGTCAAATAGTCCGCCTGAACGAAACGAGTACACTCACCACTTCGGTAGCAAGCTGGATAATGAAACAAATGCCTGCCTGTAGGCGAATAATATTTAACACCTACATAGAGAGAAATGCCCTGATGCGGGAGTTCACATTGAAGGTACCTACCAGTCGAGCTCGGCTGTATGATTTTATTAAGATACTTTGTTATTTCGTCTTGACGATTAATCCACTCTCCCCTACTTGTTTCCCGGAGATAACAATTGAGAAAGCTCTGCATCGTTGCATGCTCTGCGATATGTTTGACTACAAACATGTTACCTCTCCTCTTGCTTGAAACTCTTATTTTTTCATCCAAGGATTAGGCATAACTTTGTTAACTGTATATAAATGGTAACGCGTCCCATAGATAATGTAAACGATTCTCATTCTCATTTCAAGCCATAATATTCATCATGTACAGTTAGGAGAGTAGAGCTGACAGAAATTAGTTCCTCCCTCCTACAGAAAAGAAAAAAGATGCCCATTTATCAGCATCTTTTTTCCCATGATTCGTCCATCTGTTCTGCATAAACAAATACTATCTCCCAACGTGCTTACAAGCTAACGTTTTTCATAAAATTCATACGTTTCCCAATTAATCTTGCCCTCACCAAAATCGTAAATATGAGTAGAAGCAAGATCAGCAAAATAAAACGATTTACTATCACCTGCCCACCCAATCAGTTGATAATTGTCCTGATCCATCATGTAGGTGCTCAACAGCCCGGGTTTTACATGATTGCCGAAAGGATTTCCGTATATGTTCGGTTCATTGAAGACGAACATCAACATGTAATTATCTTGGGAACTGGACCAGGTCAAAAGTTGTTCAGCAGCAAACTGATGGCCAATTGGCGACCACAGGATTCTTCGCAGGTTTGCTGTATACTCCTCTTCGTCCTTTAAAAAGTTCTTTTTCCCCGTTTGCAAATCCAGCACATATTCTTCTTGTTCAGTCTTGATATACTGATACTTCATATCGCTGGAGTAAGAGGGGAGAGCGGTCGTTTTGTGATCCTTTTTCATCCCTGTGGGCATGTCCAATTCTTTGGTAGCTTCTTTCGTTAGGTAAAACAGCTTTTTGGAATTAGGCATCCAATAATACTTCTCTTCTAGTGCAGTTTTGTCTTGTCTCCACTCATATTGATCATGCTTTTTGATTTGGAGTGTTGGCAGATGTTGAATGTAGAGATGAGCACTTCCTTTTGAATCAGCAGCTTTTTCGTCTTTGCGGGTAAAAGCCAAGTACTGTTCATCCGGTGAAATCGCAAAATCGAGCACGGGATACTGGGCAATGCCCGGTACGAGTACGGTCTTTTTACCGTCTGTCGTTGTAAGCCTGACGATTCCGTCATTTTCACGGATGTAGAGCATATCCTGCTTGTTTGACCACTTGGCAATGCCCGACATTTGCATCAGCTTTTTCGTCTGAATGTTGTACAGGAAAGGGATTGTCGGATCTTCCTTGCCATACCCGATTCGTTCTCCGTACACAAATCTCCCTGAGGGTGAAATGCTGGCGCGATGAATCAAGGGCATGTTGGTTTGGATTTTTTTCGTCTTTCCATCCGGGGTCGCATGATAAATCGTAACCATCTCTGCCTTGCGTGTATCCGGCTTAGCAGGAGCAGAGGCATTGATCTGCGAAGTGGCAAGGGAGCCTAATAGAGTAAGTAGTAAACATGAGAGCAGTAAGTGTTTTTTCATCAAGATCCTCCCAAAAAGTTATCGATACTTAGACGTGTATGCGAAACATTTGGTTTCCCAATTTTAAACAAAAAGAAAAAAGATGCTAAGTAATCAGCATCTTTTCAAAAATGATTATTCCAGTTCTTCTGCATCGACGACGTTGCGACCTTTATCCGCATGTCTCTCGATGCCTAGCTGCACCAGACGATCGATCAGCTCGCTGTAGCTCACTCCCGCAGCTTGGAAGAGCATTGGATACATGCTAAACGGCGTAAAGCCTGGCATCGTATTTACTTCGTTGATGTACAGCTTATCGTTTTTCTCATCCCAGAAAAAGTCGACACGCGAAAGACCGGAGCCATCGAGTGCTTGGAATGCCTTTTTGGCAATGTCCGCAATCTGTTCTGTTACATGCTCTGGAGCGATGGCAGGAATGGACAGCTCTGTCCCCGCCCCTTTGTACTTGGCTTCATAGTCGTAAAATTCTTTAGCAGCAATCACTTCCCCAACCACAGAAGTCACCAGCTCTTCATTCCCCAGAACGCCAATTTCCAGCTCACGCGCTTGAACGAACTCCTCCACGATCAATCTGCGGTCGAATTTAGCCGCTACGTCTAATGCATGCATGAGCTCCTCACGATTTTTCGCTTTGTTAATCCCTACGCTAGAGCCCATATTCGCCGGTTTGACGAAGCACGGATAGCCGAGTTCACGCTCGATCCGATCCATCACTTCCTCTTGCCCCTTTTCCCACTGCGAACGCAGAAGACCTACATATTTCACTTGTGGCAGACCAACCTGCGCAAAAACAGTCTTCATCATCCATTTATCCATTCCAACAGCGGAAGCCATCACGCCAGTTCCCACGTAAGGGATATTCGCCAGCTCCAACAGTCCCTGAATCGTCCCATCTTCTCCAAACGGTCCATGAACAACAGGGAAAACGACATCCACCTGTTCATTCATCGTAAACACCGATCCTGGTTTGCTCACTGCAACCAGTTTCTTCTCGGTCTCGGTTGCTTCCGTAAAGGATGGTGCTTGAGGTGACAAGCGCAATGCCTCGATTTTATCCGGAAGTTGACCAGCGATGGCCTCTCCTGTCACCCACGTTCCATCCAGTTGAACGTATATAGGCGTTACCTCGTATTTATTTGCATCCACAGCCTTCATAATGGACAGGGCCGTGCGCAATGAAACTTCGTGCTCTGAGGATTTTCCTCCATAAATAATACCCAGTCGAATCTTTTCGTTTCCCATCTGTGCCAAGCTCCTTTCCCCTCCGTATCAAACGGAGAGTCCACCCAGTTTCTTCTCTCTCCTATGCTATGCAAAAGCCCATCATCTGCTCTATTTACCGGGCCGAGCCCGTCATTTAGCATACACAAACCAAACGCCAAAAACAAGTGAAGCAAGTATCACCTGCTCACGTTTTTTCTCATATCATATTAATAAAATTCCTGTCATGGAGCTATTTTTCTGGAGGGATTTCCATGAGAGATTATTTGCTGTACTGCACGTATTGCTCTTCCTACACATTATTGCATAGCTATGACAAGGACACCGGCTTTTTTTTGGGGGAATATTCCCTGCTGCATAATAATTACACCCGAGACCCAATCGTCTTAAACAAATTTCTCCTCGCTCATCTCGGTCACACCATCCGTACCATTCCCTCCCAGACGGATGACTACCGCCATATCATTTGCAATGCCTCGCATTTTTTGGAGGATGATATTGACAAATACGTTGAGGAAAGTCAGCAGCGGGCAAAATTTAGGGAGCGCGATCGAAAAAGCGAACGGGAAATTGGTCTGGTGCAGCTTTATCTCATCGAGCACCTTTTGACCCACGAGCTTCAGAATTTAAGTCAGGCACGAGCTTCTACCCCCGCCGAAGGACAAGTCTTACTAGGCAAAGAATTGGGATTCAAGCAGGCTCTCGATCTCGTCAGACGTATAAAAAATGACAAGCAATTGTCATGAGTACTTATTTCTTAGTTCGAAATGATTTGTATTCTTTTGCAACTCTTTCCCATCATCGCGCGTATAAAAAGAGAGACGATACAAGCGGGGGGAAAGAAAATGTTTGAATACAAATTCGTCCGAGTTGAGCTGTCTTCCTTTCGACGCCAACCAAAAGAAGATTATCAGTCCGTTGTCCACGAGCATGCCAAAGAAGGCTGGCGTTTGGTGCAAATCTTTGCTCCAAGCATCGGAGGCGATGGAATGGCCAAATACTTCGAATTGATTTTTGAAAAACCGAAGTCCTAAACTGAAACAAGCCGAAAAGAAAAACAGCGCCTGCTCATGAACGGACGCTGTTTTTCTTTTTCGCTATTTACGGTCTCTTACTTCAAAGATGGCAAACTTCAAGTAGTGAGCCTCATCAGCGCCACTGATTTGCGGATGATCTTTGCCCGCACCCCGCCATTCAATCAGACGCAATATTTTCTTCGCATCCACTGCTGCCTCTTGAATCGTCTGCAGGAACAGCTCCGGTGACATATGGTACGAGCAAGAAGCTGTAACAAGGAATCCACCGGAACGAACGAGCTTCATCCCGTTCAAGTTAATATCTTTGTAGCCACGGCAGGCGCCTTTCACTGCTCCACGCGATTTCGCGAAAGCTGGCGGGTCCAGAATCACTACATCCCAGCTCTTATCTGCCTCAACATTTTCACGCAAATAATCAAACGCATTCGCAACGACAAAATCAACACGATGCAAGTAGCCATTGAGCGTAATGTTACGCTTCGCCGTTTCAATAGCGTGCTCGGAAATATCGAGTGCCGTCACTTTTTTCGCTCCGTGCTTGCAAGCATTAAGGGTGAAGGAACCAGTGTGCGTAAAGCACTCCAGTACCTCGGCGCCATCCCAAAACGGATTTTTAATCACTTTACCGCGCTTGTCTACAGGCACCTGCTTTGTCTCGCCGTCTATTTCCACATTCGTCAGGGTAATGCCGTGCTTTTCGCCCCAGCCTCTCATCAAAGGAGCGATGGAAGCACGATTCTCACGTTGATCATAGAAAAAGCCGGTCTTTTGCCCTTCGACGATATCTACATAGTATTTCAACCCGTTTTCTTCGATCAAAACCTCACGCGGACAATCTCCGTACAGCACTTCCTTGGCTTGCGTCAGCCCTTCCAGTTCACGAACAGGTACATCATTTCGCAAATAAATTCCGACTGGTGCAAACACCTCTACGAGCGCGTCGCGAATCCAATCGATTCGTTTTTCCATCCCCAATGAGAGAACTTGTACAACCAACGTATCTTCGTAACGATCGACAATTAGTCCTGGCAAAAAGTCCGCTTCCCCGTAAATCACACGGCAAGCACGCGGGTTGTCCACGAATCTCGTCCGGAATTCTGCTGCCTGCTTGATTTTGCCCAAGAAAAAGTCGTAGTTGATCTCTTCCTTTTGGTCATAGCTCAAAATGCGCACGATCATTTGGGAGGCCGGGTTAATGTAGCCCTTCGCCAAAAAATGGCCTTTGTGATTAGTGACTTCGACGATTTCTCCTGGTTCTGCATCCCCTTGAATTTCCAATACCTCTGATTGAAAAACCCACGGATGTCCTACTTCTAGCCGCTTCTTCCGATGTTGATTTAATAGCACACGAGCCATGCAGCTATTCCTCCTCTTGTCATGCTTGCCCTCGTACAGGCATAGCGTTATAGTAACTTGCTAAAAATGGACAGGGAGGAACGTATCTTGTGATAGTCTCCATCCTCGCCCCTTTTACATTCGGGCTCACTTTTTTTCTTTTCGGTATGTACGCCATGCGCTCCGGCTTCCAAAACCTCGCCGGCAAAAAAATGGAAGAATGGATGGGGCGTTTCACACGTACCCCGCTCCACAGCTTCTGGATTGGTCTACTGGCTACCTTTGTGTTGCAAAGCTCCAGTGCGGTAACCGTCCTGACGATTGGGCTGACGAACGCAGGCATCATCCAGTTTACACAAACCGTCGGCATCATCCTGGGAACCAATCTGGGAACGACAGTGACGACCGAGCTCGTTGCGCTCAAGCTCGAGTCCTTTGCCATCCCCATGCTCCTTATCGGAGTGGCTCTATGGCTGATGCCGCGCCGAAACATTCGTTGCATTGGTCTCGTCGTCGCCGGATTCGGACTGATCTTCCTCGGTATCGACACATTGAAAATCATGGCAAAGCCTTTGGAGCAGTCTGAGACGTTTCGTTCACTTTTTCTGGAGAGCAGCCATTCCATCTGGATCGGACTGATTACCGGGATCATTTTCACCGCGCTCATTCATAGCGGTTCAGCTACGACGGTGATCACGATGGGACTACTCAGTCATCAAATTCTTTCGATGGAAACGGCACTCGCCATCGTACTTGGCGCGAACGTCGGAACTTGCTTTACCGCTGTTATCGCTGCTATTGGCACGAATACGGCATCCAAGCAGGTCGCATGGTGCCATACGCTTTTCAACGTTGCAGGAGCGATTGTTTTTTTACCGTTTCTTTCCCAGCTTGCCCTCGTCAGTGCATTTTTAACGGATAGTCCTTCAATGCAGATCGCCCACTCACAAACTATTTTCAATCTCATCTGCTCTTTGGTCGCTCTGCCATTTGTCCCGCAAATTGCCCGCTTCATTCAATGGCTGATCCCGGATAAGCGTCGCCCTACTGATCTCACCTTCAATAAGAAAATGGTATCAGGTAGATGGAAGTAATGACCCCTGCCACGATCATCGCCACACTTGAAGCTGCCGTTTGAACAGGGGACACTCGGTTCAAGCTGGCTGTACCAATGGCGTGTGCACTTGTACCGATGGCAATCCCGATTGCCCAATCATCCTTGATTTTGCCCCATTTGAGAACCGGACGGGCAATCAACACACCGATCATACCTGTCAACGCGGTAAAAAAGGCAGCAAGCGCAGGTTCCCCGCCTATGGAACGACTCAGCTCCAGCGCAATCGGGGTGGTCACGGATTTACTGAGCATACTTTTGTATACGAGCTCATCTGAACCAAAACACCAATGAACCGCCATAACGACGATGATCGCAACTGCACAGCCTGCGCATACACCAAGCAAAACACCGCGCCAAATATGGGCAAACTCCTTGATTTGTTTAGCCAGCGGAATAGCGAGTGCCACCGTTGCGGGACCGAGCCAAAAGGAAATCCATTGGCCCCCGGCAGAAAACGCCTCCCAATCACCGCTAAACGCCCACCACATGATCCAAACCAGGATCACAGCCACCAGAAGAGGCTGCAAACGGTGGAAGCGAGCATGGATCATCGTTGCTCCTTTGTACCCTGCTACAGATACCAAAATGGCAAAAAATTGACTAAGCATCAAGCGTCCTCCTTTCCTGCTGCAAGGACGGCTCTGACTTTTGTTTATGATGCTTCAAATACCATTGCACAACTACACCAGTCACGAGCATGACCAACAATGGTCCGAGAACCATGGATAGCACGATCGGCAAAGGATTCTGGGTAAAAACGTTCAAGTAAGATGCGACTCCGACTATAATCGGTACGAAAAAGAGCAACATATGTCGGATCAGAAAAGTACCCGCTTGTTCCACCCAATCCATCCTTATCCATCCCATACACAGTCCCAGTGTTAGCAGTAGCATTCCCACCAGGTTACCAGGCAAGGGAATATGCAGCCATTTGCTCGCAGCTACGCCGACTCCATAAAAAGCCAACAGGATGATGATTCCTTTAACAAATTTCATTTTGCTAATCTCCTCCCCGCTCCCTATCCTCTCTCTATAGGAACATCAGCATGCAGGACTTAAAAAAGCCCGGCCTTACCTCGGCCAGGCTTTTCTTCTGTATTAGTATCCGCTGCCTGTTGTTTTTGCTCCAGTTACAATGGAAACACCGGAGCTTGTACCGATACGGCTCGCTCCTGCTTCGATCATCGCAACCGCTGTTTCGCCGTCACGAACACCACCAGACGCTTTTACACCTACATTTGGTCCTACGGTTTTACGCATCAGGGCGATATCTTCAACCGTTGCTCCACCAGTTGAAAACCCTGTGGAGGTTTTTACGTAATCAGCACCAGCCTCTACGGAGAGCTTGCACGCAACTACTTTTTCTTCTTCAGTCAAGAGGCAAGTTTCCAGAATCACCTTCAAGAGAATATCGCCAGCAGCCTGCTTCACAGCAACGATGTCATTTTTGACAGTTTCCAGGTCACCGGACTTCAGGGCACCTACGTTCAGTACCATATCTACCTCAGTCGCTCCGTTTGCAATCGCATCGCGGGTTTCGGCTGCTTTCGACTCGATGGTGCTCGCTCCCAGAGGGAATCCGATAACCGTGCACACTTTCACATCAGAGCCCGCCAAGAGTTCAGCAGAGCGCTTTACCCAATAAGGGTTTACGCATACAGACATGAAGTCGTGCTCTCTTGCTTCCGCGCACAGCTTGTCAATCATCTCTTGTGTAGCATCAGGCTTCAACAGCGTGTGGTCGATATATTTGTTCATGTTCATAGAACTACACCTCTATCCCTAATTGTTCGAATGCAAGGCGAAAAATGCTGTCATTGTTTCGGTATCCTCTTTGCAGCTGCAAATCCCAAGCTTCCTTAGCTGGATGCCAATGAACATCATTGATTTCTTCTAGCTGTACGGTAATCTCTGTGTTGTATGCTTCCACCAGGTAATAGTGTACTTCTTTGTCGACGGTCTCTCCTGTCACCGGGTGTGTATACACGTAGGTGATCATGTCGAGCTTGGCACCCAATCGTCCTGCTACGCCTGTTTCTTCCAAAACTTCGCGCAGAGCAGTTTCTTCGATCGTCTCGCCAAGCTCCTGCTTACCTTTTGCGAGTGTTACTTTGCCATAGCGGTCTTCAATCAATAGGAGCATGTACACGTCGTCTTGCTTCTGGAATACAACGCCTCCTGCCGATATCTCCCTCATATAGCACGCTCCTTCAGGTAAGGCAGCGCCTCTGTTTCCACTACGCGAACAAAAGTCCCTTTACAGTATTCCGAGCCTGGTTCGTCCAGTCTGACCTTGCAAATCTTGCCGATCATGCTCTCATCACCAGGGAATACAACATTCAGGTAGTTATCGGAATAGCCCATGAGAAGACCGCTGTCAGGTGCTTCTTTAAACGGACGCTCCGGAATGACTTCCAGTACATCCCCTACGAATTTCTTCGAATACGCCAGGGTCAATTCCTGATTGAGCTCAAGCAGCTTCGCTACGCGCTCGTTTTTTTCTTCCTCAGGAACCTGATCCGTCATACGCGCTGCTGGTGTACCCGTCCGCATGGAGTACGGGAATACGTGCATTTCGGCAAAACCGATTTTCTTCATGAACTCGTATCCGTTCCAGAATTGCTCTTCGGACTCACCCGGGAAGCCTACGATGACGTCTGTAGTAATCGCTGCTCCTGGCAATGCTTCGCGTACTTTGACCATTCTTTCATAAAACTCGGCGGTCGTATACTTGCGGCGCATGCGCTTCAATACTTCGTCATCACCCGCTTGAAGCGGTACGTGCAGATGGCGCACGACACGATCGGAGTTGTTGATGACCTCGATGACTTCATCGGTGATTTGGCTCGCTTCAATCGAACTGATGCGGATACGCTTGAGACCTTCCACTTGATGAAGATCGATCAACAGCTTAGCCAAATTGTAGTCTTCCAAATCTTCGCCGTAACCACCCGTGTGAATACCGGTCAAAACGATTTCCAGATAGCCCGCTTCCACCAGCTTTTGAGCCTGTTCGACGACGCTTTCCGGTTTGCGGGAACGCATTAGACCGCGAGCCCATGGAATAATGCAAAACGTACAAAAGTTGTTGCAGCCCTCTTGGATTTTGAGCGAAGCACGCGTGCGATCTGTAAAGTTCGGAACATCCAGCTCTTCAAATTCACGGGCTTTCATGATGTTACCTACTGCGTTGATCGGCTGGCGCTCTACCCGAATTTGATCTACGTACTCGATCAGTTTTTCGCGACCTTGTGTACCTACTACGATATCCACACCGGGAATTTGCGCAATCTCACTTGGAGAAGTTTGCGCATAGCAGCCTGTTACTGCCACGATCGCCTCAGGATTACGACGAATCGCACGGCGAATGACTTGGCGGCTTTTCTTATCCCCCGTGTTCGTGACGGTACAAGTATTAATCACGTAGACATCTGCATCATCTTGTTCAAAGTCTACTCTCTCGTAGCCGTCTGCCTTGAACAATTGCCAGATGGCCTCTGTCTCATAGCTGTTTACTTTGCAGCCTAATGTATGAAAAGCAACGGTAGACATTGCCATTCCTCCTTTCTAACCTGCTCATCCTTTGCGAAGTGATGAAGCCTGTCGTTCAAACTGATAGGAAGCGCAGGCCAAAACGTACTGGCTTGCCGTTTCCGTGCGTAAAATACGAGGGCCGAGTGAAACCGTCAGGAACCCCTTGCTCTCTGCTTGTGCCACTTCCTCGGGAGAGAAGCCTCCTTCTGGTCCAACGAGGACGAGAAGTGAATCACCAGCAGTCATCTCTTCTAGCACTTGATGAATCGTGGTACTGCCTTCTTTTTCATAGGCAATCGCGCAATGCGTATACTCTTGGCCAGCTTGAAGCACCTCGCGATATGATACGGGTGACAGCAGCTCTGGCAAAACAGCTCGGTGCGACTGTTCAGCCGCCTCTTTAACAATTTTGCGCCAACGCTCCAGTTTTTTCGCCTCTTTTTTGGCATCCAGCTTCACAATGGTTCGTTCAGAAGAAAACGGAAAAAAAGAGTACGCCCCAAGTTCCGTCCCCTTTTGCAAAATCCACTCCAGCTTCTCGCCTTTTGGAAGCCCCTGACCAATTGTGACTCGGATCGGCAGTTCTCGTTCTTCCTGGAGCAATTCTATGACTTCTGCTCGTACTTCCTTGGCAGAAAGATAGACAAGCTTGGCCCGTGCAGACCTGCCCGCTCCATCAGAAACGATGATTTCTTCGCCTTCCCTAGCACGCATTACGTTTACGATATGGTGTACATCGTCTCCGACAATCGTTAGCTCATTCTCACTTAAGGAATGTGGCTCGACAAAATATCGTTGCATCTCGCCAACCCCACTATTCTATCGTTTTTTTGCTACAATTGCTACCCAGTCATCGATGAAAATGGTTTCCACGACCTCAAGACCTGAAGCTGCCAATGCTGCCTTCACATCCGCTTCACGAGCGGCAATAATACCTGAAGCGATGAAGGTACCCTCTGGCTTCAGTACACGGAATACATCATCGGTGAATCGCAGGATGACTTCTGCCAAAATGTTGGCAACCACCACTTCCACCTGCTCCTCGATGCCGTCGAGCAAGTTGTTTTGTCTCACGGTAATATGCTCATGTACACCGTTCAGTTCGGTATTGGCTTGAGCAGATCGTACAGCCACTTCATCCAAGTCCATTGCAAGCACATCTTTTGCTCCGAGCTTGATGGCAGCAATACTCAAAATTGCTGTGCCTGTCCCAACATCATACACCTGATCGCCTTTTGCGAGGTACTTTTCCAGTGCACGCAGACAGAGGATGGTCGTCGGATGCGTACCTGTTCCAAATGCCATTCCCGGGTCCATCTCAATAATGATCTCATCGGAATGTCTAGGCTCGTACTCTTCCCATACTGGCTTGATCGTCATGCCATCAGAAACGTGAACCGGCTTGTAATATTTTTTCCAGGCGTGGGCCCATTCATCTTCGTGGACATCGTTAACTGCAATCGATGCCTTACCAATGTCCAAACCGTACTCGATCAGCTGTGCCAGCTGCTCTTTCAACTCTTCTACAACGTCAAGCAGCTCGCTGCTGTCAACCGGCAGGTATGCTTTAACGAATACGCCCTCGGCCGGAAAATCATCAGGAGAAAGCTGGTAGATTTCGCCAAAGGGGGTATCCCACTCACGATAGAGCACCTCCGGGTCTTCGATTACGACACCATTGGCACCCATTTCATACAAGAGGTTTGACACCGCCTCTGTAGCCTCCGCTGTAGTATGGATACTGATTTCTGACCATTTCACGAATCTACCACTCCCCACATAAGCTCCCAATCGGGCTTTTCATTTGATCGACTTCACTACACGAAGCATTAGGCAAAAAGCGGACAAAACCGCGACGGATTACTCGCCGCGGAATGCCCGTTTCATTTTTTCGAAAAAGCTTTCGTCTTCTCCCCCATGCTGTCCTGGCTTTTCTCCAGACAGTTCGGCGAGCTCACGCAACAGTTCCTTTTGTTTATCGCTCAGCTTGGTCGGTGTAATGACGCGCACTTTGACATGCTGATCTCCACGACCGTTTCCTCGCAGATGCGGAACGCCTTTTCCACGCAAGCGGAAGAATGTCTCCGTTTGGGTACCCGCCGGGATCTTCAGCTTCACGCGACCATCGACCGTCGGCACTTCAATCTCATCTCCGAGTGCCGCCTGTGCGTAAGTAAGGGGAACCTCACAGTAAATATCATTTCCTTCACGCTCAAAAAACTCATGACTCTTGACGCGCAATACGACGTACAAATCTCCAGGAGGTCCACCGTTTGCGCCCGGTTCTCCCTCGCCTGTTACGCGCAATTGAGCTCCATCGTCCACACCTGCTGGGATGTTGAGATGAATTTTGCGGCGTACCTTGACACGTCCACTGCCTCGGCAGGTCGAGCATTTTTCTTTGACAACTTTACCCTTACCTTCACAAGTAGAGCATACACGGCGATTGACGATCCGGCCAAATGGCGTATTCGCGACCACCTCTTGCTGTCCAGTACCGCTACAAGTCTTACACGTATCTACACCGGAACCAGACTTCGCGCCAGAACCAAGGCACGTATCGCATTCTGCTTCCTTTGGAATTTCCACGTCGGTTTCTTTCCCAAAAATCGCATCGATAAAGTCTATGCTGAGGCCAAATTGCAGGTCTGATCCTTTGCGAGGTGCATTTGGATTCGAACGTCTGCCGCCGCCACCGAAGAACATATCAAAAATGTCTCCGAAGCCGCCCATGCCAGATCCGTCAAAGCCTCCACCACCGAAGCCCTGGTTCGGGTCTTGGTGACCGAAACGATCATACTGCGCACGCTTTTGTGGCTCAGACAGGATGTCGTACGCATCCTTTACTTCTTTGAACTTTTCTTCCGCGTCAGCCTCTTTATTTACATCCGGATGGTACTGGCGAGCCAGCTTGCGATACGCTTTTTTGATTTCATCAGCGTCCGCGTCCTTTGCAACGCCCAGAACCTCGTATAAATCACGTTTCATCTCCTACATCACTCCCATGACAGTCAACTGTTATCATAGCATGTGACAGACTTGAAAAAAAGTCAAAGTCAGCATTCGTGACTTTGACTTTCATGGGTCACATCGTGGGAAGTGAGGGAAGAAAACTCTCCCCTCACATCCTGCGTGTTACTTTTTATCGTCTACCACTTCGTAGTCAGCATCAACAACATTGTCTTTCTTCGGCTCTTGACCTTCAGCGCCACCTTGTGCAGCTTGCGCTTGAGCAGCCTGCTCATAGAGCTTCACCGAAATTTGTTGAATGATCTCGGACAGTTCATCTTTCGCTGTCTTGATCTCTTCGATGTTGCCGCCTTCCAGAGCTGCTTTTACTTTATCTTTCGCAGCGTTAGCGCGGTCGATTTCAGCTTGGTCGATCTTGCCTTCTACTTCTTTCAGTGTTTTCTCGGTAGTGAATACGAGTTGGTCAGCTTCGTTGCGAACTTCTACTTGCTCTTTGCGTTGTTTGTCCGCTTCTGCATTCAACTCTGCATCTTTTACCATGCGATCGATATCTTCATCGGACAGACCGGAGTTGGAAGTGATCGTGATGCGTTGCTCTTTTCCTGTACCCAAGTCTTTTGCACGTACGTTTACGATACCGTTCGCGTCAATATCGAAGGAAACTTCGATTTGCGGGATGCCGCGTGGCGCTGGCGGGATATCGGACAGGTTGAAGCGACCAAGAGATTTATTGTCGTTCGCCATTTGACGCTCACCTTGGAGAACGTGGATTTCTACAGATGTTTGGTTGTCAGCAGCTGTAGAGAACACTTGGGATTTGCTTGTTGGGATCGTCGTGTTGCGATCAATCAACTTGGTGAATACGCCACCCAATGTTTCGATACCGAGGGAGAGTGGAGTTACGTCAAGAAGTACGACGTCTTTCACATCACCAGTCAGTACACCTGCTTGCACAGCAGCCCCGAGTGCTACTACTTCATCTGGGTTTACACCTTTATGTGGTTCTTTACCTGTAAATTTCTTAATGGCTTCTTGTACCGCTGGGATACGAGTAGAACCACCGACCAGAATCACGCGATCCAGTTCGCTAGGAGTCAATCCAGCATCTTTCAGCGCTTGACGAGTTGGTCCCATTGTACGCTCTACCAAATCAGCGGAGATCTCTTCGAATTTTGCACGAGTCAGGTTCATCTCCAAGTGTTTTGGACCGGTTGCATCTGCTGTAATGAACGGCAGAGAAATGGTCGTAGTCAGAACACCGGACAGGTCTTTCTTCGCTTTTTCAGCAGCGTCTTTCAAACGTTGTTGTGCCATACGATCCTTAGACAGATCGATGCCATGTTCTTTTTTGAATTCGCTCACCAGGTAGTTCATAACTACATCGTCGAAGTCGTCTCCACCCAGCTTGTTATCACCGGAGGTCGCTTTTACTTCGAAGAAGCCGTCGGACAATTCGAGAATGGATACGTCAAAGGTACCGCCGCCCAAGTCGAATACGAGAACGGTTTGATCTTCTGTTTTCTCCATACCGTATGCAAGAGCAGCTGCCGTTGGTTCGTTCACGATACGCAGAACTTCCAGACCAGCGATTTTACCAGCGTCTTTTGTCGCTTGGCGTTGGCTGTCATTGAAGTATGCTGGAACCGTAATCACTGCCTGCGTCACAGGTTGACCAAGGTAGCTTTCCGCATCTGCTTTCAGCTTTTGCAGAATCATAGCAGAAATCTGCTCAGGCGAGTATGCATTGCCTTCAAGCGTTTCTTTATGAGCAGTACCCATGTGGCGCTTGATGGAGATTACGGTATTGTCTGGATTCGTGATGGCTTGGCGTTTTGCCGCTTCTCCAACGATGCGCTCACCGTTTTTAAATGCTACTACGGATGGAGTGGTACGGTTTCCTTCCGCATTGGCAATAACGACAGGCTCTCCGCCTTCCATTACTGCTACACAAGAGTTGGTTGTTCCCAAGTCAATTCCGATTACGCGACTCATACAAAATGTCCTCCTAACACTATACGTCTAGTGATTTTAAGTACTTTTGGTTTACTCGTTTACTTGAACCATCGCCGGACGAACGACGCGGTCTTTGAACATATATCCTTTTTGCAGCTCGTTTACAACGACACCTGAATCAAACTCAGGGTCTTGTGTCTGCATTACCGCCTGATGGATGTGCGGGTCAAATGGTTTTCCTTTTGCCTCAATCGCAGTCAAGCCTTCTTTATCGAAAACTTGAACCATCTGACGATACACCATGTTTACACCCTCCAAGAGGGAATCTACTGTCATGGATTCCTTGTCAGCGGCAAGTGCTCGCTCGAAATTATCGAGAACTGGCAAAAGCTCTTCCACGATTTTCAGCGAAGCGTATTTAGCCAGATCTTCCTGTTCACGGCGAACACGGCGGCGGAGGTTATCCATATCAGCCATGGCGCGAAGCATGCGGTTTTGATGCTCTTCAGCCTGAGCCTTCCAGTGAGCAGCTTCTTGCTCCCCATTCATTTCAGTTGCAGTCGTTTGGTCTGCATCCTGTGCTACTTGTTCTTCTTCGAGAGTTGGGTCTTGCGTTACTTTTTCCTCGCTCAACGTCACTACCTCCTGGCGGCTTTTTCCAGTCAAAAAACTGTTTAGCCATTCACTCCATTTATTTCTCAAACTGCGAAGTCAGCATGCGCGATAAACCTTCCGCCAAATGGTTGAGTACGGTAATGACCTTGCCGTATTCCATTCGCGTCGGGCCAAGTATCCCCACCATTCCCACCGGCTTGCCTCCAAGCGAATAGGAAGTGGTAATAATACTGCATTGCTTAATCGCGTCTAGCTGGTTTTCCTGTCCGATGCGTACCGTTAGACCATCACCCTGCATACCAATCACATTCAGCAATTGATCGTGCTGCTCTAGTAGCTCCAGAATATCTTTGACTTTATCAACATCTCGGAATTCCGGCTGATTCAAGATCTTGGTCGCACCGCGTAAGTATACTCGTTCTTCTTCTTGCGTCAGCGAGTTGTTGAGGAGCTGAAGAATCTCTTCATACTGCTCCGTATGACGCTGCATTTCACCGGAAATCTCTTGATAAAGCCGTTGTCGAAGCTGCCATAGTGGCACATCGTTCAGCCTTGCATTCAACAAATTGACGAGTTTCTCGATTTCGCCGGCACCAATGCCTTCCGGAAGATCAATGAGTTTGTTCTCAACACGTCCGGTATGCGTCACCACAATCGCCACAGCCTGTGTTTCATTAAGAGGAACGATTTGAATATGTTTTAACCGATGCTCAAAAATCTCTGGTCCCAAGACAATTGCCGTGTAGTTTGTCAGTTGAGAGAGAATCTGAGCAGTGTACTCTACCACTTGTTCAGAATGGAGAATACGCTCGGCAAACAACTGCTTTAGTTTACCCAATTCAGCTTCCTCCAGAAGATGAGGCTGAATCAAGTTATCGACGTAGAAGCGGTATCCTTTTGTAGAAGGCACACGTCCCGCCGATGTGTGGGGCTGTTCTAAGTATCCCAGCTCCTCCAAGTCAGACATCTCGTTGCGTATCGTTGCCGAAGAGAATCCGATGTCTTCCCGCTTGGAAATGGTCCGGGAGCCAACAGGTTCGGCAGAATGAATGTAATTATCGACAATCGCGTTTAAAATCATTTGTTGACGGTCTGATAACATGGATGTCGCTCGCCTCCTGTTGGATTGTTAGCACTCATACTTATCGAGTGCTAAATCTATATACTAAGGTATCAATAGTAGAAGGATTTGTCAACGAGCTTGCGCTAGTTCCTGAGACAAAAAATCTCATATTTCGCCAGTTCTCCTTACTTTTTAGCGAAGAAAGCGTGCAAATACCTCATTTCCGAGCGGAAGCCCCTGATTCGTCAGCTTCAAAAACCCATCCTGTTCTTTCAGCATTCCTTTGGCAATCTCTTCTTCTATTATTGTCCCAAAAACATCATAAACAGTTGCACCAAAACGGGATGCAAACGCAGAAAGGTCAACTCCTTCTCTCAAGCGCAGCCCCAAAATCATCTGTTCCTCCATGGCATCCTCGCGCGGTACCTCGAATTGTTCTACACGCGGCAGCCCTTCCTTGCACTTCTGCATGTAAATCGCAAGTGGCCCCGCATTCACATGCCGCTGGCCGCACACATAGCCGTGGGCACCTGCACCCAACCCATAGTATTCACGATTGAGCCAATAGGTTTTATTATGTTTGCTCTCGAAGCCCGGTTTTGCAAAATTACTAATCTCGTACTGCTTGTACCCGTGACGCTCCATCTCTTCTATTAATACCATGTACATCTCAAGCTCTGTCTCTTCAGATGGCAGTGGCAGCTGATCCTTTTGGTAAAGCGTGTGGAACAGCGTGTTCTCTTCCACCTTGAGACTGTATGCGGAAAAATGCGTAGTACCCAGCCCAAACGCCTTGTCCAACGTCTGGCGGAAAATGTCCAGCGTTTGATCTGGCAATCCAAACATCAGGTCGATGCTGAAGTTGTCAAAGCCTACTTTTTTTGCATTATCAATGCTGCGATATACGGCTTCCTGGTCGTGAATTCGTCCCAGTCGTTTCAAGAGCGCATCGTCAAAGGACTGCACACCAAAGCTCAGACGGTTGACGCCCAGCTCACGCATGATACGCAGCTTTTCTACGTCTGTCGTTCCCGGATTCGCTTCCATCGAAAATTCGATATCCTTCGCCCAGTACTTGCCCAAATGCTTTTGTACTATTTCCAAAAACGCGCGCATTTGCGCATGATCGAGAAACGTAGGTGTCCCCCCGCCAACAAAGATTGTTTTCACCTGCTCGATCGGCTGCTGGCTAAAGGTAAGCTCCATCTCGTTCTTCAACGCATCGAGGTAATCCCAAATGAGCTGCGGATTGTTCGTCACGAACGAGTTGAAGTCACAGTAGTAGCATTTATTTGTACAAAAGGGAATGTGAATGTAAACCGATTGTGGCATCATGTCCCTTTCCCTCCTTGTTAATTATCAGGATTTAATTAGATAAAAATCAAAAAGTCGGCTTTTCAGCACCGAGAAAATGGCGAGAACCTGAAGAAGGAGGAGCGGAGTGTAGGGGACCTACATGAGCACCGGACTTCGAAGGTGAACGCCATTTTCGACGCCGAATAAACTTTCATAATCTACTTCGTGATCAAAAGCCGACTTTTTGATTACCTTTTTAATGGAAAAGACCTGACACAAGGTCAGGCCTACTTCTTATCATCCATGCGCAATACAGCCATAAATGCTTCTTGCGGTACCTCTACGGAACCGACGGACTTCATGCGCTTCTTTCCTTCTTTTTGCTTTTCAAGCAGCTTGCGCTTACGTGAGATGTCCCCGCCGTAGCATTTGGCAAGAACGTTTTTACGCAAAGCACTGATTGTTTCACGAGCGACAACCTTGTGTCCGATGGTCGCTTGAATCGGCACCTCGAATTGCTGACGCGGAATCAATTCCTTCAGCTTTTCGCAAATGACCTTACCGCGAGCATAGGCTGTATCTTTGTGTACGATAAACGACAGAGCATCCACCACTTCGCTATTGAGGAGAATATCCATTTTCACCAGCTTGGAAGCCTTGTAGCCAGCCAGTTCGTAGTCAAAGGACGCATATCCTTTTGTACCAGACTTCAGCATGTCAAAGAAATCGTAGACGATCTCGGACAATGGCATGTCGTACTTCAGCTGCACGCGATTCTCGCCCAAGTATTGCATATCGAGAAACTCACCGCGCTTGCCTTGGCACAGCTGCATCACATCGCCGACGTATTCCTTTGGCACCATAACCGTCGCGGTAACATAAGGCTCCTCGACCATTTCGATCTTTTGTGCTTCCGGCATTTTGGACGGGTTGTCGATTTCGAAAACCTCGCCGTTCGTTCTGGTAATGCGGTAAATAACGCTCGGCGCAGTGGTAATCAAGCTAATATTGAATTCCCGTTCGATCCGCTCCTGGATAATCTCCATGTGCAGAAGTCCCAAGAACCCGCAACGGAAACCAAAGCCGAGTGCTTGAGAAGTCTCCGGTTCAAACTGCAGAGACGCATCGTTGAGCTGGAGCTTTTCCAACGCATCACGCAGATCGTTGTACTCGTTTGTTTCGATTGGGTACAGACCGCAGAAAACCATCGGGTTGATCTTGCGGTAGCCAGGCAGCGGTTCAGCAGCAGGGCGATTCGCATCTGTAATCGTATCCCCCACACTGGTATCTCCCACTGTTTTAATGGAAGCTGCTACGTAGCCTACATCTCCAACCGTCAATTCTTCCACTTGCGTTTGTCGTGGAGTAGATGTACCGATTTCGGTTACCTCAAACGACTTGCCTGTCGCCATCATTTTGATTTTCATACCTTTTTTCAAGGTTCCGTTGATGACACGGATGGACGCAATAACGCCGCGATACGCATCAAAATAGGAGTCGAAAATCAAAGCTTGCAGAGGTGCATCCGGATCTCCCTCTGGAGCCGGTACTTTTTGCACAACTGCTTCCAGTACTTCTTTAATCCCGATACCCGCTTTGGCAGAAGTCAAAACCGCGTCGCTGGCATCCAGACCGATCACGTCCTCAACCTCTTGCTTCACACGCTCAGGCTCTGCGCTCGGCAGGTCGATTTTGTTGATAACCGGGATGATCTCCAGGTCGCTGTCCAACGCCAAATAGACGTTTGCCAATGTCTGGGCTTCGATTCCTTGTGCGGCATCCACTACGAGAATAGCCCCTTCACAGGCAGCCAAACTGCGGGATACTTCATACGTAAAGTCGACGTGTCCAGGGGTGTCGATCAGGTGGAGAATGTAATCTTCACCGTCATCTGCTTTATAGTTCAAACGCACGGCATTCAGCTTAATCGTAATCCCGCGCTCTTTTTCCAGCTCCATCGTGTCAAGAAACTGGGCTTCCATCTCACGGGCTGTCAAAGCACCGGTCAGCTCCAAAATACGGTCTGCCAGCGTCGACTTACCATGGTCAATGTGGGCGATGATGGAAAAATTTCGTATCCTTTTTTGTCTTTCACGACGATCCATGTGTTGTTCGTTCCCTCCCACGCGAATCCATTCAAACGTTCAGATTGCGCCTCGCAAAAAATACACTAACAGTAATTATAACAAACGCATGATATAAAGAGCAACCAAAGAGAATCAGGCATTTGTCTAGTTTTTCTCGTATCCATACTTTTCCTGTGCTAAAGTGGTAAAAGATGGAGGTGGATGCCCTTGAAACGAGAGCAAGTCGAGTGTTTGGGCTGTCGCTTGGCCCAGGCGATCGAAGCCGCTCACATCGTCTATGAAAACGAATGGGTGACATGTCTCTTAGATATCGATCCTTTTTCGGAAGGCCATATGCTCATCCTCCCGAAGCAGCATCTGGTAGAATGGACAGATTTGGATGAATGTACCATGCACAAAGTATCCGAGGCAGTGACGCTTCTATCAAATGCGCTTACACAAGTGTACAAGCCCGACGGTATTACCATTTGTCAAAACGGCGGTGCCTTCAACGAACTGACTCATTTTCATATGCATGTCATCCCCCGGTTTCATCATGACGGCTTCGCATGGAGTGATCCGCTGCACGAGCATGGAGCGGAAACTCGCTTGGCAGCTACATGTACAAAAATAGCGGCAGCATTAAGCACCGTGAACACAATGAATGAAACGGAGACTGATTCAAAGTGAAGAGTATCGAGTATCGCTTACAATCCTTATCCGTCTCGGATATTCCCGGACTAATTGCCTTATCTGATTCTGTAGGCTGGGATTACGACGAAGAGGAAATTCGCACAATTCTGTCTATCGGAACCGTATTCGGTCACAAAGACACGAGTGGTAACTTACTTTCAAGTGCGGCTATCATCCCGTACGATGAGAAGCTTGCCAGCATCGGCATGGTTATCGTCCATCCCTCGTCACAAGGCAAAGGATTTGGACGCGAGCTCATGAAGGCGTGCATGGCTTCTGTTTCTACTGATACAACGATCATGCTCATTGCGACTCCAGAAGGAGAGCCACTGTACAAAAACCTCGGGTTCCAAACAGTGGATCGCATTCGAAAGTTTATAGCTGAACGCTGTGTGCCTGAATTACCTCTGCAAAACGAAGCCAATGTCGCCTTCGAAATTGTCCCAATGGAGTCAGGCGATTTCGCCAGCGTAGTTGAATTGGACAAAGCAGCACTTGGTAGCAGACGCTCTCATTTTCTCGAAACGCGCATGCGACAAGCCACTACTTGTCTGGTAGCCAAAAATCACTCCGGCAAGATCATCGGCTATGGCTTCGCCGTGCAAGGCCCGGTCAACCTCATCGCAGGACCGATCGTCGCAGAGGATGCTGTCATGGCAGCACACCTCCTATACAAACTCACACAAGCACATACTGGCCGCGTGCGGATCGATGTGCCGGATGAGCAAGCAACATTCCATGCTTATCTGGAGCAAAATGGCTTCTTGCAGGTTTCCCATCCCCCTGTGATGGTAGTGAATGCAGACAGCCTGCCGCACCGTGCAGGAACGTACTGGGCGATTGGCGCTCAAATATACGGATAGGCAACCCATATCGAAAACGGACCTTCTGCTTGGGAAAGGTCCGTTTTCGCATCTTTAGTTTGTTTTTGATCGGTTGTTGATTTTCTCCAGCATTTTCGGTGGAAACAGCTTTTGCAAACTGCTCTGATAGTTGTTTCCGTCCTCGGGCATCTTGAACGCTGTTACCCGATAATCGTTTCCATTGTAGGAGATGTGAAAGACCATCGGCGCGCTGATCGCCGTAGAATTGCTACCCGTTATTTTGACCCAGGCGTATACGGTTCGCTTCGCAGCGTCAGGCGCCTCGACTCCGAGGAGCTCGACGTTTATTTCGCGGTGTTTTCCCAACCTTCCCAGCTTGTCGGTCTCTGTCCCTAAATAACTGTGAATGATAGGCACGACTAATTGACTGTTAGCAGGAGCGATTCCTTTTTTCACCTCAACAAAAACTTGTCCGAAATGCTTACCTTCTGACCTAACTTCAAGCTTCCATTTTCCCGGTTCAGGCAACACGATCCCTGATGGAAAATGACCGTCTGCATCGTATAAAGGAGCCATGACTTCGTAGCTGCCCAACTCCAGACGGGTCCCCTCGGTGTTGTAAGCTGCGATTTCTACTTTTGGAGCGTACTTCCCGTTCAGCAGCCAGATCACTCGCTGCGTCTGTCCTTCGTAGAATCCGTCTTTTTCTGTCATGATACGAACAGGCTTCTCCCCGAAATAAGAAAAGCTCTGATTGTCGTAAGTGGATGACAAATAAGGCGACTGTTTCCACAAATCAGTTTCCAACAATCTACCCCCTGGCAATAAGGAAGGGACTTGTGTCTCCTGTTGCGGGGGTTTCGTCTCTTGCCGGGCAGCGTGCCTCTCCTCCTGAACAGGGAGCCCTAACCATAGCAGCCAGCCTACAGCAAGGACAACTACCGGCAACGATAGCCTCCTCCAGCCAGTCATCCACCCTTTTCTTGGTCTCACCCGCTGCCGTACTCGCTCTTCCATCGAAGCTGTGAACTGTACATCACGAAAAATGGTTTGATCTGCTCGTTCCTTCAAGTCCTGGAGCCATCGGTTTTCGTCCATTCCCAGTCACTCCCCTCTCCCATGCTCTTCCGAAGCTGCTGCCTGGCCCGATGCAACCGGGTTCTAACTGTTCCCTCCGTTACCCCAAGCACGTCTGCTACCTCTCCTATGGATAAATCCGCATAGTAATGAAGCGCAATCACTTGACGATATAGTGGAGGAAGCAGCAACACTTCTGCTACGAGCTGGTCCCTCTCGGCTTGATCCAGCACAAGACTTTCCGTAGAAAGCTCCCCATCCTGTCTGATCCACGAACGGGGAAGGATATGGCGGAACGACCAAGAACGCAAATAACCTTTACACTCATTGACCGCGATCCGATACAACCAAGTGTGTACAGTGCTCTCCTGCCGAAATCCCGGAAGATGCCGATACACCTTGACGAATACATCCTGGGTAATATCCTCTGCCAAGCTGCGATCCTTTACCAGAAAGGTGACGAGTCGAAGCACGCGGGTCCCATATTCCCTCATGATTTGTTCAAACGCAGCATCTGTCGTTGGCTGCAATTTTTCCAAGGGTGCGACCTCCTTCACTCACTTTCATACAGGTTAGATGCAGCAGCAGATTTTTTGTTACAAGGTAGAGAGAGAAATTTTTTTCGCCAGGATCGTCCAGCGCGTAGCTCCACCCGGTGTCCCGACAGGTTCAGCGAATGGATACCCCCCATACTGCCAGCGATCCATGTCGTAGCTACCATCCTCTCGCTGTGGCTCGGTATCCTGCTTGAGGAAGACATTCTCCCTGCTGTAGGTGACGCGGAAGCCCGATGCTTCCAATAACAGCTCCAGCTCTGTAGGTAACAGCAATGCCAACTCTCGCTCGACACGATACCTTGGCTGCTCGATCTGTTCGAGGAAAGTCTCGTACGTGAGTGTATATCGGAACTTTTGATCCACGAGCGAGGTTTCACCCTCCACCTTTTGATACACCATACGATCCGGGAACACGAACTTGCGTTGCATCGTTGTCCATTGATTTTTTACTGGTGGCAAGACTAAGTCAATTGCCAATGTTCCATCCTCCGTTATGTAATCATGGATGATCGTAAGCAATTGACGTTGCTCGTTTCTACAGGTTGCCTGCTGAAAAAGTCCTTCCGGGAGCAGCACATGTGTAAATTGTCTGTCAAGCTGAAGCTCCCACATATTTTGCTCCATAAGCTCCAGCAGTTCTTCTTTCCCTTTTAACATGCGACGTTTCTTTTTGGCGGCCATCTCCAGCATATGCGGGCTCCAATCCACGCCGCAGACGGACAAACCGTTTCGCGCCAGCTCAATGCCAATTCTCCCTGTTCCTACACCGAGCTCCAGCACGGATACTTGAGCTTGCTCCGCTTCCTTCAGCAGCCAGTTCCGATAAAAGGCGATGCTGGCCTTTCCTGCAAACTGATCGTAATAGGTAGCTTCCAAATGCCCGTACTTGGTTTCAGGAAGCGGCAAGTGCCGACCTTCCTCGTCCAACCCACAATCGGTACAAACAGAGCCAGCCAAGTGTGGAAAAGGCACCCCGGGCGGGACGCCATTTTTCGTATCACCTAGCCATTCGTCGTAACGGAACTTGCATATTCTGCAACTGTAAACAGTCATGATACTTTACATACCTCCTGAAAATTGCTTGCTTCCCCCGGAACGCAAGAGAGGAAGCTTGATGTGACTCGGATACTTGCTATCATGATAGACGCGTTGCCAGGCGATGACAGTCTCGGTTTCCGTTGCCAGATCATTGCCTGTATTCGGATTAGGGAACGAAAAGTTCTCGGCGCCAGAAGTCACGGATACGCGGATGCGGTGACCTTTTTGGAAGACATTGGCGATCTTGGTCATGCGAATCTCATAGCGTTCGATTTGTCCGGGGACAAGTAGCTCGGGCTCTTCGAATGAGTGACGGTAGCGTGCGCAGATAATCCCGTCGGATAGTCGAATCGAATTGCCTTCCTCATCCACATCGCATAGACGCACGAGCCAATCTGTATCGCGAGCTGAGCTGGATGCATAGATAACAGCGGAGATTTCTCCCGCTATGACGACCTCTTCTTCCAATGGCTCTGAGGTGAAGACGAGTATGTCGGCTCTCTCTTCCACCTCTCGATAGTTTTCCGGAACGCTGTTTTCGTTCTCGGACAAATCCAGCAGATACGGTGCTGCGTTCAGCGGATCATAGCTGTATGTATCTACCGCCTGTTCACCTGGGATAGACAGGGTCAGAGTCCCATCCCCTCGGCTCGTATTGGCGTTTCCCTCGCTGCTCAAATACAGATTGGTCACGGTTGCCTCTGCTGGCGGCCAGGTCTGCGAGGTCTTCCATTCGTTTTCTCCCACCATGTAGTACTCGACACGAGGCTCTTGATCGACGCCATTTTCCACTCCTTTTAAATAGCGGTCAAACCAGCGGAGCTGCGTCACATCCAGATCGTAGCGGATAGCGTTGTTTCCAAATGGCACATGATGAATTTCGCGTGTCGTATTCGCCTTGTGATACCACGGCCCCAAGATGAGCCGGGCGTGCTCTGGCATATTTCGGGAAATGACTTCCCACGATTCGCTCGTCCCCATCCCATTGTCGTCATACCAGCCCGATACAAGTAGAGCAGGCACCTTTACCTGATCCGCATGCCGTTTCCAGTCTGACATGGCCCAGAACTCATCTCCATCCGGATGCTCCATCCATTTTGTCCAGAACGGGATTTCTTTTCCTAGCACTTTTTGCGGGATTTCCTTGATTGGGCGCACCTTGATGACTTCACTCCAATCATCACGGGAAAGAGCCGCGACATTACGGCGCTTATCTGCCATCATGAAAATCCATGACAAACCACCGAGAATCGTTCCCCCTTTGCGCGGGATATCCACGTAAGGTGTTCCTACTGTCACGTAGCTAAAAATCGCCTTCAGATGCGGATTACCACTTGCGGCCGCAGCCCATTGCACATACCCCACATACGAGCCTCCAAGCATCCCGACGTTGCCATCCGACCACTCCTGCCTCGCGATCCAGGTAAGACTGTCATCGCCATCATTGCGCTCATGGACAAGTGGAATCCACTCTCCCTCAGAATCTTCACGTCCGCGTGTATCCTGCACAACCAGCGCATATCCGCGGGCTACGAAAGGCAGCCTGCGAAAAATGGCATCCATCCGACCATACGGAGTGCGCATGAAAATGGTCGGTACGCGTTGTCCTTCTGCCAATCCCGCGGGTAACCAAACCTCAGTCGCTAAACGAACACCATCTCTCATTTCGACATCATGCCTACCCAAGTGAAGCACGCCGTAGTTTGCTCCTGACAACAGTGGATCTTGCCACATCGTGAGCGGGGTCAAGTCCTCCCAGCCTGTTTTAGCCAATACAACGCTATCGCCACGACCTGTCAACACAAATGCAATCACTTCGTTTTCACAAATGATCAAATCAATCGGCTGCGCTGCTTCGCGAACTGCCCAGATCCACGCCTGGTTTTTCCCTGCGGGACCTGTTCCTTCGATTGGCATATGGCGTTGGTAGTGCCCTCCGCTTTTTGGAAACACGACTTGCGAACTCTCCCAATCGATCTGCTCCCATTCCGGCAGCTTTTGTGCCAGATTGAGTAGCGGTAGCTCATAGCCTGCTTCCCCTTCAACCAGTTGTGCAAAGGGGTAATCGACTGCTCTTCCTGCATCCCAGCCTGTACTCCGATGCCAAACTTTCCCATCGCCAAAACGAATCTCGGCTACCTTGATGCCAGATTGATAATAGCCAAAGGAAGCTTCTTTGTACCCAGTCCGTGCCATCCGACATTCCTCCTTTTTCAGTCCTACTTCCACACATCCCGATACACTCTGAGGAAATTACCACCCAGGATTCCTTCGATTTCTCCGTCTGTGTAACCACGCTTCATCAGCTCACGCGTAATTTCAGGCAGCGACGCATGACCTTTTACTACATCAAATGGCATTTCTTTCGTTTTGGCAATCTTGTCCAAGGGCAAATATTTCGTCAAATCATCGCACAGGTCCAGGCCGATACCGATGTGCCTTGCGCCGACAAGCTTTTTCATATAGTCTACGTGATCAATCAGTCTTGCAAGCGTTGCATCAGCACTGTCAGTCGCTGCGAACATGCTAAACGCATTCAACCCGACAAGCCCGTCCTTTTCCGCAATCGCTTTGATCTGCTCATCTGTCAGATTGCGCATCGTCGGGACGATTGTCCGACTGTTGGAGTGAGAAGCGATCACAGGCTTTTCAGTGATTTCCATGACGTCCCAGAACCCTTCGTCATTCAAATGGCTCACATCGATGGCGATGCCCAGCTTTTCCGCTTCCTCGATGAGACGCACACCAAAATCGGTAATGCCCCCTTTTTTCCCTTCGCGTACAGGTGCAAAAAAGCTGCCGTCCCCGACGAAGTTGCGGCGACTCCAAACGAGCCCCATCATCCGCACACCGAGCTCGTAAAAGACGCGCAAGAGACTCAGGTCGTTGTGCAGTGGCTCTGCCCCTTCCAATGACAGAATGAACGATACTTTTTGCTCCGCTCTTGCCCGCTGCAAATCCTCCAGATTTTTGGCGATAACAATGTGCTCAGGGGACTCTGCGGCCTCTGCATGCAGGGCGCTGATCTGGTTGAGCGCCTTGCGCAGACTCATTTCCGGTACAAAAGCATCCTCCACGAACACCGCTGCCACGATGGAATGCACACCGCCCTTCTGGAACCGTGGCAAATACTCCGTCTCGATCATTTTCGTCCGACCGTATCCACGCTGAATCTCAACATCCATCAACAGATCAAAGTGCCCATCCAAAACGTGTACACCGTCATGAAACTTGCGCGCCTGTTCAATCGTTACCTCTGCCATGCGGGTCATCTCCTATCTTTGGTCTATGGATTTTTCTTATCGAGATAGTTGTAAACCGTGAATTTGGATATATCCAGCAAATCCGCGATGTATTGCACGGCTCCTTTGATTAAAAAGAGCCCCATTTCATCCAACTGGTGGATAAACTGAATCTTCTCTTCTTTTTGCATCAGGGCGATTGGCTTCCCGGTCCTCTTCAGGCAATCGTCTATCATTTGCTCCATCAAGATTCCGACAGTGGGAGCAAAGCTTTCTTCCGCTTTTTCCGCCTCACGCTTGTCTTGTATGACCATCATCGATTCGATAAACGACTGCGCCATTACGAGATGCGTCATATCGAGATTGATGCACAGACTGCCAATGACTTCTCCTTGCTCATCCTTAATGTAAATCGAGCTCGATTTGATCTTCTTGCCTTTGATGGTGTCGTTCCGGTAGTTGAGATCAAAAGCTTCCTCACTGACCTTCGCTGTGCGCAAGGATTGCAGCGCCAGATTCGTTACAGGAGAGCCGATCTGCCTGCCACTGACATGACCGTTGGAAATCGCAATGATCGACGAGGAAATATCGCCGGTCAGATCATGCAAAACCACTTCACAATGCTCACCAAACGTCCGTGCCAATCCTTCGACTACCGGAATGTAGCTTGCTAAAATCGGATGGATGTTTTTCATATTACCCCTCGTCCACTTCCACAATCATCTCAATTTCGATCGGGTTATTAAACGGAAGAACAGATGTCCCTGCTGCCGCTCTCGCATGCTTGCCCGCTTCACCAAAAATTTCAATGAGGAAATCAGAAGCTCCATTGATCACCTGTGGCTGCTCATAGAAATCAGGGGCGCTGCTGACGAGTGCGAACAGCTTGACAATCCGGGTAATTCGATCCAAATCACCAATCTCGCTTTTCAAAATCGCTAGCAGATTAAGAACCGTAACCTTCGCAGCCTCGTAGCCCTGCTCGATCGTTACATCCGTCCCCAACCTGCCCATATACATCGGGCTCCCATTTACGTAGCATCCCGCACCAGATGTATAAATGACATTGCCAGTCTGTACACAAGACACATAATTGGCCATGGTTGGAGGAACTGGCGGCAATTCATATCCCAACTCTTTCAATCGTTGCTCCACTTTGGACATAGGGCCTCACCTCGTCGTCAAATTCAATTCTTTGTTTAACCATACAATTCTGAAGATTTTTCTTCAACAATTTTTTGTATGATAAAAAATTTATTTGAAATCACTTTTCCGACAGGTTAACAAAAAAGGACGCCTGCTTGGCATCCTTTCCTATGAAAATCAGTTAACCCCACTCAGCGCTTTGGACACCGGCTGGATGGATGGCTTGACACGAATTGCTTCCGAGTAGAAATACACATGCTTTTTGCCTGTAATCGGATGGGTCGTCACTTCTGTCTCCACTCCGAAGACATCCCGAATCAGTTCGGGGGTCAAAACTTCTTCAGGAGTCCCTGACATAACGATTTCCCCCTCACAGATTACGTACAGACGATCACAGTACATCGCCGCGATATTGAGATCATGCAACGAGGACAAGACCGTAATTCCGAGCGTTTTGACTAAATCCATGACCTGTAGCTGATAACGAACATCCAAATGATTCGTCGGTTCATCGAGAACAAGAAACTGCGCTTGCTGCACGAGTGCTCTGGCGATCAACACCCGCTGCTTTTCCCCTCCGGATAAGCTGAAAAAGCTGCGCTCCGCGTATGTATGCATCCCTACCCGCTGGAGTGCTTCTTCACATATTCGAGCGTCTTCTGCGTTGTCGGACTGAAACAGGCGTTTATGAGGAGCACGTCCCATATTGACGATTTCGGTTACCGAAAAATCAAACTCAACGGAGGACTCTTGCCGAACCGCCGCCATTCGCTGAGCGTTTTCGCGCGAGGTGAGCTTGTACACGTCATCCCCATTGAGCGAGATCCATCCCGAACGCGGCTTCAAAACGCGATAAATACTCTTGAGCAATGTGGACTTCCCGCTGCCATTCGGCCCGATCAGCCCAACAAACTCACCGGAGCGCACCTCCAGACTAACATTGCGCAGTATCCCCTTTTTCTCCAGCTCGACCGATATGTTTTCGACCATCAAATTCATCGTCCGCTACCTCCAAAGGAATAAGAACTACGCAGCATTAACCAGATAAAGAATGGCCCTCCGCACAGTGCCGTTAAAATACCGATCGGCAGCTCTTCCGGTGCGAATGCCAGCCGGGCGACTACATCTACCCAAATCAAAAATATCGCGCCAAACAAAGCACTGACAGGCAAAACACGACGATGATCTGATCCGACCATGACACGGACGATATGGGGCATCATCAATCCGACAAAACCGATTGATCCCGCAATCGAAACGATCACGCCCGTGAGCAGTGCCGTGATAACCAGGAGAAGCTTGCGGAATTGCACTGTATTTACCCCCAACGTTCCAGCTGATTCCTCGCCCATCAGCATCGCATTGAGTGAGCGATATTGGGCCATTAATACGACGAGACAGACAACAACAATTAACGTTGGAATCGTCAGGTACTCCCACTTACCGCCTGCCAGACTGCCGCTTAACCAAAACAGGACTGTCCCAATTCCGTGTTCATCCGGCGCTGAAAAAACAAGGAGGCTGGTGATGGCCGACAAGATCGCGGAAATGGCAATACCTGCCATGAGCAGGCGTACCGTCGAATTTTGTCCACCAATACGGGATAGCGTGAAAATGAGAATAATTGACACAAGCGAGCCTGTAAAAGCGCCAAAGGAAAGCGCGTACTGCCCGTACATACTGAATGCACCGAATATAATTACCAAGGTAGCTCCGACTGAAGCCCCTGATGATACGCCTAACACGTAAGGGTCTGCCAGGGAGTTGCGAACCAACGACTGGATCGCCACTCCCACAACAGATAGACCTGCACCGACGATCGCCCCCAAGAGGACACGTGGAAAGCGAATATCCCAGATGATGGTCTGCTCCCCTTTGGACCAATCCACCTCAATCCATTCGGCGAACATCGGGATTTTCGATAAGGCGATTTTCCATACGGTAGTAGGCTTAATCTCTACCGAGCCCAACGTAACAGCGAATGTAATCGAGAGAAAGAGTCCGATCAGTAGAGTGATGATGATGTAAGGTAACTTAATCTGCTGCAGTGCCATTCCCTCCCTTATAAGGGGCCAACTTTATTTGAATTTATCCGGGTAGAGTCCTTCCGCCAAAATTTTTAGCGCAATCGGTGCTCGAACGCCTTCAGAAGCCGCAGACAATGGCAATACGATCAGTCGTTGATTTTTAATCGCCGGGATATCTGCCAACTCTTTTTTCGTCAAAAGGAAATTGCGTTTTTGCTCGGCAGTTCTGTCACCAAAGTCAACAATAATGATGACGTCCGGATTGCGGTTCACTACTTCTTCCCAGCTGACATCTGCCCAACCCTTTTGAATATCGTCAAAAATATTCTTGCCACCCGCTATCTCGATTAAGGATGTCATGTAGTTGTTCGCTGCGGTGGATGGTTGATCTTCCCCATTGTCGTACACGAATACATGGAGTGGCTTGTCCACCTTACCAATTTTGCTAATCGTTTGATCCATCTCACTCTTCATTTTGTTAATCAATTCATTGGCTTTGTCTTCCACACGGAAAATGCGTCCGATGTTCGTAATATCCGCAAACACATCGTCGATTGTTGGACCAGGCATGCTAGACGATGTTTGCAGGTACGATTTGATGCCGACCTTTTCCAAGTCCTGCATGGAGCCTACACCCTTTTCTCCGAATCCACTTTTCCAGCCTGCATAAACAAAGTCAGGGTTCGCAGCCATCAGCACCTCTTTTGTCGGATACTTGTCTGACAAAACTGGGACCTTGTCATAGTCTGCTTTTAACTCCGGGAGAATTTGATCGTCCAAGTAAGCGGTTCCGACCATTTTATCAGCAAGGCCTAATGCCAGCATGATTTCGGTTACGTGTTGGTTCAATGTCACTGCACGCTCTGGTGCTTTTGGATAGGTCATCTCGATACCATTATTGACGAGCGTTACAGGCTTGCTCTCTACTGCTGGTGCACCTGCTTGTTCTGTTTTGGCAGGAGCTGTTGGTTGTGTGGACGTAGATGAACCACATGCCGAAACGAGAAGCATCGCGGCCGTCATAACTCCAAAACCTAGCCCTTTGAATAATTTATGTGCCATCATCATTCGTAATCCCCTCTTCTTTCATTATGTAAATAAAAAAGCACCCCCCATTTTCAATCGGGAGGTGCTTGCCAAACGTAGATATACCTATAGCCAGGCAAAAAGGCGCCTTTTCATAGACTGCTTCCACATCTGGCCCATCCTCGTGGGTCGATTGTATATGATCTCATGGCAGGTCTCCTGGCTTACGGATCAACACTCCCAGCTTCCTTCCCATTTTTTGTCTCGCAAAAAACAGTGGCTATTCGCTAGGCGCTCCTCGTTTACAGTGGCGGGACCGCGCCGGTTTCTCACCGGACTTCCCTATTAAGCTGATGGCATCTACCATCCAGCACCATTCGATACTTATTCAATTTTTTTCGACTCGTCCATTAGTTGATAGAAGTCAGTTTTTTCGGGAACTGCGTGAGCACTTCAACGCCCGTTTCCGTAACCAAAACATCGTCTTCAATCCGTACTCCGCCTACACCTGGCAAATAGATGCCTGGCTCGATTGTAAAGACCATCCCTGGCCGGAGTACTTCCTGGTTTTGACTATGAACAGACGGGTACTCATGAACATCCATGCCAAGACCATGACCAAGACGATGCATGAAGTATTCTCCGTAGCCTTTTGCAGTGATGACATCACGAGCAGTCTTATCCAAATGGGCAAAGGTCACGCCTGGACGAATCTCCGCAATTGCCGCTTCGTTGGCTGCCAATACCGTCTCGTAAATTTCTTGAAGCTGGTCACTGATTTCTCCTACGGCAAAGGTACGGGTAATATCTGATACATAGCCGTTCGCAGCTACCCCGATATCAAACAACAGCAGGTCGCCTTCTTGTACTTGGCGCGTTCCTGGTTTTCCGTGTGGCAACGCGGACTTTTCCCCTGCCAATACCATAGACGTAAAGGATGGACCTTCTGCACCCAGTCGTTTCATCTGGAATTCCAGCTCAGCCACGATTTCTGTCTCGGTCATGCCTGTTTTGACTTTTTTCAGTGTCTCCTGCAAGGAATCCTCGACCAATTGAACAGCGTGCTTCAAGCGATCTACTTCATCGGCGGATTTGATCAAACGCATTTCACGCAGTGGCTCTTCCACGTCCACATAGCTCGATGCCAATACAACCTGTCCAAGCGCTTCATAGCGCTCGACAGTCATGTGGCTTTTCTCGATGCCGAGCTTTGTCAGGTTCGCTGGCAACACTTGCTTGAGGATTTCATACGGGTTTTGGATATCCGTATGTGTATGGATATCTTGAACGAACGAAGCCTCTGCTGCTGCCTCACGATCAAGAGCAGGAACAATTAAGGAAGGCTTTCCCTCAGCAGGAATAACGAGACCCATAAAACGCTCATGCGGGTCCGTAAAAAATCCGGTCAAATAGTAGACATGCTTGGGAGAGGTAATCAACACCGCGTTCAGCTCTTGTTCTGTCAAAAACGTGTGGAGCTTCGAAATGCGCTCTTGAAACAACTTCTTCACCCTGCTTTCACCAATTATTCTATTGCGAGAATACCACTTCCCCAGCAAAAAAAGAAGAGCTCATTTGAAAAATCCACCTCGTAACGGACAACATAAGGTTGGGGTGAAAAAGAAAATGGAACAAGTACTCGTTCATCAGGATGGCAAACAGTTTGCTTTTCACATGTCAGGAAAAGGAACGCCTTTAGTATGTATCCACGCGCCATGTATCGGTTCTATTAATTTTGTCTATCAGCAATCCCTCACGGACACTTATCAGCTGATTGTCCCTGATTTGCCAGGACATGGCGACACTTCACCGATGGAGAAGCCGTTTTCGATCGGGGAACTGGCTGAACAGCTCCATAAGCTGATCCCGTCACTCGGTATCGAACGTCCCTTTATTATGGGGTACTCACAAGGAGCGTCTATCGCCCTTGAATATTGCCTTCGTTATCCTGATCATGTCCGAGGCGCCATACTTGTCAGCGCTTTTTCAGAAGTGCATGACCTGTATTTACACGGCAGATTTTTGATGGCACGAGCATTATCCATGGTAAACGGTGTCCCTCTCCTCGCCCGGTCGATTGCTTCCTCTCATATAGACGACCAAGAAATGCGTACACAATGGATTCAGCACGCCTCTAAAACAGATTCCGCCAGCCTCAAATACCTTTACGCAGCGGGTCATCGTTATCAGTGTACAGAGCGTCTGGGCAACATCCAGCTTCCAATTTTACTTGCTTATGGAAAACAAGATCAGCGGATGCATCCTTACGCGCAGATGCTTACGATGAGACTGCCAAATGCCCAACTCGTGATGATACCAAACGTCAAGCATCAAATCATCACGAAAGCTGCTTCCGATTTCAATCAGTTGTGCCGTACTTTCATGCAGGAAATGTAAATAAGACAGAAGGGCGGACAATCCCAGTCCCTTCTGTCTCTTTTTCATCTGACTAGCTCTTCATCCGAGGGTCGAGCGCATCGCGCAAGCCGTCTCCAATCAAGTTAAAGCCAAGAACGGTCAGCATAATGGAGAGGCCCGGAAAAATAACGGTCCATGGTGCTTTCTGAATGTACTGGCGTGAATCAGCGAGCATCTTGCCCCATTCCGGTTCTGGCGCTTGTGCTCCCAGTCCGAGAAAGCCTAATGCTGCTGCTTCGATAATCGCTGTCGCGATCCCCATCGTACCTGTAACAATGATCGGTGCCAGGCTGTTTGGCAAAATGTGCTGCATGATAATGCGGGAATTTTTCATACCGATCGCACGTGCAGCCATGACGAATTCTTCTTCCTTCAAGCTCAATACGCGGGCGCGCACCAAGCGTCCAAACGTTGGTATGTTAATGATTGCAATCGCAATCAAGGCATTCTGCAATGACGGCCCCAAAATGGCAACGACAGCGATCGCCAACAGAATACTTGGAAAGGCGAGCATGATATCAAAGAGACGAGAAATGATCGTATCAATCCATCTGCCGTAATACCCTGCCAACAGACCAAGAATTGTCCCGGCGACAACGGAGCCAATTACAGAAAACGTCCCTACCCACAAGGAGATTTGTGCTCCATAAATGACGCGACTGAACACATCGCGACCATTATAATCGGTTCCAAACCAATGCTCCTCGGAAGGTGGCTTGTTTTTCATCACCAGCTTGCCTTCGTCGTACGGATACGGTGCAATCCATGGTGCCAATATCGCCACAACAATGAAAAACAAAATAATCCCGAAGCCTACCATCGCCAGCTTATTTTTTCGCAGCTGTCTCCATGCGTCTTTCCAAGGAGAGACTACATCATCTTGCTTGATTTTCAAAGGTACTGTCTGTGCTTGTGGTTGTGCCATGTCTCTTCGTCCCTCCTTAGCGATATTTGATGCGTGGATCGACATAGGCGTACAGAAGGTCGACCAAGAGGTTAATCAAGACGAAAATCGTCGCGATCACAAGGATGCCGGATTGGATAACCGGATAGTCGCGGTTTCCAATAGCGGTCACAATATAACGACCGACACCTGGCCATCCGAAGATCGTTTCGGTCAATACTGCTCCACCCAACAGCAGTCCTGTTTGCAAACCAATTACCGTCAAGACAGGAATCATCGCATTTTTCAATGCATGCTTGTACACGACCCAAAACTGCGTCAAGCCTTTTGCGCGAGCCGTTCTGACATAGTCTGCGCGCATGACTTCCAGCATGCTCGAACGAGTAATCCGTGCAATGATTGCCATTGGGATCGTACCTAACGCGATTCCTGGCAGGATCAAATGCTTGGTTACTTCCCACAGCTGATCCCACCGACCAGCTATTATCGTATCCAGTATATAAAAGTGCGTAATGGCCTCAACGGGATTACGCGAATTGTCGCGACCAACTGATGGCAGCCATTTCAGTTCTTGGGCAAACACCCATTGCTCCATCAGACCTAGCCAAAAAATTGGCATGGATACACCAATCAAGGCGATCAACATCGCACAGTAGTCAAACCAGGAGTTCTGCTTCCAAGCAGAAAGAATACCTGCGTTCACACCAACAAACACCGCAATCAGCATACTCACAATCGTGAGTTCAGTCGTTGCTGCCAAATATGGCATAATTTCATCTGAAATAGGAGCATTCGTTTGTAACGATTCGCCAAGATCTCCGCTTAAAATATTCTTCATATAGTCAAAATACTGTATGTACCATGGGTTATTTAAACCTAATGCCTCTCGTATGTCTGCAATCGCTTGTGGCGTTGCCTTTTCTCCCAAAATCGTCAAAGCCGGATCACCAGGGATGGCACGAATAATGGAAAAAACGATGATTGACATGCCCACTAAGACAGGAATGAGCATTAAAATTCTTCGAATGCTGTAAGCTAGCAATGCCATCTCCTCGCCTTCCTGCATAAAATAATCGCTAAATAATGTAAGGAGGGTAAGAAGAGGTATGCACTCCTCTTACCCTTTTGTTATGTCAGCTTACTTGAAATCTACCTTTTCCAAACTTTCAGACCCTTTTGGATGCGGGTTATAATCTACGATATTTGCTTTTCCTGCCAATGCTGGCGTAGAGTGTGCCAATGGAACCATTGGTACATCTTTGAAGATGATCTCTTGTACTTGTTTGTACAGTTTTTCGCGCTCAGCTTGTACTGGCGTGGATTGAGCTTTCATCATCAATTGAGAAGCCTCTTCATTTGCCCAGCGTGTATAGTTGTTGCTGCCGATGCTGTTTTTGTCGAGCAATACAGCCAGGAAGTTGTCAGGGTCGCCGTTGTCACCTGTCCAGCCTAGCATGAACATATCTTGCTCACCCAAGCGGGTTTTCTCCAAATACGTTGCCCATTCCATCGTTACGATCTCTGCTTCGATACCGATTTTCTTCAGGTCTTGCTGGATTGCCTCGGCAATCTTCACACCTTCAGGCATGTACGGACGTGGTACTGGCATCGCCCAGAACTTGATTTTAAAGCCGTTTGGATGTCCTGCTTCTGCCAGCAATTGTTTTGCTTTGTCGAGGTTGAACTCACGATCTTTAATGTCGTTGTTATGTCCCCACATTGTTTTTGGCATTGGGTTAACTGCAGGTTCACCAACACCATCGTAGAATGCAGCTACGATTTCAGGCTTGTTAATCGCGTAGGCAATGGCTTCACGAACTTTTGGATTGTCGAGCGGTTTCTTCTCAACGTTAAAGCCAATGTATCCAATGTTATTGGTAGGACGCAGGTAGAGCTGCAAGTCTTTGTTGTCTTTTACTGTTTGGATATCATCTGTGTTCACACCATCCATCAAATCGATCTCACCTGACGCCAAAGCAGTCAGACGCGCCGTGTTCTCTGGAATGACCTTGAACACCAATTTATCAAGTTTCGGGAATCCTTTGTTCCAGTAATCAGGGTTTTTCTCGAGAGTGATCGTGTCGTTACGCTTCCACTCTACGAATTTGAATGGCCCAGTACCGATTGGATGTTCGTTGAATTTCTTAACATCCTTTTTCAATGCTTCTGGTGAACCAATTGCGAAAGGAGACATCGCCAGGTTCGCAAGGAATGGAGCCAGCGGACGATTCAACGTAAATTTCACAGTGGTTGGATCTACTGCTTCCACGGATTTAATTACGTGATTCGCATCACCTTTATAGCCACCGAATTGGCTGATGTAATATTCGAAGCCCTCTGGAGAATGTTGCGGATGGCTCTTATCACTCCAACGTTCAAAGTTGTATTTTACCGCTTCTGCGTTGAAATCCGTACCGTCATGGAACTTCACGCCTGACTTCAGTGTCAGTGTATAAACGAGACCATCTGGAGTTACCTCCCACTTGTCAGCCAGTGATGGAGCGAGTTCTGTGGAACCGTCAGCAAAGCCGATCAAGGTATCCATGACGTTCTCTGTTACCCTAAAGGTCTCGCCATCTGTTTGCGTAATGGGGTCAAGCCCTTTTGTGTCTGCACCCCGACCGACGATTAACTGCTTCGGTCCAGTTTTTGCAGGCTCAGTTGCCGGTGCAGGTGCCGGAGTTTCTGTCTTTGGTTGTTCTGCCGGCGCTTGTGTCGTTGGAGCGCTAGAGCATCCAGCAATCAGCATGGCCAGCGCCACTAGGCTGGTCATGGTTGCGGAGAGAACTCTCTTCTTCATGAAAACTTCCCCCTTTTTCTAAATAATGGTCGCATGTTACTTTTTGGTAGATGGTCGATACAATACCTCCTGCTTTGCATCCCCCCTTTACAAGACTTCCTACTCGGCAGGCAGACTCCCTTTTGTCGATTAGGACTTGTATAAGTGACAAGCAACAAAGTGTCCGTCGCCTGCGTCCGCAAATTCTGGGCGCACAGTACGACACTCCTCTGTCACATGGGGACACCTCGTATGGAATGTACAGCCACTTGGAGGTTTGGCAGGGCTCGGCACATCTCCCTGGAGAATGACTCTTTCACGTACGGCATCAGGATCTGGGGAAGGTACCGCCGACAACAGCGCTTTCGTATATGGATGAAGCGGATTGGAATACAGTTGGCTGCTCGTTGTCAGCTCAACGATTCTGCCAAGGTACATGACCCCTACTCGATCACTGATATGTCGTACCACACTTAAATCATGCGCAATGAACAAGTATGTAAGACCGAATTCTCTCTGCAAATCTTGCATGAGATTGAGCACCTGCGACTGAATGGACACGTCCAGTGCAGAAACAGGCTCGTCGGCAACGATCAGCTTGGGCTTGAGCATAAGCGCTCTCGCAATGCCAATCCGTTGTCGCTGCCCTCCACTGAATTGATGCGGATAGCGGCTCGCGTGATAGCTGCTCAGCCCAACGATCTCCAGCATTTCCAGCACGCGCTTTTTTCGCTCTGCCGCAGAACCCAACCCATGTACGATGAGAGGCTCTTCCAAAATCTTTTCAATATTATGTCTAGGATTCAGCGAAGCGAACGGGTCCTGGAAGACAATCTGCATGTCACGTCTCATCTTCCTCATGGCATCTGGGGAAAGTGACATGACATCTGTCCCGTCAAAGCTGATATCACCTGAGGTAGGCTCTATCAGTCGTAGCAAGGACCGACCTGTCGTTGACTTTCCACAGCCACTCTCGCCTACCAGCCCTAGTGTTTCTCCGCGCTTTACGGTAAACGATACATCATCTACCGCCTTAACTACGCCTACTTCCCCTCCAAGAACACCGCCTGTGATCGGGTAGTATTTTTTCAAATTTTTCACGACCAGAAGATCTTCAGCCACCTGCATGCTCCTCTCGGGTTATTCGGTCAGCCAGCAGCGGGAAAGGTGATTGTCCCCTACCACTTTTAATTCTGGCATCTCACTGCGGCATCGGTCTGTTACTTTATCGCATCTGGGTGCAAAACGGCATCCGACAGTAAGCGAACCCGGAATCGGGACGTTGCCTGGAATCGAATAGAGACGATCCTGTGATCCTTCCAGCTTCGGCAACGAATTCAGCAAGCCGATCGTATAAGGATGCTTCGGATTTTTTAAGATCGTACGAACGTCGCCTTGTTCAATCACGTTGCCTGCGTACATAACCACGACCCGGTGACACATTTCTGCAACGACGCCAAGATCGTGGGTGATGAGAAGGATCGCTGTGTCCGCTTCCCGATTGAGTTGGCGCATCAGGTCCAATATCTGCGCTTGAATCGTAACATCGAGAGCAGTGGTAGGCTCGTCTGCAATCAACAGCTCCGGATTGCAAGCCATGGCCATCGCAATCATGACGCGCTGTCGCATTCCACCTGACAGCTGGTGCGGGTATTCATCGACGATTGCTTCCGCTCGAGGAATTCCGACTTTTTTCAACATCTCAATCGCACGCGCTCTTGCTTCCTTCTTGCTCGCCTTCGTATGTAATCGGACTGATTCTCCTATCTGATCTCCAATCGTAAACACCGGATTCAAAGACGTCATGGGCTCCTGAAAGATCATCGCAATTTCATTTCCGCGTATGTCTCTCATTCGCTTTTCGTCGACAGATACGAGGTCCTCCCCCTTGAATTTTATGGCGCCTCCCACTATTTTCCCTGGGGGGTTGGGCACTAGCTTCATTACGGAAAGGGAGGTAACGCTCTTCCCGCAGCCGGATTCGCCTACGATACCAACTACTTCTCCTTTTTGTACCGTGATCGTCACGCCGTCAACGGCAGGGATTTGGCCGCGGTCCGTGAAAAAGTGCGTTTGCAGGTTTTCGATTTGTAGGACAGGATGTGACACGTGGCTCACCTCTCTCACCGATATATACTTCCAAAATAGACCTATCAGTAGACATTATGACATTTATTCAATTTTTTCGCAACACAATAAATTCAAACTATTATTTCTTTACTGACTAAAAAGAATATTAATCCTGAATGATATTATGACGAAAAAGAACTTTATGATAGCCCTTTCATTGCAGACGTAGCCTCACTTGCACTGTTTACGCAGAAATCATCTGATATCGCTCATTGCATGCAAAAGACCCGCGTGTACGGGTCTTTAGTCACTGAGGCTTTCTGCACCCCTTCTTTTTGCGCGTAAACAAATTCACGGTTCAAAAAAACTACCTACCCAATCGACAAAACTCTGCGCTCCACTCTTGATGCTCCCACCCAACGTCAAACCGACACGACTGACGTAGTTGACCATTTCCTTCGGAGTTGCAGTCTGTACCTGTTTGCCCATAACCGCGATCTCGACCTGCCCCTGATCCACTTTTTTGATGGAAAAGGTCTGAGCCTGCTCCTGGGGCACGCCACTCACCTTGGATATTCCACGTTCAGCCGTTTGCAATCCCAAAACTACTCCGACCAGCAAGATGATCAACAGTCCAGTCAGCTTCATCGTCACGTTCATGCCCGTCACCTCTTTGCAGGCTCGTCAGAAACTGCTTTGCCTACCTTTTCAGCTTGCTGGTAATACGCTGCGAAAACATCAGCCAACGCTTCTGCCGTATTCATGCTTTCCTGCACGCTGTTTTCCGTACCACCTATTTCTATTAACAGGCTTCCCGGGGAGAGGGACTGATTATACTCGCCGTGATCCGTTTTTGCGCCTTTTTCCATCACGCCACGCGAAAGCTCCGGGTACATTTTTTCCATCAGCTCATGAAGCTCCGTTGCAAATGCTTCGTTTTTCTCGTAGCTTTTATTTCTTTTTCCGATGACGAACAAGACTCTCCCATACGTTTTCCCCTTGATCGTGACCGTCGTCCGATCTCTGGGCGCTGTGTCGCGATGCAGATCGAAGTAGTAATACAGATCCTTGTTTTTCTCAGTTGCGGCTTTGACTACTTGCAAGGATTCAGCGTAGGAGAAGGAGTAATGCATTTTCTTGTTCAACAGCTGCTGATAGATGTCATCCGTGCTTACCTCCGCGCCAATTCCTTTTTCGTTTAACGCTTCTGATAAACGCTTGCTGATTAAGGATATATTTCTCGTAGGGTGATCGACCGAGGTTCCTACTGGCTTCGTCTCACTAAACCACGATTCCCGATTGTGCGAGTTGTAGACGTACACGATTTTTTTGTTGCCTGTCATTGAATGAGGCACTGGTGCTGGCTTCTCTTCACCTGACTTCGACGTATCCTCAGGCTGTGACTCTACAATCGGAACCACCTGCGAATTATCTACGGCTTGTCTCGGATGAGCGGGGTACTCCACATAAAAATCTGCCAGAGAAGCTCCTTTTCCCTGCACGACAAATCTGGCATCCTCTGTTGTCACCATTCCAGGAAGCTCCCTGCCCAGCAAGCTGCGTAAGTCTCCCGGCTGGATATTGGTCGCCAAGCGGAAGAGAAAACCCGTTACACTATTCGTGCGATCATCAGCCTGTGCTTGTACTGTCTCAGACAAAACCGGAATTTCCTGTCCCATCCACCCCAAAATCGCCAGACTGGAAATATGAGAAGCTGCTTGTTGAATAGCGGAGGAAGAAATTGCGATCCGGTTTCCACCGAGCGAAAGCACTCCTGTCATGACAAACAAGAAGGCGGTTATAAAGGAAAGAACAACGAATTGGCGTTGAATGAGGGTCGCCATCTGTCTCACTCCTCTAGCTGTAGCATGGTTGCACGTCGGGAGAAGTTTCCCTCGCGCTTGTCTATGCTTTAGCTTATGAGCCTCATAGAGACGATAGAACCCTTTTCTAGCTTTTCTCTCTCACTCTAGCTTTTCATGACCTAGTGTGTGTACGATCCGCTATTTTCTTCATTTACAGCGCTGTGCAAGGAGCGATTCAGACCTGTTGCAATCACGTTTGCCACGCCTTCAATAAAGTCGTCAACTTCTTTGGGGGTTACGACGAGATCCTGCCCTAACGGTCGTAGCACCTCATGAATTAGCTGCCGCTTTTCTTCTTCTGGCAGTGAACCTACCAATCCCATGAATGTCTTGCGCGATTCCAGATCTGGCAAATCCTCTTCCGTATACGGTTCCTTACGCTCAGGCAGGGTACTCAATGCTAGCTTGTTGAATGCCCGCTTGCTCTCCACCATCGATTGTCCAAAGTGTCCCAGCAAATACGTAATCGCATCATTGACGATCGTCGAGGCAAAAACGACCGTAGGCACACCAATCGCAATCACCGGGACTCCGAGTGTCGCCTGATCGATCGCCTTGCGCTTGTTGCCGACTCCTGAACCAGGGTGAATCCCTGTATCCGAAATCTGTATCGTCGTGTTTACCCGATGCAACGCCCGGGAAGCAAGAGCATCGATACAAATGACGAAGTCTGGTTTACTTTTTTCCACAACACCAAAAATGATTTCACTCGTTTCTATACCCGTAATCCCAAGGACACCCGGGGATAACGCACTCACTTCCCGATAACCCTCTCCGACCGTTTCTGGCGCCAACGTGTAGAGGTGGCGGGTAATCAATAAATTTTCCACTACCATCGGTCCGAGCGCATCCGGCGTCACATTCCAGTTGCCGAGACCTACGACGAGAGCCTTCTTGTCTTCGGTGATCCCTAACTGCTTGAGGAACATCGCGAACTCGACAGAGAATCGCTTCGCCACCTGTTCTTCGATCGACGTATCATTATCTCGCAGCTTGGGCACTTCAATCGTGAGGTAATGCCCCGGAAGCTTGCCGATTTCCTTCCCAGCTTGCTCTGTTTCCACATGCAATCTCGTTACTTTAATATTGGGCTCACTGTCGTCCGCTTGCAGCCAAACGCCTTCAATATTGCTCTCATTTTGCTGCTGCGCAAGCTCATGGGCCTCTAAGGCAAGATCCGTACGAATCGAGTAGCCTGATAAATCAATGTTATGTGCCATGTTCCATCAGCTCCTTTGTTCCAGAGTGAAAAAAGTGATGACCATTTTGTTCCTGCTACTAGCTTGCTTGAATCCTTCATTTTTATTCCGAATCCTTTCTTGCAAATGGGTTCGCCCCATGCTAGAATTACTTTGTTGTATGACTGTATGTCTATGGTCGTCTAAGGAGGTGACACACATGCCAAACATTAAATCCGCGATTAAACGCACCAAAACAATCGAAAAGCGTCGCGCACACCGCGCTTCTCAAAAGTCTGATCTGCGCACTTCCATCAGAAGCTTCGAGAAAGCTGTTGCCGCTTCCGATGTAGCATTGGCGAAATCTACTCTTCTGGTGGCTGTGAAAAAGCTGGACAAGGCCGCTTCGAAAGGTCTCATTCATAAAAACGCAGCAAACCGTCAAAAGTCTCGTTTGATGAAAAAGCTTAACGTTCTGAGCGCTCCTGTAGCGTAAGAGACCAAGCAGATAAAAAACCCCTGAACATTCTTGTTCCAGGGGTTTTTTACTGTGAAAAACGGTCACGACCGTTTTGTTCGCTCGTCGTGTGCGCGTGCAACGAATAATTCGAGGGCGAGACGCTTGTCCACCTGACCTGACTTCATACGAAAATCTTCTTCCGCAAGAATGCCCAACAGTTTTTTCAACGACTCCTCGGAAAAATGCCGCGCTTGCTCCATTGCTTTTTTTACCGCATAGGGATGCATTTTAATCATACCGGCCATCTGTTGCTGCGAATAACCGCGTGGAGCCAATTGTTTGACGTGCAAAAGCATGCGGAACTGCCTTGCCATGAGAGCCAGCAGCTTGATCGGCTCCTCTCCGATTTTCATGCAGTCGTACATCATCCGCAGAGCCCTGTCCAGTCTCCCTGACGCTACCTGTTCAATCAGAGCAAATACATCCTGCTCCAGCGTACGTGCCCCAAGCAGCTCGATGACGTCGTCTGTGATGCTTTCCCCTGCACCAACAAACAGAGCCATCTTCTCTATTTCCTTGTCCAGAAGACGCAGCTCTGCTCCCACACGCTCCACGAGCTTCATGGATTGCTGACGATCAATCTTCGCTTGATATTTACCCGCCTGACGCTCTACCCATCCATATAAATCTCCGTCTCTCAGTAAAGGGAATGGGATCACCTTCGTCTTTTGCTGCAATGTTTTGACCAGTTTTTTACGTTCATCCAGCTTTTCCGCTTCTATATGTAAAATAAGTGTGGTATAGGAAGGCGGATTTTCCAAATAGGCGAGTAGAGCATCCGGGTCACTCTCTACCTTCGTCGAAGGCTTACTCCCTGTTAAAAAGTAAGCTTGTCTGGCAATCACCAGTCGATGTTCCCCCAAAAACGGCAGTGTCTCCGCATCCTGTAATATTTCACTCAAGCCTGTTTCCGTACAATCATATACACTCATATTCAGATCCAAGAACTCTGGATCGATCATTTCTTTACGAGCCAACGTCAAAAATTCTTCCGCCAGAAAGGACTCTGGACCGAATAGGACGTAGATCGGCGAGAATTGTTTTTGCCGTATTTCGCGAATAGCCGATAAGAGTGGCATACGTTTTCTCCCCTTTCCTTCTTCTTACCTGCGTTATTATAGCACATGTTATTCGGAGCACAGCGAAAAAAAACCGCTACCAGTCAATCGGTAGCGGTTTTTTCATCCGTTGGCACCTCTATGTAAACGTTTAGGGAAAAGCCCCGGGATTCCTCCTCCCCAAACGGTAAGCAGGGGGTGCTTGATAATGTACTATACGCAAAATCCCCGCAAGTGGTGCCGGTCCATACGTGGAAAAAAATTAGTCATTATCGTCATCATCTTTATCTTTTTTCTTCTCTTTATTTTTTCCCTTGTCTTTCTCCTCATGCTTGTCCCCGCCGTCGTCCTTATCGTCATTAGCAGGTTCTTTGTCTTCTCTGTCTGGATTCTCTTCCAGTCCGATCGGCCATACCGGTGGCTCATCATCGGTAATGACTGGCTTCGGAGGTACCGGTTTCTTTTGTGGTGGCGTCGGATTCGTTTTCTTCGGTGGCGGCGTTTGCTTTTGAACGTTCTTTGCCGGTGGCTTTTTACTCTTCTTCTGAGTAGTCGCTTCGGTAGATTGTTTCTTCTTGTCCTCTTCCTCTTTCGTATTCGATGGTATTGGATTATTGCTTGGAGAAGGAGGTTCTGGTCCTACAATTTTAGGTTGATCCACGACTGCCGGCGTCATATCCGTTCCATTTTGAAACGGATCGATTTCGTGCTTTTTGCCATCACCGCCAGAAAACAACATGCCAATCAATAAGCTAGCAGCGACGGCTGTACTACCAAGACTTGCCATCCACACTTTTATCCGCTTCCACTTTTTTGATTCCGGCAGCGAAGACGACTCGCGCTTAACTTCCAGAGTGGGCAGGATTTCCTCGTTCGTCGTAGATTTGACCGCAGCAGTCATTGCAGCGGCCGATTCCAGCTTTGGCAGGATTGAATCTACGATGCTGAACGGAGGTACGACAGGGGGTAGATGCTCTAATTGCTGTGACACATCTTTCAAACGGTTGTACATTAGCTGCAGATCAGCATCTTTATGAATAAGCTGATGGAGCATTTGCAGCTCTGACTCCAACAGATCTCCATCGAGATCTCTCTGCATGAGTTCTAAAATCTCTTCGTTGGTCATCAACCGATCCCCCCTTTCTGGTAGTCGTACAACAGCTCCTGTAACTGTTGCCTAGCCCGAAATAAATACGACTTAACCGTGTTAAGCGGCAAATCAAGTGCCTCCGCGATCTCTTGATAGGACAAATCCTCCAGATAGCGGAGTACTACAACCATCCGATATTGCTTTGGCAATCTTCCGATGGCTTCCTGGATGTCATTCGACAGCCCGGTGAGAAGGATTTCTTCTTCTACGTTGTTACGATCAGGAATGATCAACTCGTGCTCGTCAATTGAGACCGTTTCCTTCTTCGCGCGAAATTTATCCATACAGACGTTGCTAACTATGCGTTGTACCCAGGTAGAGAACTTTGCTTTTTCCTGATAGGTGTCCAATTTTCGATAGATTCGAATGAGGACTTCCTGGGAGGCATCAAGCGCGTCCTGTTCGTTTCCTAGGATATAATAAGCGCTACGGTAAACGGAGGTCTCAATGGAACGAAGCAGTTCGACTAGCGCGTCATGATCCCCGGATTGCGCCATCCTGATCAACTCTGCTTCTTGCATATTCTCTTCTCCCCCCTACAGACGGTTCGCTCATTGAAAAAGTTGCAACCAGCTTATGTATCCAATAATTGGGTCTGCCAAAATAGTCCCGCAGGTGTAATGACCAGCGTAATTGCTCCTTGAGCATCAGTCCTGTACACGACGGAACCCGATTTTTCTAAGCGATGTAGTACTTCTTGCGATGGATGCCCGTACCTATTTTTCACTCCGGCAGATATGACAGCTACTTTTGGTGCTGTGATCGCAAGTAGTTCTTGGGTACTCGAGGTTTTGCTTCCATGGTGGGCTACTTTCAAAACATCCACAGAAGTCAAACCGTTTTGAACAAGCTGATTTTCCCCATCCTTTTCAATATCACCGGTAAACAATACGGTCTTGTTGAAAGCAGTCAGCTGCAGCACAACTGATGCATCATTTCCTGAGAAGGTCGATTCACCCGGATGTAGCCACTTCCATTCAATACTTGGCCCATCTGACCATGATTGACCCGGGAGCCCTGTTAAAATCGGAACCCCCTCTTGTTGAAAAAGCTGAACGATTTCGCCCTCCAAATTAGAAGGTGCTGTTCCATTCACGAATACCTCTCCAAAAGAAAAATGAGGAACAAGCGCTTTTAGTCCACCGATATGATCCAGATCGCCATGCGTCATGATAACACGATCGATTTTTTCGATACCTCGGGCCATAAGAAACGGCAGAACGACATCCTTTCCCACCTCAAATGGGTCGCGCTTTTCCATCCATGGTTCGGCAGCAGGGAACCGCATTGTCCCACCTGCATCCATTAAGTATACCTTCTGATCACCAATTTCGACAACGATGGAATCCCCTTGTCCGACATCCAGGAAGGTAATACGCACTTCATTGACCCCAGCAAAAGGCTGTCTGGCGGCCACTACTAACGCGAGAAATATAGCGAAGGCGATTATTGTATCACGTTTTCGATGATAGCCCAACTTCCAGGAAATGGGCAACACACCAAGAAAACATGTATATAAAACAAGCCACCACCACGAAGGATGCGGCCAATAGGTAAAGGGGAGCCTTATGCTTTCAATCGAAAACAACGGAAGATGAATCCATCTCAGTATCGCTGTTGATATCCAGACTGGGATCACTGCCAAAAACGGGTGGACAAAATCAAGCACAACTGCTATATAGCCTAACGGCAGAGCTGCTGCCGAGAGAATCGGAGTCACTACCAAATTGACCAACCAGGATACAGGTGAAAACATATGAAAGTGATAGATAAGAAAAGGAAAGGAGACGAGCTGAGCTGATACCGTAACGGCCACAAGTGTCCGAATCCAGATTGGTACCCGGACGAACACAAGCAAGCTGTACGGGACAAAAATAATAAGACCAAGCGTGACCGCAAAGGAAAGCTGAAAGCCAACATGCCACAGCTGATACGGATTCACAATCAGCATGATAATGAGCGAACCCGCCCAGACGTCCTTTCCGTCCAGCCTTTTTCCAAACACCTGACAGAGAAGACCCACACTCCCCATCAGTCCGGATCGGATCGCGGAGGCACTCGCGCCTACCAGCAACACATATCCGATCAAGAAGAGAATCGTTACGACAAATGCCAGTCTGCGTCTGACTCCGATTCTTTCCAAGCACCACATAAACATTGAGCTGACCAAGGTAACATGCAAACCGGAGATAGCCAGAATATGACTCAAGCCCAAATTCGAATACATCGAAGCAAGCTCAGGAGTGACCTCTTGACCAAGCCCAAGCAGCAACGACTTCATGTAACCAGCTGTTTCTGGATCTTGATATAGCTTTTCAATTCGCTTCGCTCCGGTGTCCTGCCATTCTTGAAAGCTCGCCCACACGGAAAAAGCAGGTGTTATTTCAATCGCTTGAAAGCTGGATTCCCCTGTGACATGGACTCCTTGCCAGAACAAATATTTGGCGTAGTCGAAGGAATGAGGATTGCGTGCAGTCGCAGGTAATGATAGTCGGATGGGAGCCACGACAACACTTCCTCGTCGCCACTGTTCTATATCTACAGCTTCATCGTAGGAAGCGAGCTTAACGCGAAGCGCAATTTTTTCGAGTGAGCTATGCTGGTTTTGATTGCTGTGATCCCCTCCCCAGGATGTGATGGTGACAAAGAACCGTGCTACGTCCCCGTCCCGTTTGACTGGCGAATCAATAACACCTTCTATCCAAACTGTCTCCTCTCTTTCTGCAAACGGCTTTAATACTGAGCTGTGGAGAATCTCGTACCCATAAAAATAGAGACCTGCTAGAATAAAAATGAGTGAGTAGCAAGCGAGGTATTTTCGATATGTGACCGGGATACATGCAACAAGAGCCCATGATACTCCCGCAGTCAACAGCAGCCAGGCAGGATGCAAATAGGCAGACAGAATGAGGCCGATCATCATGGCTAAGCTGGCTCCCCAAACTGACACGAAAATCTCCCCCGTCCCGTTCTATGTCAAACGGTCATGACCGTTTTGTCGAACTATTACTGGTCTTACGAGGGATTATATCTAGTGGATTGGGGACAAAAATAGAAGAGAAGAGAGCGGAAGATCCCTGTTGAATCAGCGTTTTCACGCTCAATCACTGCCATTCAGAAGAGATTGCGCTGATGATCGATACATGATAGAGTTAGCAGGAGCAATCCAGTGAGAGGAAGAGTCATTTCTTATGTGCGGAATCGTATCACTCTACAACAAGCGGCAAAAGCCTGTTCAACAAGAAGCGATTAGTGCGATGACAGGTGTCATCCTGCACCGTGGTCCAGATGACGATGGTTTTCACCTCGAAGACAACATCGCCCTGGGCTTTCGTCGTTTAAGCATCATTGACGTGGAAGGCGGGCATCAACCGCTGTTTAACGAAACACGTGACATCTGGATTATTGGTAACGGTGAAGTCTACAATTACAAAGAGTTACAACAATGGTTAAAGGACATCGGTCACGTTTTCCATACCGATTCTGATATTGAAACCATCCTCCACCTTTATGAGGAGGTAGGAACGGATGCACCTAAGCATTTGCGCGGGATGTTTGGCTTTACCATCTACGACTCCCGTAAAAAACGCATGTTTGGAGCACGCGACCATTTTGGAATCAAGCCGCTCTACTATGTGGAAACGAATGATTCCATCGGCGTTGCCAGCGAGATTAAAAGCCTGCTGGAGCTGCCTGGATTCACACGTGAAGTGAATCCAACCGCTTTTTATCACTATTTGACGTTCCAATATGTACCTGATCCTGAGACGATGTTTGCTGGTATTTACCGTATTCCGCCTGCTCACTCGTTCATCATCGAAAACGACCAGATCAAGCTGGAGCGGTACTGGGATGTAGAGTTCAAGCCAGATGAAAGCAAGCCATTCTCCTATTTTGTTGAGGGTACGCGCAGTGTCATGCTCGAATCTGTAGACAAGCATCGGATTAGCGAAGTTTCTCGTGGTGCCTTCTTATCCAGTGGCGTTGACTCTAGCAGTATCGTTGGTATGCTGCGCACATTTGAACCAGTCAAATCATTCTCTGTCGGTTCAGATATTCCTGGGTACAGTGAACTGGATTATGCCAAGCGAACCGCTGCCTATTTGGGATCAGAGCATTTCGAGCGTGTGATCAATGCACAGCAATACATGGAAGAGTTACCGAGGCTCATCTGGCATCAGGACGAACCAGTTGCTGACCCGTCCGCCATCCTGCTCTATTTCGTAGCGCAAATGGCGAGCGAACACGTAACCGTTGTATTGTCTGGTGAAGGTGCAGATGAATTTTTCGGCGGCTACAACATTTACAGAGAACCTAGCTCTCTCAAAATGTTTTCCGGCATGCCTGGCTGGATGCGTCAATCCATTGGATATATGGCAGAACGCCTCCCTGATCAAGTAAAAGGGAAAAACTTCCTCATCCGTGGATCCAAAACGGTCGAGCAACGCTTCTTCGGAAACGCGCTGATTTTCAGCGAAGAGATGAAAAAGCGTGTCGTCATGGAAGATATTACTCGCTCTGAGTCGTATGTATCTCCATTCTCCATTACAGAAGAGATTTACAAACGCGCTTCTGAATATGACGATGTGACCAAGATGCAGTACTTGGACATTCACACTTGGCTGAGAGGCAACATTTTGATGAAGGCTGACAAGATGACGATGGCCAATTCGTTGGAGCTGCGCGTGCCTTTCATTGATCTGAAGGTATTTGAATTCGCGGCTACCATTCCAACGAAGTACAAAATTGCGAACGGCACGACCAAGCATGTGCTCCGTGAAGCGATGAAAGACTTCCTGCCACCTGAGATCCAATCGAGAAAGAAACTGGGCTTCCCTGTTCCGACTCGTCATTGGCTCAAAAATGAATTTTACAAGTGGGCAAAAGAGATCATTTTCGAATCCAAGGTCGATAATTTGATCAATAAGGCCTATGTACTGTACATGCTCGACGAACACCGCGAAGGGAATGCGGATTACAGCCGCAAAATCTGGACCATTCTGGTCTTCATGCTGTGGCATCAAATCTTCATCGAGCAAAAGCATAATTTCGAGCCTTATGTTAGCCCGAATGTAGACATTCGCCGCAAAAAAAATTCGCTGCTGCATATCGGCTAACAGCGAAAACAGTATAAATATATTTGCAGACCCTCCCTTACTTTTCTTAGCATCGTGGATAGAGAACAAGTTCTCTCTACAGCGTATGGCTACGTGAAGCAAGGGAGGGTTTTTGTTATGGTGCTGGAATGGTGGGAACGATATCGACGTGTTATTTTACTAACGGCAGCTGTAGTGTTTGTGGCTGCTAGCTTTTGGCTTTATCAACGCGACCAATCGCATAAGACTGACGAACTACCGCTGCACACTCCTGCTTATGCAGCTTCGAATCCAGAATCAAAAGATCAAGCGAATTCTTCAACAGTTACTCATGCTAGCAAGCCTGTAAAATCTACATCACCAAAAGAACAAGATAAGGAGCCCCTCCCCCTTCCTCTCTATGTCGATGTAAAAGGACAAGTAAAGAATCCTGGCTTGTACCAGTTTGAGCCTGGTATGCGTGTCGCAAACGCCATCGAAAAGGCAGGAGGAGCGCTGCCTGATGCAGACATTGTCCAGATCAACTTGGCTCAGCCTCTCACAGACGGAGCTGCCCTTGTCATCCCGAAGAAAGGGACGAGCTCGCCTGTTTCTGCCCCCACATCCCTTGGACTTGTACAGCCTGCCACCCCCTCCTCCGACACTGGTGGCTCCACAGCCATTAATCTCAACTCGGCAACAGTCGAAGAGCTCATGATTCTTCCAGGAATTGGAGAAGCTCGTGCGAAGGCAATCGTAGACTACCGAACAAAGCAAGGGCCATTTCGTTCAGCTGATGATTTAAAACAGATCGAGGGTATCGGTGAGAAAATGTACAGTCGCATAAAGGACCGGCTCGTGGTTCAATGAGTGCCTGATCATCCGGTCATGTTCATACTCACTCCCACATAGAATGGGAAAAGAATATTGGAGGGAGGTATGCCCATGGATAAAATTGGATTCATTGGTACGGGCAGCATGGGCAGTATCTTGATCGAATCTTTGCTGTCAGCCAAAGCCTTGTCTCCCGGTCAGGTCATGATCAGTAACCGGACCCCTGCGAAAGCACATCTACTGGCAGAAAAACATCCCGGGCTCATTGTCGCAGGAAGCAATGCGGATTTGGCCAGAGAAGCTACGACGATCATGCTGTGCGTCAAACCACTGGAATATAGTGTACTGCTCGAACAAATTACTTCTGTGTTAACACCAGATCATCTGTTGATTACGATCACCAGCCCAATCAAGCTTGCCCATTTGGAGTCTCAAGTCCCATGCCCAGTCGCCAGAGTAGTTCCTTCTATTACGAATGCAGTAAAGAGTGGCGTCAGCCTTTGTGAATTTGGAGCGCGTATCCAGCAGGAGCAGCGTCATTTTGTTCATAATCTGTTTGCTCACATCAGCACTCCTATTGAGATTTCAGAGCCTTTTTTACGAATTACCTCTGACATTGCCAGTTGCGGTCCCGCCTTTATTAGCTACATTTTGCAGCAGATGATTCATGAGGCTGTTGAGGAAACCGGTATTTCGGAAGAAGCGGCTACATACATGACCACGCAAATGTTAATTGGAATCGCTGATCTTTTGCGTGAAGAGGCATTTACTCTCCCTACGCTGCAAAAAAGGGTCTGCGTACCCGGTGGAATCACTGGCGAAGGTCTCATACCTTTGCAAGATGGTATTCCTGGTCTTTTCGCTCAAGTATTTCGTCGTACACAGGCAAAATTTGTTGAGGATCAGGAGCACGTGGCACGTTTTTTGAGCAATCAGCCTCATTAGTTCGAAAAGAAGAAGGGATTACCTACAAAAAAGGAGTGGATACCTGTCACTCACAGGCTCCACTCCTCTTTTATGCCATCCAGCTCTTCCCTTAACGAATGACGATATTTACCAGCTTGCCAGGAACAGCGATGACTTTGACGATCGTTTTTCCTTCGATCAGCTCTTTAATCATCTCGTTGTTTTTCGCCATCTCTTCCATTTGTTCTTTGGTGGAATCAGAAGCGATCAGCAGTTTCTCTTTGTTTTTGCCGTTAATTTGCAGGACGATTTCTACCTCGTCTTCTACCAGCTTCGCTTCGTCATACGTAGGCCATGCTTCGTATGCCAGGCTCTCGCTGTGGCCCAGTTTTTCCCACAGCTCTTCACCCAAGTGCGGAGCGATTGGAGACAGCATTTTCACGAAGTCCTCCATGTATTTCTTCGGCAGAACTTCTGCTTTGTACGCATCGTTTACGAATACCATCAGCTGGGAGATACCTGTATTGAAGCGCAGGCCCTCGTAATCTTCCGTTACTTTTTTCACGGTCTGGTGGTAAACGCGCTCCATGCCAGCGACTTTGGACGTATCCATGATTTTTTCGTTCAACTGACCGCTGTCATTTACGTACAGGCGATATACACGGTCAAGGAAGCGACGTGCGCCATCCAAGCCTTTTGTAGACCAAGCGATGGAAGCATCCAGTGGTCCCATGAACATTTCGTACATACGCAGTGTGTCGGCACCATGGCTGTTGATGATATCGTCTGGGTTTACGACGTTGCCTTTGGACTTACTCATTTTCTCGTTGTTTTCACCCAGGATCATTCCTTGGTTGAACAGCTTTTGGAATGGTTCCTTGGTCGGCACGACACCGATATCGTACAGGAATTTGTGCCAGAAGCGAGAGTAGAGCAAATGCAGTACCGCGTGCTCAGCACCGCCAATGTAAATGTCGATTGGCAACCATTCTTTCAGCTTGTCAGGATCAGCCAAAGCCTTGTCGTTGTGCGGATCGATGAAGCGCAGGAAGTACCAGCAGCTACCCGCCCATTGTGGCATGGTGTTGGTCTCACGGCGCGCTTTCATGCCTGTTTCCGGATCGACGGTGTTTACCCAATCCGAGATGTTTGCCAATGGCGATTCACCTGTACCGGATGGCTTGATTTCTTTTGTTTTTGGCAGTACGATTGGCAGTTCGGATTCTGGAACGACCTTCATCGTGCCATCTTCCAGATGGAGAATCGGAATAGGCTCACCCCAGTAGCGTTGGCGGCTGAACAGCCAGTCGCGCAGACGGTACGTTACCTTGCGATTTCCTTTGCCTTCCGCTTCCAGCCACTCGATCATTTTGCTGATAGCCTGTTCTTTGTTCAAGCCATCGAGCATGCCGGAGTTGATGTGCTCCCCGTCACCTGCATACGCTTCTTTGGAGATGTCTCCACCAGCAATTACTTGCTTGATTGGCAGATCAAATGTTTTCGCGAACTCATAGTCGCGTTCATCATGCGCAGGAACCGCCATGATGGAGCCTGTTCCGTAGCTGATCAGTACGTAATCTGCAATCCAGATCGGCAGACGCTCACCGTTTACCGGGTTGATCGCATATGCTCCGGTAAATACCCCTGTCTTTTCTTTCGCCAAATCTGTACGCTCCAGATCGCTCTTGCGTTTTGCTTGCTCCAGATACGCTTCCACTGCTTCTTTTTGAGCAGGCACGGTAATTTGCTCAACCAGCTTGTGCTCAGGAGCCAGTACCGCATAGGTCGCGCCGTAGAGTGTGTCTGGACGAGTTGTAAAGACAGTAAAGCTTTCGTCATGACCCTCGATACCAAAGGTTACTTCTGCCCCTTCAGAACGACCGATCCAGTTGCGTTGCATTTCCTTGATGCTCTCTGGCCAATCCAGTTCATCCAGGTCAGCCAAGAGTCTTTCGGCATACGCTGTAATTTTCAAGACCCATTGCTTCATTGGGCGGCGTTCTACTGGGTGTCCGCCACGCTCACTTTTTCCGTCAATGACTTCTTCGTTCGCCAATACGGTTCCCAAAGCAGGGCACCAGTTTACAGCTACCTCGTCAATATAAGCCAAGCCGTGTTCATACAGCTTCGTAAAAATCCACTGTGTCCACTTGTAGTAATGCGGATCCGTTGTATTAATTTCGCGATCCCAGTCGTAGGAAAACCCGAGCGACTTGATTTGGCGACGGAAGGTGTTAATATTGTGCTCCGTGAATTCGGCCGGATCGTTTCCTGTATCGAGCGCGTATTGCTCGGCTGGCAAACCAAACGCATCCCAGCCCATTGGATGGAGAACGTTATATCCTTGCATCCGCTTCATGCGGGACAAAATATCAGTAGCCGTATAGCCTTCCGGATGTCCTACGTGCAGTCCAGCACCGGATGGATACGGGAACATGTCGAGTGCGTAAAACTTTTTCTTGCCCTCATCCTCGGAGGTTTTGAAGGTCTTGTTCTGCTCCCAATATTGCTGCCACTTCTTTTCGACATTGCGATGACTGAATACCATGGTAAAGCACTCCCATCTTAAAATAGGTGAAAATAAAGAAAACCCCACATCCCTTATCGCTCTTACGACAGGGACGAGAGGTTATTTACATTCCCGCGGTACCACCCAGATTGGCAAATGACATGCATTCACCCACTTGTTTCATCCGTATCGGGGACAAGCCGCTCACCCTTACTCAACCATTGCTTGAATGGCCTTGGGGGCAAGTGCTGGGAGGTGAGTTCAGATATTTCCGGGTTGACTTGCACCATCCGTCAACTCTCTGTGGATTCTCGGATCATATTCCTACTATTCCTCTTAAACGCGTCGAAATCTGTAGTTATAACGCCATTATAGTCAATCCGAACCAATCATGTCAAACTTTTCGGCTTGCGGGCTGAAAAAAATAGGCGCTCGCTTGCTTCTTGTGGCGGCATATCTGAATAATCAGCCGTGATGACAATGTCTGTGAAACCGGCATCTGTCAGCCAGCGCATCAATTGGACAGGCTGATAAGCCCGTTGCCAATGCTCTTCCTCCATCCGCTCAAACAATCCGTTTGACTGACGTATGAAAAACGTTAGCTGATGCTCTACTTCCAGTCGCAGCGGGTCGCAAAAACATTGCCAAATGTACGAAACTTCATCGTCTACGTGTGTGAACGTCTCATCTCCGAAAATGTGCAGCATCTTATACGGACTGTGCACATCAAACAGAAAGCTCCCACCAGGCGCGAGATGAGCGAAAACGCGCTTGAACGTTTCCTGCACATCCGCCTCCTCAGTCAGGTAGCTCAATGAATCACACAAAGAGATGACCGCATCCGCTTCAGGCAAGGAAAGCTCCCGCATATCCTGCTCGACCCACGACACATCCACTTGCTCCTGCCTCATTTTATCATAGGCGATCGCGAGCATTTCAGTGGACAGGTCCACACCCGTGACACGGTATCCCCGCTTGGCGAGTGGGATCGCTATGGTACCCGTCCCACAGCCAAGATCTATGACCCGCACCGGCTTCTCTCCCTTTGCCCAATTACGCTCGACCCAATCGAGCCATTGGTCATAAGGGGTATCCGCCATCAGCCTGTCATATACAGCGGCCATGTGTGCATATGCCATCTGTTCTTACCCTTGCACGCTGAAGGAAACTTCCTCTGCATCCTTCCACAGGCGCTCCAGGTTGTAGAATTCACGATCTTCGCGATGGAATACGTGAATCACGATATCGCCCAGATCAACCAGTACCCAGCGACCTTCATCTGCGCCCTCGATGCCGCGAACGTCAAAGCCATTTTTGTGGGCTTGATCACGAATTTCGCGAACAATTGCCTGTACTTGACGTTCATTGTTCCCGTGGCAAATCATGAAGTAGTCCGCGATCACGGAAAGCTTTTTAATATCGAGCACCTTCAAATTCTCTGCCTTCTTGTCCTCTGCTGCCTTCACTACCAATTGAGCCAAATCTTCTACTGTTTTAACCATTAAAACCCTCCTTCTCTCCCTTTGCGGGAAATCAAATCGTTATATGCGGTCAATGTCAACGGGAAAACCGTCTTTTGCTTCTCTATCAAAAATTGAATCGTGCCTCCCAAGGCAAGTGCCAAGGCGGCATCCAAGTCATGCTTGGCTTTGGCGCGAATAAAATCGACACCAGGGTAATTTCGGTTCGGTTCTATATAGTCTGCCACACAGACGACTTTTTCTAACAGAGACATCCCAGCGCGACCGGTCGTATGGTAACGAACGGCTTGTAGAATATCCGTATCCGTCACGCCCAGATCGGTTTGGATGACAATCGCTGCAGCGAAGGCGTGCCACAGCTCTTTTTCTCCTTCCAACAGCTCTGTTGGCATATCGTGGCGAACGAGAATCTCGAACATTTTTTCAACAGGCCAGCACTTACAGTAATCGTGCAATAGACCAGCGAGCTCGGCTTTGTCAGGGTCAGCCCCAAATCGCTCTGCCAGCTCGCGAGCTGACTGGGCCACCCCTAGCGTGTGCTTGTAGCGTTTTTCATGCATTTGTTGTCGCACGCGGACGAGAAGCTCTTCCCGATTATCCAAAAGTTTCATAGAATCGGTTCTCCTTTATATAACACTCCACGGCATCAGGTACAAGATAACGGATGCTTTTCCCGGCAGCTGCCTTCTCGCGAATCATCGTGGAGGAAATGTCCCACACAGGCATCTCCACAAGCGTGACGTTCTCGCTCGACTCCCGGTCCAGTTCGGTTCCAGGCCTCGCTAGACCTATAAAGCGTACCATATGAATCAGCTCTTGGTACTGGTACCATTTGGGCAAGATTTTTACCATATCTCCCCCCATGATAAAGGAAAAACGGCAATCCGGGAACTGCCTGATTAGCTGAACCATCGTGTCATATGTGTAGGATGGACCTTCTCTTGTGAACTCCACATCCGTCACACGAAACGCCTCATGATCAGAGACTGCAAGCTGAACCATTTGCAAGCGGTGATGCGCCAGTGTCAGACTCTCTCTTTTTTTGTGCGGAGGAACGTGTGTTGGCATAAACCAGACTTCATCCAATCCAGCCTGCTCTCGGGCTTGTTCGGCCGCAAGCAAATGACCACAATGAATTGGGTCGAACGTTCCCCCCATGATCCCTACTTGCTTGATTGGCTGTCTCATCGCATGTAGGTGGCTTATGGCAGCTTGATCGTCTTGTTCTCCCGGGACTCTTTGTACAAGACAACCGTATGGCCGATCAGCTGCACGAGTTGTGCTCCTGCACCTGCCGCCAAATCTTCTGCCACTTGATGTTTATCGTCATTATTGTTTTGCAAGATCGCTACCTTGATCAATTCACGTACTTCCAACGCTTCTTTGATCTGGGTAATCATATTTTCGTTTACGCCGCCTTTTCCTACCTGGAAAATCGGGGTGAGATGGTGTGCTTCTGCGCGCAAAAAGCGCTTTTGCTTGCCGGTCAACATCGGCATGCCTCCTTTTATATCCTGCAATCATGAATGATCAGGTTGTTTTCTTTAATTGTTGCAAGACGACCTTGCGCATAACCTCAGTTGGTGCTCGTTCGCCTGTCCACAGCTCAAAAGCAAGTGCTCCTTGATTCACGAACATGCCGATTCCGGAATGAACCGTAGCACCGATTGCACGCGCTTCTTTGAGCAGACGCGTTTCGAGCGGGTTGTAAATCAGATCGCTCACCGTTAAATCAGAATGAAGCCACTCTGCTGGAACTGGTGTTTCCTGTACGTTGGGCAGCATCCCGATGGAAGTCGTATTGATCAACAGCGAAGAGTCTGCAATGGCAGCCGCTCCCCCACCCTGTTCTACGATTTTCGTAGGTACAAGCGTCCCGACATGCTCAGCCAAAATCGCGGCTCTTTCCCGGGAACGATTGATGATGCGTATTTCTTTTACACCCTTTTCAGCCAAGGTAAACGCCACTGCACGCGCCGCGCCTCCAGCCCCTACCATGGTTACCACTTGCTTTTCGAGAACGATACCTGTCTCTTCCACAAGCGAACGAACATAGCCCATGCCATCTGTGTTGTAGCCGATCAACCTTCCCTCACGAGCGACGACCGTATTAACGGCACCGATTCGTTTCGCAAGCGGATCGATTTCATCCAGCATCGGCATGATCGCGACCTTGTGGGGGATGGTGACGTTAACCCCTTTCAAGCCTAATGCGCGAATACCTGCGACTGCATCTTCGAGATTTTCCGGTACAACGTCGAATGCAGCATAGGCAAACCCCAACCCGGTCTCTGAAAAAGCCGTATTGTGCATCATCGGTGATTGCGAGTGGGAAACTGGATGCCCAAACAGGCCAACCAGCTGTGTTTTGCTTGTAATCATGGAGCTTTTCCTCCCCAGACGTCTCTCTATAGCTTATGGCAAGGGGCAAGGCTAACTCGACTTTTTTCGTAGAGCTAGATCAGCCCTTTGCGCATCCCGACACTTACTCCTTTAGGTGCATGCACGACTATACTGGCTTCGTGCTTCCCTTGGATGCTTACCCAGCCCAAACCGGAAATCACGATGTCAGTCGTCGTGGTGGACTTGTTGATTTTGAAGGTATGCTTCACAAACGGCGGAAGTGCCTTCGCAGCTTCCTCCCCTGTCGGTGGTACCAGCAAGGTTCCGTGATGCTTTTCCATCACTTCGTCCGCTTTTTCCAGCTTCGTCCGATGAATATACAGGTCGTTATCCACGTAGACGATCAACGGCTGTCTCTCTCCGCGTACAAAGTCGATGCGAGCTAAACCACCCAAAAAGAGGGTTTGACCATCGTCGAGCTGATATACCTTGGAGTTGATACGGCTGGTCGGTGTAATCTTTCGGAGGTCAGACGGGGATACCATGTGTCCGATCTGATCACGATTGATAATTCCTGGTGTATCGAAAATGGAGCGGCCGTCCTCGAGTGGAATCTCGATTTTGTCCAGCGTCGTACCTGGGAATGGCGAAGTGGTAATCTCCAGCTCAGCCGCACCGTAGTCATGCAAGATGCGATTGATCATAGTCGATTTCCCTACGTTGGTCACACCTACAATGTAAACATCGCGGCCTTTGCGCAGCTCGCCGATGCGATTTAACAGCTCGTCAATGTGAAGCCCTTTTTGCGCACTAATAAGGACGACATCCTCCGGGCGCAATCCGCGTTCTTTCGCTTCGTGCTGCATCCAGTTGCGTACGCGGTTCAGGTTGATGTTTCTTGGCAGTAAATCGACCTTGTTGCCCACGAGCAAAATCGGGTTATTCCCGACAAAGCGTGGCAGCCCCCTGAGCCAGGAGCCTTGAAAATCAAAAATATCGACAACCATCACAACAAGCGCCTGCGTAGAGCCGATGCCGTCCAAAATTTTGAGGAAGTCGTCATCGCCCATTCCTACCGGGGCTACTTCATTATAATGCTTGATCCGATAACAGCGCTGACAAATAACAACCTTTCTGCCAAGCGCGGATTCAGGTGCATAGCCAGGCTTTTTCTCGTCAGCTGTCTGAATGGCAATCCCACATCCAGCACAAGAGCCATGCATTTGTTCCGTCATGCTTTTCTCCTCCACGAAACCATTCCTTTCCTCTCCATCCAAATAAGGGCCACACGCTCCATCTGACGATTAAAGCGCGTCCAAAAACCATCCGTCTGGGCAACGGGAACAACCAGGATCGTATGAAACCCTAGTCGATTCCCTCCCAGCACATCGGTAAACAATTGATCGCCAATGACAACAGTCTCAGCGATGGTAACATTCATCTGCCGCACTGCCTGCAAAAAGGCACGATTCGTCGGCTTCTTCGCCGCCCAAATAAACCCGAGGTCTAATGGTGAACAGAAGCGGTCTACACGCTCCTTGTTGTTGTTGGATACAACAGTGACCTGAATACCTGCATCGTGCAAACGAGCAAGCCAGTTGATGACCTCTTGGGTTGCATGTGGCCTGTCCCATTCCACCAACGTATTGTCCAAGTCTGTAATCACCGCACGGATCTTATTTCGTTTCAATTGATCTATGTCAATGTGATGGATTGATTCGACGAACTGACTAGGCATCAGCTTCTCTAAAAACACGGGGCACCTCCAAATGATGTGAAGCAATCAACCGCGATTTCGGCACCTACTATACCATAATCGACCACTCAGTTGCAAAACAAAAAGCATTGACACCCCTTGCATTGTTCTTTGATCCTGAGTAAAATGATGTTACCAAGAAAACTGTTTTTGTTTTTACAGTTTTATCATCGATGGTTTCGTCAGGGGTTGATTGCAATTAAAGACCGGATCATGAAAGGTTTTATTGAAGAGATTCGAGATAAAGGCATGAAATTTTCCATGGATGATTTGGCTAAACGGCTGGGTATTAGCAAACGTACCCTATACGAGCATTTCTCATCCAAGGTAGAAATTCTGGAAACAATCATTCAACAGTCCTTTGAAGAGGGCGATGAAAAAACAGAGCAAATTCTCGCAGACGACAGTCTGTCTCTTATTGATAAAATCAAAGGCGTCATGATGGTTTTACCAACACACTATGAATTTTATGATTTGCGCATTCTCGAACAGATGAAGCGGTATTATCCTGAGCAATATGCCCATGTCGAGGCTTCTTTATCCGAGGATTGGCAAACACTGCGCGTACTCATCGAGCAGGGCATTCGAGAAGGACAAATCGTCAATATGAACGTTACACTCATGATGAAGGTGATTGTCGATGCCCTCAATTCCACACTCGATCAGCGTTTTTACATGAAAAACCAGATTACTGTCTCAGAGGCGCTTTCCGCCATTGTCGATGTCCTATTGTTCGGATTGGTGCCAACGAATAAAAGGTAGCATATCACTCGTGGTCATTCATTATGGGAAGGCCACGAAATCATTTTCCACAAGAAAACTAATAAAACAAAAATAGTTTTTATAGTTGAGAGGTGTTACATTATGTCTATTTTCACGCAAATGACCAAACAACAACGGACAGGTCTTTTGTTTGTCATCCTAATTTTGTTCATCGACATGCTTCTGTACAGCTTGTTGATTCCGATTGTTCCTTATTTCACGGAAACGTTGCAGCCCTCCTCCACCATGATGGGCGTGCTGTTTAGCAGTTACGCCATCGCGATGCTCATTGCTACACCGATTTTCGGGCCCATCTCTGATCGGGTTGGCAGACGTACCATGCTTTTGGTCGGCTTGCTTGGACTCGCCGCCTCTACATTATTGTTTGCTTTTTCTGAGACGATGGGCTTATTGATTACCGCCCGTTTTGTGCAAGGTATCTCTGCTGCGGCTACCTGGCCAACTGCCCTAGCCTTGCTCGCCGATCTGTTCCCTCCGAAAATGCGCGGAGCTGTTATGGGAATGGCATTGACTGCGATTTCGACTGGAACCTTGCTCGGAGCGCCAATTGGTGGATGGTTGTTTGAAATCAGTGACCACCGTATGCCTTTCCTGGCAGCTGCAGCCTTTACGCTGATCAATATTGTGCTCGTCTACTTGTTCCTGAAGGAAGACGCGACGCGAACCGTCAGCGAAAAGCTCAATGTGGGCGGATTCATCCGCAATCCACAGGTCGTCTTTATCGCAGGAATCGTCTTGCTGGCTGAGATTTCCCTTTGTTTGCTGGAACCGACTCTGCCCGTATACTTTACTGAGAAGCTCAGCATGACGCCGACAACCATTGGTCTAATGTTTGGGGTCATGACACTCGCATACGGACTGATTGCCCCAGTGGCTGGCTCACTCTCCAGTCGTTTTAATCCGTATAAACTGATGTTTGGCGGGATCATGACGTTGGCAGTCTTCCTACCATTCTTGGCGTGGGCTGACTCCCTCTGGCAGGCAATGATCGCGATGGCATTGGTCGGTGCAAGCATTGGCTTCACCTTATCGCCAACCCTGGCGACGTTGGGAGCCATTATTGACCAGGGTGGAAGCGGCGCATACGGGACGGCTTATTCACTCTTTAATATGTTCCACGGAATCGGAATGGTTGCAGGTCCACTGGCTGGCGGGATACTGACGGATTTACTGCCTGTGTCCTCTGCCCTCCTTATTGTTGCAGCGGCCATCCTTGGCTTTGGAATTCTACTGTTCTTGCAGTTGATAGCAAAAAGAGCATCCCGATTCTCTACGAATGAAAGCGAGATGAAACTTTGAGTTTGTCTATTCGTGAAATTACGAAAGAAAATTGGCGCCAAATTGCCTGTTTGACTGTAACGGAAGGTCAGCTCTCCTTCATCGAGAGCAACGCTTTTTCCATCGCCCAATCGGGATTCGAACCGGAATGGATATCATGCGGTCTGTATGACAAGGACATCGCTGTCGGTTATGCCATGCACGGAATCGAGGTAGAGAATGGCCGAATTTGGCTGGATCGTTTTATGATTGATGCCAGCCATCAGGGGAAAGGCTACGCAAAAAAGTTCCTGCGCTTACTTATAGAAGATATATCTAGACGCTACAATTGTGTCCGCCTTTACTTGAGCATCCACCCTGAAAACGAGCCAGCTCGCAAGCTGTATGAGTCGCTCGGCTTTTTCTCAAATGGCGAGATGGATGGACCGGAAGAAGTGATGGTGCTCGACCTTACTACTTAAACGAAAAGGCACCCCCTCTGTCGATTCTGACGAAGGGGGTGCCGCTTTTTGTGCCTATGGTTGGCTTTTCCGTGCTTCCATCAAACGCTTGACCCTCTCCGTCGGGGTCCAGCATTGGAATCGATAGTCAGGACGCGTCTCATAGGTAAGACGAGAACAACGATAGCTGACTCCTCCCGTTCCTTTCTCCACGCGAAAATGAATACAGGTCGCACAGCAATGAAAGGGATTCTCTGTCTCCACCGCTCACCCTCCTTACTTCCCAAGCTTCCAGGAAAACATCGAGAGTTGTTCGTACCTCTCCCCTTGTTGCTCGGCAAAATTAGAAAAACCTACTCCCACCAGTCGAACACCAGCTGCGTAATCAAAGGCGTCAAGCAAATCGTCCAACAGCTCCTGCCAGTTGGCGCCAGCCACAGCCTTGTGCTGCTTGGTCCGTTGGGTAAAATCTGTGTACTTGATTTTCAGCGTAATCGTCTGTGGCTCGACCCCTTCTTCACGGATGTCCTCTTCGACCTCGCGCAATAGTGAGGTGGCGATCGGAGCAATTACTTCCCTGTCGAATAAGTCGAAGGGTAGCGTCGTTTCACGGCTTAGTGATTTCGGGGCACGATCCATTTCGATTTCGCGATTGTCCTCCCCTCTTGCACGGTAATAAAGGGAGCGACCGAACTTGCCGAATAAAGTGGTTGCTTCGTCGAGCGTAAGCCGCCAAAAATCTTCTACTGTTTCGATGCCTTTCTTGGCGAGAAGCTCCTGCGATTTTTTGCCGACTCCATGCAAGGTACCGATCGGTAGTAACCTCAGCACATCCAATGCTTGCTCCGGTCTGATGATCACGAAGGCGTCCGGCTTTTTCAGGTCACTGGCAATCTTGGCTAACGACATATTATAGGAAAGCCCAATGCTACAGGTAAGTCCCGTCTCTCGTTTGATCCGTCTCTTAATATCGCGCGCGATGGGAACTGCATTGTCATAATGGGAAACATCTAAATAAGCCTCATCTAGCCCCACCGTCTGATAGCGCTCTGTATATGAGGTAAAAATCTGTCTGACTTCCGCAGACTTTTCGATGTATCGGCTATAACGGACCGGCAAATAAAAGCCTTGCGGACATTTTTTCCTCGCCATGGCTACAGGCATAGCAGAGCGTACACCGTATTTGCGTGCCTCGTAGCTGCAGGTCGATACAACACCGCGATTGCCGGTTCCGCCAACAATGACTGGCTTCCCGCGCAATTCCGGGCGATCCAGCTGCTCTACACTCGCGAAAAATGCGTCAATATCCAAGTGAAGAATTTTTTTCATAGGGATACCCACCAAACATACATTCTCATTTCTATTATCCCTGTTTTCTTCGATCGACGCAAGCAAGAACGTCCTAGGCTTGGTTTTCAATTACCTGTAGCAGCTCAGACACCGGCGGGTTCCCTTTTTTGGCATATAAAATTTTTCCGTTTTTTCCGATGATGTACACAATGCGTTGCTGGAAAAACAAACCGAGAACCTTTCCGACATCGTACGCTTTGCGAATGGCTTCATCTTCATCCATGATCAATGGAAATTCATAGCGAAACTTTTCTGCGAACGAGCGCTTCTTGTCCATCCGACCTGGATTGACACCGAAAACAACTGTATCTGCTTTCTCGATTTTGGTGTAGTGATCCTGAACAGCACACAGCTGCTTCGTACAAATCGGGGTATCATCTCCCGGATAGAAAATGAGGACGATATTTTCTCTGCCGATATGTTCTTGGAGATCTATGGGTCCTTTTGTGCTGGTCGCCCTAAAGACCGGCGCGGTCGTTCCGACTTGTAACATTTCTCTCACCTCTAAACCAAGTTTACTGGGGATGCCAGAATGTCGAAATTCATTTCTTACGTGAAGTTCGATTCTGCCTGTCATTTATCCTTGTTTCACCACGCTAACACTGAAAAACCCCACGTATTTGTTGCGATACGCGAGGTTTTTGTGTAGGGATGTCATGAATTATCGTCTTTCTTTGTAAAATCTGATGGTAGATCCGAGCCCTTCTTCTAATCCAATGCCGGGCTGCCATTCCAAGACTTCATTTGCATGATCACACTGCAAGCAACTGAACAGAAGATCTCCCTTTTTCATAGGCTGATGAACGGGGAGCAATGGGGAAGACAGGGCATTGGCAATCATCTGGTACAGCTCATTGATGCTTGCTTTATTGTTCGTTCCAATGTTTACAGTTGTATTATCCCCTCGTTGAAGGGCGAGAAAATTAGCACGCGCCACATCTGTTACAAACACAAAATCCCGCGTTTGGACACCTTCTCCATAAATGACTGGGGATTCTCCTGCCAACAGCTTGGTGATAAATACCGGAATAACCGCTCCTTCCCCATTACTGCTTTGCCTTGGACCGTACACATTGGCATAGCGAAGAATGGTATAACGCAAACCATACACTTGCTGAAACAATCGGACATACTGTTCGCCGTTGTACTTCGATAAGCCATAGAAGGATAATGGCTGGATCGGGTGGGCTTCTGTAATACTGATAGTATGGGTTTCTCCATAAACAGCACAGGACGAAGCATAGATGATCTTCTCGACTCCATAATCACGGCAACAGGTCAACACGTTGATGGTCCCCAACAAATTTTGCATCGCATCTCCAAATGGATCGGCAACGGATTTTTGGACATCTACCTGTGCCGCTTGATGAATGACCATTTCTGGTTTCTCCACGGCGAATATTTCCCTGATTTTGATGGATACGATATTGGCCTTGTAATACTTGATCCCTTCCGGAAGATGGTCTAGGCGTCCGGTACTAAAGTTATCTATCACGATTGTCTCAATGCCCATTGAGACAAGTAAATGCACGATATGGGAGCCAATGAAACCGGCTCCACCTGTGACCATCACCTTCATATTTTTCTCCCGCTTCTGATCGCTCTGTACTGCCCTCTTAATTTGGCTACGGTATTGTACCAACTGAATCGCGCTTTCACTCGCTGTCTACCGCCATAGGCAAGTCTTCTGGCTAAGCCAGGAGATGACTTCACTCTTGCAATAGCATGAGCAAACGCTCGCGGACTGAGATAATTCCGTACGAGCAGTCCACTACTGCCACTGTTCACGACTTCGGAAATTCCTCCTCTTCTTGAGGCAATCACAGGGATACCGGAAGCCATCGCTTCTGAATTGACTGTCGCAAAGCCTTCCCGATACTGTGTCGGACAGGCGAAGACATCCCCCAAATGATACATCTTGTGGATTTGGGACGGCGGCAAATAGCCCGTAAATCGAATCGGAACGTTGAGCCTTTGCGACAACTGACGTACCTTACGCATATAGGCCGTTTGCTTGCTCACTCCCGGCCACGACGCACCGACAGCGACGATTCCCATTCTGGGATATCGCTTTTTCAATATCGCGACGGCACGTACAAGTGTGTGAAGCCCCTTCATCGGTACGATCCTGCCTACGAACAGAACATTGTACCTGTTGCCGACACCCCATCTTCTCCGCAGCGCCTGCTTGTAGGCGAGGGTCCTGGGGCGGAACTTGCTCGTATTTACACCGAGTATGGCGGTTTTGAACTTATAAGCATGTCGAGGATACCGCTTACGCATCGTCTGAGAAACAAAGGAAACGACGGAGGTCACTCCTCGTACCTGCGAGAGAATGGCATTCACTCTCGAACGGGAAAGCTGGGACATGAATGTTAAAGAATGGAGTGACAGGACAATCGGGGTTCGGGGAAAAGCAGCTCGCACAATGGGGACGAATGTGGGTCTGTTCTCAATCTGGATGATGTCAAAGGATTGTCCCCTTACCCGTCTCAAGGCAGCACGAATATAGGATGAACGGTTTCTTTGCGGAATTCGGATGATTTTCAGCCTGCCAGATGACGATACTGCGGGCAGTCTGGGGTGAGCACGACTGATAATCGTAACGGAATCATGACTCGCCATACGCCGAAAAATATTGTAAATGCAAGTTTCAACAGAGCCTCCCGTAATGGGAGGAATCGGTAGCTGCTCCGGAGCAATAACCAGAATGCGCAAGATGCCGCCCTCCTTTCTCCAAAAGTATTCTTCAACAGACTATGGAGATAAAGTGGCAAGGAATATGGTTGAAACGCCCTTTTTTGCTAGAAAAAGAAGCCCTCCTTTATGCAAAAAAACCGCTCTGGGCAATCCCAGAACGGTTCTCTCATATCTATTCTATTTAGCCGCTTGCAGCTTATGCTGCTTTACCCGGGCAACAAATGCCTCGGCAATCTTTAACATGTCGTCGTCGTGTGCCCACATCCGCTCTGGATGCCACTGTACGCCTACATGTAGCCCGTCGAGGCTTTCCATCGCCTCGATCACACCGTCAGCCGCGCATCCTGTGACTTTGAAGCCCGGTGCTATGTCTTTGACTGCTTGGTGGTGAGAGGTGTTCACAAGCACCTCTGTCTTCCCGAGGGCATCCGCTACAAAGCCAGGCTGCAGCGTAATCTTGTGCGCCCCGTATTGCCGTGATCCCTTCTGTGCATGCTGGAATGCTCCTGGTACTTGACTCGGAATATCCTGAATGAGGGTGCCGCCACACGCCACATTCAAAATTTGCATCCCGCGACAAATGCCCAGGATCGGCTTTTTCAGCTCCAGCGCATACTTGATAATCTCAAGCTCGGTGATGTCTCTCTCGTAATTGATATCGCCCAGTCCTTGCAGCGGGTCTTCCCCGTACAAATGCGGAGAAGGATCTTCACCACCGGACAAAATCAAGCCGTCCAGTGATTCGATCATCTCACGAAATGGAGCATCCTGAATCGTCAACAGTGGCAAAATCAATGGAGTACCGCCACTGCGAGCAATTCCGTTTACATAGCCTGAACCTACATAGAAAAACTGGTCGAGATCGTTTTTCGGAAAATACATTTTCGTACATGCCACACCAATGATCGGACGCACGCCAGTCACTCCCTCATAGACTCTTGATTACTTTTGATTGGATGCGTACTTGAAGTCGATGAACCCGAGCGCATCTACCACAACATCTTTTACGCTATCCTGCTTCACCCACGCATAGGTGAAATAGTAGATCGGCAACGCCGGCATTTCATCCATGACGATTTGTTCTGCTTTCTTGAGGATTTCCTTACGCTTCGCTACATCCCCTTCTTTGGCAGACTGAGCGAGCAGATCGAGGAACTCCTTGTTTTCCCATTTCGATGTATTGAGTCCACCCTTGAAGACTTCCAGGAAGTTGATCGGATCGTTGAAGTCGCCAATCCAGCTACCACGACCGATTGTGAAGTTCCCTTGCTTCATGTCTTCGCGGTGAACCTTGTTCTCTTTGTTAACCAGTTTCACTTCGATGCCAAATGCTTTGCGCCATTGATCCTGAATGACTGTCGCAATGCGCGAATTGACCTCTGACGTATTGTATGCAATCGTGATCGGTGGCAACTCTGTCATACCCGCTTCTTTCATGCCTTCTGCCAAGAGCTTTTTCGCCGTCTCTACATCGCCGTCTTTGATGAAGCCCTCTGGTGTAAGTGCCATGGTTGGCGGGAGAATACCCGTCGCTGGCGTACTCTTGTATGGTACGACATTATCGGAGATTTCCTGACGATTGACGGCCGTAGCGAATGCCTGACGAATTTTTTTGTTGTCAAACGGCTTTTGCGTCGTATTGAAAATGTACCAGTACGTACCTGCTGTCGCTTGAGCTTGCATCTTTCCGGATTCTTTCAGAGCATCCAGCGCATCAAGCGGCAAATCGCCCAGTGGTGAGCCTGCCCAATCCAGATCCCCTTTTTCAAACATCGACAGCTCCGTATTGGCATCCTCAATCATGTTAAAGGTCAGCTTGGACAATTTGACAGCGTCCTTGTCCCAGTAAGAATCGTTCTTTTCAAATTCGATCTTTGATTTGTGCTCCCAATTTTTCAAGCTGAATGGACCGTTCGTAATGTACGTCTCTGGCTTGGCAGCCCATTCTTTGTTACCCTCTACCGCTTTTTTGTTGACCGGGAAATAGGTGACAGACGCAACCAGTTCCGGGAAAAACGGTGCCGGGTTTTCCAGCGTCACGACCAAGGTTTTGTCGTCTGTAGCCTTTACGCCGACATCTTTGGCTTTGGCCTTGTTGGCGTTGAAGGCTTGCCCATTTTTCAAATAGTACATCTGGTACGCGTAGCCGGAAGCGGTTTTGGGATCGAGAACCCGTTTCCATGCATACTCGAAGTCATGAGCTGTAACTGCATCGCCATTGGTCCATTTGGAATCCCGCAGATGGAAGGTGTACGTGAGACCATCAGGGGATACCTCATACTTCTCTGCGACCGCCTCTTTCAGCTCGCCTTTTTCATTCAAGCGCAGGAGGCCATCAAATGCTGCACGGGCAACAGACATCGAAGGGATATCTTCTGCCAGTCCAGGGTCGATCGTGCTCGGCTCACCAGAATTCAGGTTCACCTGCATCGTTTGGGGGGCGCTCGTCTGCTCCTGCTTCGCACCTGTCGTCTCCCCCGTGGTGCCTGCTTGCGGTGTTCCACAACCAGCAAACGCTAAACTCGTTAGTAGAACAGCACAAAATGATAGTTTCTTCCACTTATGCACAGCAAAACCCCCATATTCGGAATAATTCTTCTTGATTGTTAGGAGCATGACTAAATAATATTATCTTGAGAAAATTTTGTCTACATCGAAACAAAAGGAGATGAGTCTACATGTTATCCAGTCTTTATGCCCAAATATCCAGTCTGATCAAGGATGCAGGAGGTGAATGGGGAATCTTTTTAGAAGATTTGCAATCCGGCGAAACGTTATCCATAAACGAAGATCAACGCTTTTATGCAGCGAGTGTGATCAAGGTCCCGATTATGACAGCCGTATTTGCCGAAGCGTACGCAGGCAAACTGGCATTAGAGGACAAGATCAAGCTGCGGGCAGAGGATCTCGTAGGTGGCGCAGGTGTTCTTCAGCATATGACTCCCGGCACTGAATTTACGATTCACGATCTGGTTACTCTGATGATCATCCAAAGTGACAATACGGCTACGAACATGTTGATCGATCTCGTAGGGACAGAAAGCATCCGCAACGCCATGCAAAAGACCGGGATGACAAACAGCCACTTCTACAACAAGCTCATGGTCGTACCAGCCGAATTGGAAGGCTACAATGAAGTGACGGCAAAGGATATGGGCAGTCACCTTCGATACTTGGCAACAGGAAAAGTGATCTCCTACGACAGCTGTTTGAAAATGATTGCCATCTTGAAGGCTCAGCAGCACCGTGACCGCATCCCCTTCCTTTTGCCTGATCCAGACGGTGAAGTTATCGGGATGATACCGAAATGGGAATTCGCCAACAAGACTGGGTCTGTGACCAAAATCACGCATGATGTAGGCATCCTCTACACCGGTTCTCATGCTGTCACGCTGTCCATCCTGAATAAGGGCCTTGAGCAAAAGGAGGCCGCCGAAGTCATGGCGAAAATCGGACATTTGGTCTATCACACTTACACTGCCCAAGCGTAATTCATCTGCCTGCCAGAATCATTGGCGGGCTTTTTTTTCACGAGAAAAAACAGGCGGGCATTCCCTTCTATAAGGAATACCCGCTCGTCATCGACTTATTCTTTTTCCAAGATCAGCTTGGAAACGTTCATTGCGCTAGAGAAAGACAGTTCAGACAGCTGGCCTTGTCCTTCACACCAGTCACCTGCAAAGAACAGGTTGCGGTAATCCGGAAGGAAAGTAGGCATTGGCTTCTGATTCATCGTCCATTTGATCTCCTGTACAACTGCACGAGCAGACACACGCGGAACAACCAATTGTTCACGCCAGCCTGGGAAATGCTTGTCATACAAATTCTCAATCTCTTGCTTACGGATATCAGCCGCTTCCTTGTTCCCTACTTCATCCTGACGCATGTAAGCGGTCGCCTGCAGCAACTGCCCGCCTTCAGGAACACAAGTACGGTCATAATACGAGATATCGGTAATGAAAATATTGTTTGCTTTGTCGTAGATGTAGGAGAACGGTACGTCGATCCGCTCTTTCAAGCCAATGTCATACACCATGACGACTGTTGGCTCGTATTCAGCATGTTGTGCAATCGCATGCTCAAGGCGAGTCTCCGTGAAGACTTTCGCCATCTCCTTCGGCGGAATACAGCAAATAAATTCGTCAGCCGTAAATTCGCCCTCCGGTGTCACCACTCCAACTACACGATCATTCTCTACTTGGAACTTTTCTACTTTGGTTTTGATCAGAATGGTGCCCTGATTTGCTTCAATCACGCGCACGAATTCATTGATCAACGCCTGCCAACCGCCACCGATATAGGCTACCGGTTTATTTGTGGTAAACAAACGGCTGTAGTAAGAAAAGAATACGTCAGAAGGAATCTTCTCAGGTTCACGAGTAAAGAAATTGGAAGAAGCAAGCGTTAACATCATTTCTTGTACATCTTCGTTGACTTGCTTTTTCTCCATCCACTTTTGAATCGACATATGTGGATGACCTTTTTCCATTTTAAGCATCGTTTTCAAAATCTCAAAGGTGAACAATACTTTGTCCATACCCTTTAAGAGCTTCGTTTGGAAGAGACCTTGTACATTGGCCGGAACCGCAGTCAGATCGCTACCAATATCGTACTTAGCTTTTGTCGGATTGAAATCTTGCCAATCGATGTTCAGTCCCAATTCTTTTTCAAACGTTCTCAAAACGGAGCTATCGCGAGCATAAATGGCATGGGCACCGAAGTTGAAGTTGAATCCTTTGATCTTCAGTGTAACGGCACGTCCACCCAATTGACCGCGCTCCAAAACTGCTACTTTTTTGCCTTTCGACGACAAGTAGGCGGCACTGGAAAGACCAGCAAGTCCTGCACCTACAATAACAACGTCATAGTGATTGGTTGTCATACACAATCTCCCCTACGCACTAGCGATGTTGAATACATAAGCTAAACCCTATCCTAGTCTAAGGGATGGATAAGGTGGAAGTCAACCATTATTGAACTGTGTCTATTTTTATACTGCCTGATACCAATATTTACCTGATCCATCCATTTGTTTTCCGATCTCTCTGAAGCAGTATGCCCCGCTGCTCGTCGTATATCCAGCAACTGTAACCTCGACAAAGAAGCCCTCTATACCAGCCCTCCCACTCGGAAGTCACTGCTTGATAGAGGGCTTTCTTCTTCTTGAAAAATCGCGTTAATCGTTTCGGCGCGTCATTTGCTGCCAAACTGTACCGCTAGCCGCCTCTCCACTTTCAATCCGTTGTACGGCCATCTGCACTTGCAAGCTGACTTCGAACTCAGGATCGTTCTGTGCGGCACGCAACGCTTCCAAGGCGGTGTCATCCCCTACCTCAAATAGATAGCGAGCAGCGCGCCAGCGTACCAGCTTGTTCTTGTCCTGCAACGCTTCACACATCGGAAGAATCGCGCGCGTGTCACCCAAATCAGACAAGGTATCTCCCGCAGTCCGTCTTACAGAAACAGAATCATCCTTGAGCGCTTCAAATAACAACGGGAAAACGTCATCGCCGCCGATCATGCCCAAATAAACAACTGCCAGTCTGCGAATCGATGGCTTCACATCGCGCAGTGCTTTTTCCAACACGGGTAAATCCTCTTCGCTAGGCTCCATTCGATCCAGTGCTTCATATCTTTTTTGCCAATCCGGATCATCGAGCATCACGAGTGTAACGACTTTCTTTTCACGCACGACTGGCTCTGGCGTTTCCCCAGGACCGAGGGCCATAGCCTGTTGAACGATTTCTTCCACACGGCTCTCCGGATACGAGGCATCGACTTCCAATGCTACCTCTTCACCGATCTCGCGCAAATCGCCGTAGCGTACGCCATGCTCGACCCATTTGCGCTCCATGATGAGGTTCGGTGACGCTGAGCCTGCACGCACGGCAGCCTGTCCAAAACGCTCTGGCAGCGCTGCACGAATCTGTTCCGTTCCCATTGTCACCTTAACCTGCATGGGTACACCGCGGAACATTTGAATATACACCTGCGCCTCTCCGAATGCCCCTGCTTCCTCTGCTGACATGTCAGGAACAGCCGCACCTCCGCCCACTTGCAGGACTTCGCGGGCGACCGTCAAAATACGCTGCCAGTCTGCATTGGATTTACGCTCCAGCGCGAGAAAATCTGCGGTATGAAAAATGGAGGTAACTCCTTCGATCGCAAGCAACTTATTCATTAGTTCTGGTGCTTTACTCGCTTCTTTCTTTGTATAGACATGTTGGACCCCATCCGGCAAACGCTCGTCTACATTCAGCTTCATGACGTTTGGACTCGGCGTCGGTTCGATGGACAACAGTTTCATATTCAGTCACTCCTTTTTCCTTCACTGCTATCGTAGCACGTAACCTGGTTCGTTTTCCAACCTGAGAGGAGGTCAAAAGCAGTTTGCCCGCTACAACACCAGCTTGTAGTAATCATTAGCCGACTTTACAAAAAAGCCGCATGATTCATACAGCCCCAAAGCATTGCTGTTTTCACAGGCTACCTCTAGCGATACGTGAGGATACCCTTCTTCCACAAGTATCTCGATCGTTTGCACCAAAGCCTGACGTCCATATCCTTTCCCTTGGTAATCTGGGTGGACACAAAATCCATAAATAAACGCCTTGCCGTCATTCTTTTTGACACTAATTTTGCCAATCGCCTGATCGTCAACGATCATCAGTTGTGTACTGGACTTCGGATCCCCTGCCATACTCTTGGACATTTCCCTTGCGCGTTCTTCCTCCAATTGAAAGCCATGGACATCCAGCCAAATCAATGTTTCAAAATCATCCGCAATCTCGGGTCGAAGCTGTACATTTCTCAAGGGATTTACTCTTTGCTTTGCGCCCAATTCCATCCGATATTCTGAGAATTGATAATCTCCACCGATCTGTCCCATGTATGACTTGCCGCCTTGCGAATCTCGCTGGACAATAAAAAGCTGTGACGGAATGCCTCTTCGTCTGCATTCCTCAGCCGCTTTTGCTTGCAGCGCAGAGAATATGCCTTTTCTTCTGTAGTCGGGATGGACCATTCCACTCACTTCTGCCTCACCGCTGTGAAACACGTAAAGCCCCAGAAATCCGACCAGCTTTCCATCCGCATAACAGACAAAATCTTCTTTATGCTCGCCCGATCGCTTTTCCAGCATACCTTGGTTTACTTTGAGATCAATCCCATCATGCTCATTACAAATCGCAACCAATTCTTTAACATGTGCCAGTTCATCTGCGGTGAGTTTTCTTCTTGTCGTGATCGAATACGTCAAAGCGTAAGCACCCTTTCTATGGCTAGAAGTAACGTCGTTGTATTTCAGCGACCATCTCTTCTAAGTTATTGGCGACCTGCGGAATGGAATAGCCTACGTAAAGTGGAGAGGTAACAAACCTGGGAACCACTTTCGCGATCAGCTTTTCTCCCCAATGATAAAAGAAAAAGTTGTAGCTTTGATTGCGCGGATTGACATGAGTCAGTATCCAATGTGCTAAAATTTGTAAGTAGTCTGCCATTTTCGGTAATCGATCCAAATCTGACAGAATGATATTGTATTCAAAAAATCCTGCACGAGGATGCGTAGACAGATTGCACTCGATCCCCGCCTCCCTCTCGATAGTGATTCCAATAAAATCACTGTCTTTTACTTGATCAAGATAGTTGTAGTCTTTTAATCCAACGATTTGCATGTGCGGATGACGGATGCTTCCCCCAGAATACGGGCCGTGGTTTTTGAAGAACAGAACGGAACGAAACGAATGGCTTTGCTCCATTTCCAGCCACTTTTCTACCCCAAATGCCAGCAATGCTCTTACATGTTCCTTGGAATAGACAGACCAGTCTCCTTCGCATTCATCCGACTCAATCAGCACGGTTTGATGCGTATCCTCAAGGACAGGAAATTTGTTCATTAACCAGATCATCGAGCCACGCTGCTCCAAGACGTCTGTGAGGCTGTTTCGATCACAAAAAGGACAGGCCGTTTCTGTATTGTTTACACTCACTGGCTTTTTTCTACCAATTTGCATGTTAAAGTGCAAGTGTGTCTGGTTCATACCCGCGTTCCTCCAGTTTGTGGTTACTTCCACTTTACACGCATTTCCTGTGAAAATCATGACGTTTTTTGCCCAGCCGACACTTTTGAAAAATCAGCAAAATTGCCTATTTTACAATGCCAGTGGCGTTTGTTTCTTTTTTTATCTCAAATGTTTTGCATACAATGAGAAGCAGTGAAACCTGGAAAGGTGTTGGAAACGGATGGAGAGATCATTTTATTATCCTGTAAGCTGGAGCGAGGCCCAACATTACAAGACGTTGCTGGATCAAGAGGGCGTCCCTTATGAAATTCAATCCCCACTCGATTTGCCTGTCTTGGAAGAAGGTAAGCTGGCCATCGTCTTTCCTTCCATTCCGCTACGGATGTACGTCTGGGTGAGAACCTTGTTCTATCGTGACGGTCTGCGCTATCCGGATACATTTTCGTTAAATTTCAAACTACATTAATGATGATGGGAAAGGTACCCATTCTGTTGATTATCATAAGATAGTAACAGCGGCATTTCGTACCGTATGTGGGGGAGGTGAAGAAGCTGCCGTCCTACAACATCCGCATTTCGATTGCGAAGTTACGTCTCGATTTGTTCGATGGGAACCGACTCGTTCGCTCTTATCCTGTAGCCTTGGGCAAAATAGCCACGTCGACGCCACGAGGGGATTTTACCATCATCAACAAAGTCCCTTATCCCAATTCCTATCCGGGAGGTCCGTTAAGTGTATTTGGTACCTTCTGGATGGGGCTTAGCAAGCCACACTATGGCATTCATGGCACGAACGATCCTTCCTCCATTGGCAAGTATGTATCCCGCGGCTGTATTCGTATGCACAATCGAGACGTGAATGCTCTCGCAAAAATGGTGCCCATTGGTACGCCTGTTCGAATCAGACAGCAATAAACATAAACATGCAAAGACCCGCCTCTCTTAAACGAAGGCGGGTCTTCTTTACATGAGATGAGTCTTTTCTGTTCTTTCTGCTTCCGCTTCATCCGATTCCAAATAGACAAGAAATCTTCTCGCTTGCTTGTACATGATCGATAACGTCATTTCCCTGATCTTGTTCATGATCGCTTCTTTATCCTCTGGATGAACTTCGGAAGAGAGCTTTTGTTCTTGCAGCTCTAAGTAAGACATCACCCATTCCGGGTCCAACTTATAGGCAGGCAACGACAGCGACTCCTCTACTCTAGTAATCTTCTCTAGTCTACAGGATGGAAGCGTCGCTTTCCCAGCCCTCAATTACTGGCTATACAAACAGAGATTGGTACCCCACTAATTATTTCCCTTGCTCCAATTCCTCTACCATCGCAGAAAGTTCCGCCCAGCGCTCAATCGTTGCTTCCAGATCTGCAGCCACTTGTTGCTCTTCCGCGTAAAGCTTCTCGATCTTGCCGTAATCACTGCCAGAAGCGGCGATCTCCTGCTTCAGCTTGACACTGCGCTCTTCCAACGCAGCGATCTTGCCCTCGATGGCATCCCATTCTTTCTGATCCTTGTAGGACAGCTTGCGCGTACGGTTGTTGCCACGATTTGCCCCGCTGTTACTTTGCGCCTTTTCTGTCTCAACCTCGGATTCCTGTACCTGTGTTGCTTTTTCCAGACGTCTGTCTTCCAGGTATTCGGAGTAATTGCCGAAGTAATGGCGAATGCTTCCTTGACCCTCAAAGGCAAATAAATGGTCCACTGTACGATCGAGGAAATAGCGGTCATGGGAAACCGTGATGACTGCACCCGGGAACTGTTCGAGATAGTCCTCCAAAATACTGAGCGTCTGAATATCCAAGTCATTCGTAGGCTCATCCAAGAACAGGACATTCGGTTCGCCCATCAGCGTTCGGAGCAGGTAGAGACGTCGGCGTTCTCCCCCAGACAAGCGGGAAATCGGCGTCCATTGCATATGTGGCGAAAACAGGAATCGCTCCAGCATTTGCGAAGCAGTAATCGACTCGCCGTTGCTCGTCTGTATCACCTCTGCTGCTTCCTTTACATATTCGATAACGCGCAGCTTTTCATTCATCTCGACACTATCCTGCGTGTAGTAGGCGATTTTAACGGTCGTCCCAATCTCCAAGGACCCACTATCCGGTTGAATTCTTCCTGCGAGCATGTTCAGGAGCGTCGTTTTTCCGCTTCCGTTTGGCCCGATAATCCCAACACGGTCACCCGGCAGGACGATATAGCTGAAATCGTTGATGAGTTTTCGCTCACCGTACGATTTGTTAACATTTTCCAGTTCGATCACTTTTTTGCCGAGACGGCTGGCCCCGAGTGCCATTTCCATTTTGGCAGCAGGTCCATCTACGGCTTTATCACGTAACTCCTCCGCACGCTGCACACGCGCCTTTTGCTTGGTGGTACGCGCTTTTGCTCCACGACGTAGCCATGCCAGCTCTCGTCGAAGCAGATTTTGCCGCTTGCTCTCTACGGCAGCCTCGTTTTCTTCACGCTCCGCCTTTTTCTCCAGAAACGTCGCGTAGTTGCCTTCATAGCTGTACAGCTTGCCGCGATCCAGCTCAAACGTGCGGTTTGTCACCCGATCCAGGAAGTAGCGATCATGGGTGACGAGCAGCAATGCACCCTTGTAGCGGGACAAATACTCTTCCAGCCACTCGACAGTCTCGTTATCAATGTGGTTCGTAGGCTCATCCAAAATCAGAAGGTCTGCTGGCTGGATCAAAGCACGTGCCATAGCCACCCGCTTACGCTGTCCGCCAGAGAGCTCGCCTACCTTTTGCGAGAAATTGTGCAGCCCGAGCTTCGTCAGGATCATTTTGGCTTGCGTATTGCTCTCCCACGCATCAGCCGCATCCATCCTGTTTTGAACAGAAAACAAGCGAGCTTGCTTTTTCTCATCATCCGGGGATTCCTGAACGGCCTCTAACGCTGCTTCATAATCACGCAGAAGCTGAATGAGCGGAGAATCTCCATAAAATACTTGTTCAAGTACGGAGGAGTTCTCGTCAAAGTCGGGATTTTGCGGCAAATACTCCACATGGAAATGATTCGCGTGAACAATTTTTCCGCCATCGGCTGTATCCAATCCCGCCACGATCTTCAAGAGCGAGGATTTTCCCGTACCATTCACACCGATCAGACCAATGCGCTCTTGCTCGGCAATATGAAAGGAAATATTATCGAATAATACTTTTTCTCCATAACCTTTGGAGAGGTTTTCTACTGCTAATATTTGCATGAACGTCACCTGTTCTTTTCTATTTGCTTATCGAGAAGTGATATGAATCATACATTCGATGGTACCATGTTTTTCGCGCAAGCTCTAGGGTGATTATAGTGGTCGATTGGAATCTTGTCTTAATAATGGTAAAATATTGAATATACATATGGTACGTGCAGAAACGATAATGAAACAGGAGGAATCACATGAAAATTCGCTCATCTGCCCTCACTCTTCTTTTTTGTGCCAGCTTGATGATACCTCCCCCCATCGCCTCAGCAGCGCCGCCTGTCGGAAATAATTCTACTGCGATGTCTGGGAAAGAGATCGATGAGGCATTGAAAAAACTTCCCGCAAACGCCAAGCGTATCGCCAAAGAAGCGATTGATCTATTTTCCTTAGATGCTCATCAGGTGAGCGTTTACAGGGCCGGTCATGATGATTGGCAGGTTAGCATCAGCGACAATCGCTTATCCATCTATCTTCACTTCTCCGAAACTGGCAAGCTGACACAACTGAGTGCATCCTCCTACAAACATAAAGACTCTTCTCCCCCGATAACCTTGCAATCGGCATTCAACCTTGCAGAAGAGTTCACCACTGCCTTGCTCAAAGAGAAGTATGTGCCGACAGATCATCCGCTATTATCTCCAAATGGCTCTTATTTGTTTGACATCTACCCGGTCGTAGACAATATCCCTGTTGAACAAAGTGTAGCCACTCTTCGGATCTCTTCAACCGGGTATGTCCAATCATACAATTTGAACAACGAAACGGTTAAAGAAAGCAAACTCCCCGCAGCCGCCTCCCTTCTCTCCATCAACGAGGCCAAACAGAAACTGCTGAAGGAGCTGCAAACCGAGCTTGTTTTCGACGTAGACAAGGAGCGCTTCTCCTATGTGCTGAGGGAATTTCAATGGATCGATGCCAAAACAGGTGAAGTAACCTACTCCCCCTATCAAGTAATAGAAGAACAGGTTGGGTTCCCCGTAACTACAGTCAATTTCCGTGCGACCAATGACTCATTGAAGCAATTGGGCATTGAATACTTTGGCTTTCAAGCAAATAATCTTGCCGTCAAATCTTACCGAGAAAGTCATCCTGGTGAAACCCCGAGGCAGATCTATGCCTTGCGTGATGGCGACGATGAGGTCAAACTAACATTTAACGAGGATTCTGGCAGCTTACTCGCTATCAAAAGTGAGAATGAGCTTCGCCTGGAAAAATCGGAAATTGCTTCGCATGACTCAGCAAAAGAAAAAGCCCTTGATTTTATTCGGGATTACATCAATCTTGCCGAAGAGAAGTATGTTTTGCAGGAACAAGTCCTCACAAAGGATATTCCTGCTTGGGTGCTCGAAAAAGAGTTGCCCCAAGAATACCAGCTCTTTCTTTACCCACTGCTTAATGGGGCGAGAGCAAGTGTGCCTGCTGTTACCGTGACGATGAACCTGCGAGGAAATACGATGAAAAGCGTCACCATCAACAATGCTTCGCTGGCAAAATCCAAGTCCGATGTTCCGGCTTCTACAGACAAGGAAGCGGCAGCCAAAACACTCGTCGATTCATTGGACTTGGAGCTTCGTTACGTATATCCCAGCTTTTTAGATCAAAACGACGATCAGCTGAAGCTGGTTTATGTACCTCGTTTGCGAACAACAAAATAAAATAAAACAAAACAAGCGTACTCTTTTCATCGAGCACGCCTGCATTTATTCCGCTAACAACTGTCCTGCTCTCTGTAGTACGACTCCGATCTGTTCACCTTGAATGACCAGATCTGCCCACGCATCCAATGGTGTCGGCTCCTGATTGACAATTACGAGCTTGGCCCCTCGTTCTTTTGCATGCTGAGGAAACCAATTGGCTGGACTCACGGCAAGCGAAGAGCCTAAAACAATAAACAAATCGGCTTGTTCTGTCCACGAGATGGCCTGATCTACTTGGTCTTGGGGTAATTGTTCACCAAACAGCACAACACCCGGACGCAAAAATCCTCCGCATGTACAGATAGTTCCTTGTTCTTCTAAATATCGCGTATTGGCATACTCCATCCCGCAGGCGAGACAGCGAACTTTTGCAAGAGAGCCATGGAGTTCGGCTACAGCCAAGCTTCCCGCCTCTTGATGAAAGCCATCTACATTTTGCGTAATGATCCCATGAACCAGTCCACGCCGCTCCCATTCGGCTAAACGTTCGTGTCCAGCGTGCGGTTGGCAAGAGATCAGCCCTTGAATGCGCATCTGATAAAATTGTACGAACGCTTCCCGATTTTCTATCATCGCACGAGTACTGGCGAGCTGCATCGGATCTTTTCCGTGCCATAGTCCAGATTGCGAACGAAAATCAGGCAAGCCGCTCTCGGTCGACATGCCTGCTCCGGTAAATACCACTGTATAGGAAGATGTCCGCAACCAATCTGCAAGAATTTCCATCATGGTCTCCCCTTATTCGAATTGGTGTTACTTATCATTGTAATGGAAGAGTGCGGTAATGGGGAGTCCTGCAAAAACCGGATCGATTAGGCTGCCTTTTGCTTCAATAGGCTGGATACACTGGCTGAGGCGGATATCCGTTATGATACGGATTCTGTCCGTACTGCGGATAACCAACTGGCTGTTGATAGACCGCATGCTGACCATAGTCCGCTTGTTGTACATAATTAGCATCGTAATAACCGTAGCTTTCCGGCATGTGGCTTGAGTAACCATAGTACGGGTACTGACTAGATGCAGCTCGGTCTGTCATCTGTCCCTGTGGACATCCCGCAGGCGGACCGATCACGACTGTTTTGGTAATGGGTGCGAATGCTTCTTTTACCTTTGCTTCGTCTAAACAATACGTATGTGCCCACACACTCGCAGGAGTCAAACGCAAAATATCCGAACCAAAGATCACCTCAGGAACAGACGCATCAAAAATAGCAAGCAGATGAGTATCGTCTGTTAATGCCATTTCATAGTGCCACCAGCCCTGCGGTATGTTGGCAACTTGTCTCGGTTTAATATTGTAATGGAGTAATTGATTCGTAAACGGATTGATTAAAGACACGATAGCCTCACCGGCGATGCAATACACCAGCTCTGAAGCGTTTTGATGAATGTGTGGCTCTACCACATTTCCCGTCGTCAGGAAAATGTCCAGTAAGGAGCTGTTGCCCAATGTATTTAATTGTGCGATCCCTAAGGAGTCGATGAAATTCCGATCGTCCTTTTTGAAAAAGAGGTTATTCCTCATATCGTAGGTGAACTGAGTATTTGGCGATGTGTAGTCGCGATAGGAAGTAGCCATTGGTCGTTGATCCTCCCACCGTATGGGTAATTGACTCATTTTGTATCTGTATGCCCAATCACCCAATACGTGAGCCCAACCCTTCACCCTCCTTTCAAACAAACATATCCTAATCATAGGAGTAACGGGTAATCGAGGAGGTTGATGTTGTTTGGCTACTTATCTGGTCTCGGACATACATGGTCAGAATCGCGCTTTTCAAAAGGCTCTACGGGACGTTTCTTTTTCCCCCCAAGCTGGTGATCGCCTGTACGTATTGGGTGACATGATCGATCGGGGACCTGAATCAAAAGAAGTTTTGCTTGATCTGTTAGCCCTGCGGCAGGCGTATCCGAACCAAGTGTTTCTCATAAAAGGCAACCATGAGCAAATGCTGGAGGATTGGCTCTCTGGCCGCGGCAATCCGGAGTTGTACTTGCGTTACAATGGCGGAGATGCCACAATTCGCTCCTTCTTAGGTTATCAGCCGCTTCGGCGAGCTTTTCTTAACAGAATGCCGACTCTAGAGGAACAAGAAGAAGCGCGGCAATTCATTCTTTCTCGCTATCCAACCATTTTGCCAGCCTTGTCATCCCTTCCCTTGTATATCGAGCTGCCAGCCGATCCGCAAACAGGAGCTCCAGCTGTGCTTTTGGTCCACGCAGGGATTCGACCCGGCATTCCTTTGCAGGAACAAAATCCGCAAGATTTACTATGGATTCGAGAGCCGTTTTACCTATATTATGATGGAGAACTCCCCGTCGTTTTTGGCCACACGCCTGTTCCAGGATTACCTCATTACACAGGCAACGGTCCTTGGCGCAGAGACAATATCATCGGAATTGATGGTGGCGCAGCATATTGGCGAGGCGTTTTGCTCGTAGAATGGCCTTCGCTTCAATCCATTTTCGTACCGATTCGGGATACGCAATCCTCTCCACAAGTGCGGGTCTACGGTTGATGATGCTGGAAATTGGGCGCTTATGATCTGGTGCTCTTACCTGCTGCCATTGCATCGGGTAGTGTAACCAGTATGGTGCAGGGGACGAGCCCATTCGTTCAACAAATTATTACTTTTTATAATCTACTTTCGATTTGTAATATGTTAAGATATGGACGAGGTGTTTATATGAAGCGTCAGCAAATGGTGGAACAAGCCATGTTTGCGGCATGGGGAGTCTCCCTGATTGCCACAGCAGGTAGTTTGTTTTTTTCAGAGGTGTTAAAGTACATACCGTGTGACCTGTGCTGGTACCAGCGAATCTTGATGTACCCGCTCGTCATTTTACTCGGAGTTGCCTCCGCGAAAAAAGACGACAAGATTGCATCGTACGCCTTGATTCTCTCCATCATAGGGGGACTCACATCGCTGTATCATTACTCCATTCAAAAAATACCTGCCCTGCAAAATCTCGGAAGTGCTTGCGGTATTGTGCCATGCAATACGGACTATATCAACTGGCTCGGATTTATCACGATTCCGTTCCTTGCCCTCATTGCCTTTACCTTGATCAGCATCCTGCTCGTCATCGTTATGAAAAATGCAAAGGAGAAATGATTCATGAAGAAAGTCATCATTCTAGCCATTGTTGTGGCTGCTCTACTAATCGGTGCGATTGTGTACTCCGACATCTCGAACCGTCAGCAAGCAGAGGGGAACCCTTATGGAAAAGCCAATCTGCACCCTGCCACTCTCGAACAATTGAGTGATCCACTTTACGATAATCTCATTATGCCTGATGAACTCAAAGCCAAGCTCGACAATCAGGAAGATATGTTCGTTTACTACTACAGTCCACTCTGCGAGCATTGCATAGCTACCACACCTGTCTTGGTGCCGATTGTCAAAAGCTTGGAAATCGACATGAAAAAACATAACCTATTAGAATTCAATGCGAGTTACAATGATTACCAAATTACACATACTCCGACCCTCGTTCATTACAAGGGCGGTAAAGAAGTAGCTCGTCTCGTAGGCGGACGCGAGGCAAGCGAATGGAAAGCATGGCTGGAAGAACAGAAAAAATCATAAGCTGCGATAGCCTCCCTCAACATTTGATGGGAGGCTCTTTTTATTTTGGGCATGCGTGACAAATATGTGAAATTTTTCGTTTCCCTCGGAAGAAATAGCCCGAACGAGTCATTAGGCTATTCCAATTATTTGCCTATAATGAGTACTGGGGATAATCCTTGAAAACGGAGGTAATCGCATGACCCTCACTTATTTCACTGAAACCTTTGGATTTCGGGCGACATGGAATCCCGAGCTGATTCTCTTGACCTTCTTGATCGGTCTCGCTTATGTCTCGCTGACCGGACCATTACGCCAAACTTTTCAAGATTCCACACCCGTCACAGGTAAGCAGAAAACTTTTTTCACACTCGGTTTAATTGGTTTTTACTTCAGTATGGGGAGCCCCTTGAACGTAGCCGGGCATTTTTTGTTTAGTGCCCACATGCTGCAGCAATCTCTGCTCTATCTGGTCATGCCCTTGCTGCTTTTGGCCGGAACGCCGTCTTGGTTGATTCGCTCCCTGTTTTATCGCAGAGGGCTCAAGCGGTTCATGCGTGTGGCGAGTCATCCGATTCCCGCCATTCTCATGTTTAATGCCCTCTTCTCGTTTTACCATATGCCTGTTATTTTAGATTTGGCGATGAACAACCTGGCCCTGCACAATTTGATTCATCTCCTGCTGTTGGTGACTGCCATTTTGATGTGGATGCCTGTTGTCGCACCGATCCCGGAAATTCATCGATTGTCGGAGCTGCAGAAGCTGGCCTACATTTTTGCCAACGGCGTTTTGATTACACCTGCGTGTGCACTGATTATTTTTTCGGCAACACCTTTGTATGCGACATATGTAGACGGTCCTTCCATGCTTTGTGCTCCATTCTTTTCCACGCCGATCGACAAATCGATGTTTGCCGTTCCTCTGCTCCCTTTGGAGGATCAACGGCTCGGCGGTATCGTGATGAAGCTCATGCAGGAGCTGACGTATGGAATCGTCCTGGCATACATCTTCACTACCTGGTATCGAAAAGAAAGGGACCAGGAAGAGGATGGACTCATGACGCCCTAAAAGATTGAGAAAGGAGGCGTTACACACACGTGAATATCGCCCCTGCTACCGCTATCCGAATCAGACGGTTGCTCCTGCTGTTACCCGTCCTCGTCCTGGCTGCTCTCGTTGCATCCTGGCTTTGGTTCGGACCCAAAAACGTCCAGGCGAAATTACCAGATGTGACTCTGCAAACAGTTGATGGACAATCCTATTCGCTGGCGCCACAAAAGAAAACGATTCGCTTGGTCGAGCTGATTTATACCCGCTGCCCGGATATTTGTCCCACGACAACGGTAAGAATGGTTCAGCTCCAAAAACGCTTGCTTGAAGCGAACTTGATGGGGCAGGACATTGAGTTTTTGACGATCACGATTGATCCGCAAAATGACACACCCGATGTCATGCGCTACTATGCCAAGCAGTTGGGAATTCAGGAGCAAGGCTGGACGCTGCTGCGAGGTGACGACGAAACGATCCGCACCGTCACGAATTCGCTTGGCTTTTTTGCCAATAAGATGGATGATGGATTTATCTCTCATACATCCAGTACCTATCTCGTGGATGAAAACAATATCGTCATTCGCAAATTCGGCATGGGTGACGACTTCGATCCCGAACAAATTTATCAGGATATGCTGAAATTGAAAAAGGAAGGGTAATCCAACATGAAACGTACGATGATTCTGCTCCTGTCCATGCTCCTGCTCATTTTATCTGCTTGTGGAAAAGAGAACGAGCAACAAGCCTTGCTTCCCGCATCTCCAGTCGAGGCTGCCTTCACACTGGAACCAAAAGAGCCTGTGGCGGGAGGAACGGTTACCTTCTCGGTTAGAGTCACGCAAGATGGTCAAGCCGTGGATGATGCCAAGGAAGTGAAGTTCGAGTGGTGGAAGGATGGTCAGGAAAAGCATGAAACAATCCCGGCAACGCTACAAGGTGACGGTGTGTACACAGCCCAACAAACCATTAGTGAGCCAGGCTCCTACTTTGTCTACTACCATGTGACGGCACGTGATTTCCACAATATGCAGAAGACACCGTTTACCGTGAGTGGCAAGGCCGGTGAGACCCCTGCGGCGACTCCAGCTGCCCCTCAAGCTGGCGCAGGTCAGTCACATGATCATGGGGCGGCAGGTCACGCGAATGCTGAAACAGTAGATTATCATTTCTCCCCAGCCGAAAATATTCAAGTAGCAACACCAGCTACGCTCACTGTTCATCTCATGAAGGACAACAAAGCGTTAGACAAAGCGACAGTCAAATTCGAGTTCTGGCAAGGAAATGACGAAAAACACAGCTTCGTCGATGCAGCTGAAACTGCGGCTGGCCAGTATGAAGGCAACGTACAGTTCCCTGCTGCCGGAGATTATACGGTGAAGGTCCACGTGGAAAAAGGAGATATTCATGATCACAAGGATTTTTCACTTTCAATAAAATAAGTACGTCAAAATAAAAAGGCCATCCTCCCAGGAATGGCCTTTTTGCTTGTAATAGGGGCTAGCAGGTAAAATAGGCGATTCGATTCAAGTCTGTCCCGTAATACTCCCATCGATTTCTTCTCCAGCGGTATCCTGCTACCGTGGATCGACTGACATAGACGGGATAAAACCAGAAAGAGCGACCATTTCGCAGCCAAACGTACGTATAGCGATATAAACAGGGATAGAATCCGCCAGCATCAATCCGGCGTGTTCCCCCATATCCTCTTGCTCCCGGTGCACTTGGCGTCCTGCTCGGCGGAGGACCCGGGGGTGGGGGGGGAAAACCTCCTGGAGCACCGGGTGAGCCTGGTGAACCACCTGGTCCGCCAGGGGGAAATTGATATGACATGACGTGTCACCTCCTACTAGTCTCCCTATAGGAGATGCAGCAAACGCACAGATGGTATGTGCGTTTGCCCGCGGTCATTCACCTATTTTTTCCGCCATAGCCTGTATTCGTGAATCCCCTTGTCCGCCATTTTGCGGGCCCCCTCCACTCTTCAACTTTTTCGCATATTTCGAATGGTAGGCACCCTGCACAAAAATTCCACGGTCTCTCCCATTTTCAATCGATGGGAGCCTTTTACGAGAAAGGCTGTATCTGGCTTCATCAGTCTTGCTAGACGCCGATGCAAGCCTGCCTTACTCAAGCAATGCCTGACCCGATTTGCCGGAAATCCAGATCGAATCGCTGCTCTGGCAATATGCCGGGCACTGCTACCCAGTGTGTATAAGAAGTCGACATTTTTTTGACTCAAGTATTGCCCTACATCCTCATGACCTTTTACATCGTATCTGCCCATTTCCAGCATACTCGCAAGCACCGCGATCTTCGTGGTGTGCTCCACCTGGCTGAGCACATCAATCGCTGCTTTGGCCGCGTCTGGATTCGAGCTGAAGGTATCATCCAGTACCTGAATGTTATTCCCTAGCCGATAGCTGGTCAATCGTTTGCGCTGTGCTCGAAACTGGCTCAACCCACGGCGAATGTCATCGACGGGAATACCCAGCGTATGTGTAACCGCAATAGCAGCCAATGCGTTGTACAAATTATGCTCTCCGAGAAGAGGGACAAAGAATGACTCCTTCTTTCCGTTCAATGAACATTCGAAACGAAACCCATTTCCATCCACTTTCATACGTGCTGCCTGATAATCCGCCTCCCTCTCCTTGGCAAAGGTCACGATTTTGCCAGTGAACGAACCCAGGTAAGGCTGTTGATTGAAATCGCGAGAATATGGACAATCCCAATTGAGAAAAATGGTTCCCGTCGATTTCATATGACGAATTAACTCCGATTTTGCAAGTGCCAGCTGCCGGGCATCACCGCCAAAATTTCCGATATGAGCCGTGCCAATATTTGTGATGACTCCCATCGACGGCTGTATGATATTGCAATGCTGTCGGATATGACCGCTTCGATAAATACCATATTCGAGTACTACTGCCTTGTGCTCGTCCCGAATACTTTTGGAATGTGCTCTTGTATTTCCCAGGAAGTTCTTGTTGTACATCGATTTATATGTGGGCATGCGCTGCGTCAGGATGGCATAGATCATATCCTTTGTCGTTGTCTTCCCTGCACTTCCCGTCACAGCGATTACCGGCTTGTCGAGAATCAGTGTCCTTACAGGTCCAGCAGCTCTTCCCTTCTTTTTCATGGGCATCACCCCTTTGCCTTTTTCTTCTCTCGATCAGCTTTCCTATTGTATGAACGGCATAGACAGCCTGTATAGACCATTATCTATGAAAACGTTCCGCTACTATCCAAATCAGACGGACGACTTCTGGAATAGAGTAGGAAGGGAGGTGAAGCGCATGAAAAAGAAGGCCACCATCGCCGCTGTAGGTGACATCCTGATGTGGAAAGAACAGGTGGCATCTGCCAGACTGCCTGGAACCGATCAATTCTCCTTTACAGATATGTTTCTTCCCGTTGCACCTATACTCACAGGGGCAGATCTCACTATTGGCAATTTAGAAACCACTTTTTCCGGGAGCAAACAGCCCTATCAAATTGGTTCGGCACGAACAGGTTACCCTCGCTTCAACTGTCCTGACGAGCTGGCTCGGGACTTGAAACAATCTGGCTTTAACGTATTGACCACAGTGAATAACCACTGTCTCGATGGCGGAGTAGCAGGACTTTGCCGAACCATTGATGTATTGGATCGATACAAGCTCGCCCATACCGGAACCTATCGCAGTCCAGAGGAAGCGAATACCTACCTGATCAAGGAGGTAAACGGCATTCGTATCGCTCTATTAGCTTACACCTATGGGACAAATAAGCAGGTGATTCCCGCCCATACTCCATGGCTCGTCCGTCTTCTTCAGCCTGCCACGATTTTATCTGACTTAAGAAAAGTCCGTCCTCTTGTCGATGTCGTAATTATCTCGCTTCACTTTGGGATTGAATTCCGCTATACACCGACGACTCGCCAGCGGCAGCTCGTACAAAGTCTGCTCGACAACGGTGCTGATATCATTCTCGGGGCTCATCCACATGTGCTGCAACCGGTTGTCACACCGAGGATCACTACCGCTCACGGGGCAGTGAGACAGACATTGGTCGCTTATTCATTGGGTAATTTCACATCTGAGCGCATGCTCTCGTTTGATCAGTCACAGTGTGGTGCAATCCTCCGATTTACTGTCGAGAAGGATGAGTGGAATCATATTTCCATCCAGCAAATCTCGGTCATCCCAACGTTTTCCCAGCGATATGTCAGTCACGGCCGAATTTGTTTTCGTGTCATACCCATGCGCTCGTATCTCAAAAGTCCTGATTTTTATTTGAGGCCACTGCAGCGAAAAAAGCTCCAGTTGCTGTGGAATCGCGCCATCCGCATCATAGGCAGGGCGCGGGGCGTAGTGATTGAATAACACAGGAGCAACGAGGGAGCGGGTATTTTTGCTCCCTACCCTCCCTACATATACGGCACACGAAGTGGACAAGCTGTTCTCATGTCTGCGCCCCAACATTTTTTACATTGACGATGATTGACGTTTGCCAGAAGATTTTGGTAAAATCCACTTGTAACTATCAAAAATATTTTAGGTGGTTACAAAGGAGAGATCAATGACATGATCAATGTTCGCCGTATCCATTCGGAAGACTTGCCTGCATTTATTGCCTTCCCTAATCATCCGGAGTCAGTCCGGGATGACATTGCTCTTTATCTAGATAAGATGTTTACACAAGGAGCTATACGCCAGGATTGGTGCTTTCTTCTTGAGGTAGAAGGTGTAATGGTTGGTCGTCTTGCCTTCTGGACGCTGCCCGGCAGTGAGCAAGCAACAGATTTGGTTTTGTGGGAGCTTCCGTGGAAAGAAAAAGAATGCCTTTCGCTTGGGGGCCATTTTTTACGTGAGGCATTCAAACAGATGGCGGGTAATCTTACTGAGAAAATTGGCTATGTACTGGATTCGCCTTCCCTATCTCCTCAATGGCAAAACGATCATGAGGAACGAAGACACGTTCTTGCGGCGCTCGGTTTTCGGATCAGCCGTGAGACGAACCGCTTCGAATGGCATGCACCGGTTGCGGCAACAGTTCTAGCGTCAGAAGAAGATACGCATGATCCCATCGTGTACCGAAGCCTCCCTGAAGTGGGGGAAGCCGCATTTGTGGATGCGATCCTCCGTGTCTCGCATTTCACCCACGATCAGCAAATCACAGAAGAACGTTTGGCAAAAGGCGCTCTTGCCCAAGCACAGGAAATGTTTCTAGACTTGCAGCAAATGAAATACCAACCGGAATGGTGGCAGCTTGCCTATACAGCGCAAAATGAACTGATTGGCTTTGTGATGCCAACGGTTAGTCCTACCTTTGCTACGATCGGCTACATTGGTGTTCTCCCCGAGCACAGAGGGCGCGGTTATATAGATAGATTGCTAAAACAGGCTACAGAGGTTCTTGTGCAAGCAGGGGAAACTTACATCCGTGCAGATACCGATGTGAAAAACACGCCGATGGCCCGTGCTTTTTTACGCGCCGGATACCATCAGTTTGCCAGTCGCCAAGAATTTTCTCTACATCGCGGCTTGTTGATCGAATGAAAAAACAAAAAAGGGGGGGCGATTGTACAGACAATCACTCCCCTTGCTTATTTTGTATGAACAATTTTTATGGTACAATTTCAGACATTTCTTCGGGGTAAATGGCTTGCTTGAACATCTCTGTAGCCTGTTCCGTATCCACGCCTTTTACCAGTTCTATCTCACTGATCAAGAGCTGCTGCGCATTATCCAACATAATTTTGTCGCTCGTTCCCAATACTTTTTCTTTGCTAATCCCAAACAAATCTCGAATGACTTCAGATTGCTCGTAAATATCGCCACTCTTCATTTTTTCTGTGTGAAGCTTGTAGCGCTGCGCTGCATTCAAGGTGGAGTCACGTTGCCCCTCCTGCAAGACGGCCAAAACATTCTCCAGAATGTCGGCTTCAACCACCTTGCGAATACCAAGAGCGGACATCTTTTCAACGGGGACCATGATGTTTAACTCTTTCAGCAGCATGTTGAGCACATAATAGAGGTGTTTTTCACCCAAAAACTCTTTTTCCTCCATAGCCTCGATTACGCCTGCTCCGTGCATCGGATAAAAAATCTTGTCTCCAACTTGAAACATACGTCCACCTCCTTTAAACGATCTAGCTCCATTATAACATAATTATCGAATTTAAAATTTTTTATTTTATCATGACGATTAAAATTAAGTCAACAAAATTTTTGCATCATGTTAATGACCGTCTCTGCTGCCATTCCCCGCCCAGTTTGAATACAATCACACCGCCGACAATCACCAGTACACCGATCAATTGCTTGAGAGTAAAAGGCACTTGGACAAGCCCTAACCAGCCGATCGAATCCCACCATAAGGCAAAAATGAGCTGGGCAGTGAGAACGATGGAGATGGCATACGTAGGGCCAAGCAGGCGCATTCCTTGCACGAGACAAAAGACTACCCCAACCCCAATCATACCGCTGAACCAATACCAAGGCTGCATGGGCTGAATCGAAAACAAATGAGCGCCTTCGAAAATAAACCCCATCGTCAAAGACGCCAGAAATCCCATCCCTAGTACAAGCGTCGTGGTAGTCCATGTCCCGGCATGGTCACTTACTTTGCTATTGAAAATATTTTGCAAGCTGACCAGCGAGCCAGCGAGTAACGCAAAAAACAGTCCGACAAACATAATCTCTACACTCCTGTACGCTGATCTAGATACATACTCTCGTAGCTGAGTAACGGATTATTCGTTAGGCGTATCGCTTGCCAATTCAGCTAAGCCTTCCCTATTCTTAATCAGGATGAATCCATGAGTACGCTCAATCAGTTCCTCCTTGCAGAACTGTTGGATGACCCGATTCAAATGTCTGTAGCTCGTTCCAATCATATTCGCTGCATCCATAAGATTGCTGGTACTGATTTGTTCCTTCTTGTCAGCCTTCAACTCTTCTGTAGAAACGGACAACAAATAACGGGCGAATCGCACTTCTACGGGATACAGAAGATTAAAGCTTAGCGAATTGGACTTTACACAAAACTTTTGCGTAATAATTTGCAGGAAAAATTGCAGGAGGGGAGCATAGTCTGATCCGTATTTTTTCAGCCAGCGATAATGAATCCCGATCATATGAACAGAGGAAGCCGCTTCCACCGAATTCAGATAAGGAATTCCCCTTACATATTCAATATCTCCAATCACTTCAAGCGGTTTTTTAAAGGAAAGAATCAGCGTTTTGCCTTCGGGGGAAGTCGTATAGATCTTCACTTTTCCTTTCACTAAGACGTACAGATTCTCGGCAGATTCGCCTTGGGCACAAATGAGCTCCCCTTGATCAAAACAATACAAGGACAGATGTGGTAGGAGTGGCTCATAAAATACCGCCTCTAACTGATGGGCATGGAGATATTGTTGCAGACGCTCTCGATCTTGTATTTCCTTCATCCCTTATGTTTCCCCTCTCGCTATCAGACTCTCAGTATCAACACACCCAGAATCATCATCCCGATCCCTATAAAATGCGGCAGCCCCATCCTTTGTTTTGCGACACCGAACCAGCCGTTGCTATCAATGAGAAAAGTCATGCTTAGCTGCGCTATTAACAAGGCAGAGATCGTCATGGTTACCCCGATATGCTGGATAGCAGTGACATTGCTAAAAATAATAAACGCTGCAAATGACCCACCTGTCAAATATAGCGGCTTTACCAGCTTGAATGCATGCCATTTTCCATCCCGGAATAAGAGCAGGAGCAAAAAAGCCGTAAGGAACCCTGTGAACTGCGTAAGTGTCGCGGTTTGCCACGTACCGATATCTTGACTGATGCGTGAATTCGCAACCCCTTGCAGGGTAATAAAAGCCCCACCTACAAATGCAAATAGAACTCCCTTCATCCTCTCACCTCACACTGATCTGTTCCTAATTAAAAGGGATGGCAAGGTGGATAGGGAAGGACATATGTCCTCGGATTAAATTACACAAACAAGAGGCCCCTCATATAGAAGGACCTCTGGCATATACAAAGTATTCATGCTATCATGGGATCTTTTTTTGCTTCACGATCCCTATGACAAGCAGAACGATCATCCCCACTATCGTAATAGGTAGAAACCACTTCCCAAAGCCGCCTCCCCACCCTATGGCAATGGAGACTGACTCAAGTAAGATGATGGAGAAAATAATTAAGCAGCTATTTTTTATTTGGTTGACGATTTTTCGGCTGTGTAAATAAAACTGCTCTGCGTTCGATTCAGTAAAGCGTGCCGGATAATTATGCAGCTCCGGATGCCTTTCGAGTACCTGCATGAGGAAAATAATAAATAATCCAATCCCAGGTAACAGAAGCAGCTCCCATTTTGATCCCCAGCGATCGACTTCACCCACAGCATTATAATGGGCAGGCACTTCGTCAGGAAGCTTATTCCAAACAAAGACTAAAAATAGTATTGATCCGACGAAAAATAAATAACCAATTACATCCCACAACCATTCGCTGCCTGTCTTTGGTATTTTTATGATTGGTCTCTTCATATTGTCCCCCCTACTGCTGCTCCTCCTACAAGCATTTTACCATTTATGTCCAATTATGAGTCAAGGTGAATCCGTTACACACTTCTAGGCGTTATTACATATCTTATTGTGGGGTAAGGAGGGAATAACCGTGAACAATCATTATCGAGAAAGTGCGTTGTTTGAGCACCGTTTCTGGCTACAAATCCTTGGCGATCATGCCCGCTTTCTTTTTCAATCACTCGCGCCTGACGAGACACAAGAGATTGAGAAAGCTGAATTCTTTATCAAGTCATTTGATCAGTTGCTGGCAACCGCTCGGAAGAATTTATCCAGCGATGAAATATACGTCCTCAACGAGCAAGCAAATGTTCTCACGCAACAGCTGCGTGAATATAAACTCCATATTCTCGAAAGACACCTGATCGGGAAAATATCCATCAGTCTTCCCCCTACGTTTTTGAATCACATGGTCAATGAATTAGAAGAATATGAGCGAATCTTGCATGCTCTACTAGGCGGAAGCTTGCCGCCTACCAATCACCCGGTAGATATCCATCTCCTCTGGCTCTCCGACGCAGCAGGGCATGCAGCCACCATTACTTCCACTTTAGACATGGTGGAAAAAGACTACCAGCTAAAAAGCGAACGATTTACCAAACAATTTGAACATTTTTACCAAAAAGCAATCGAATTAGCCGGGTACCTTCGCACAAACTTGCACAACTTCCCAGCGCTCCACCGCTTTAACCATCAGGCTGAACTAGAAATCAAGCTATTTCAGGTATTTTTGCATGAATTGGAAGAAATGCGGATGAATAATGAATTGTTAGGTGTTTTCTCACCGCTCATGGCCGACCATATGTCGCGGGAAGAATGCTACTATTTAATGAAGCTGTCTCAGGTTTCCGACGTGCAAGCACCAGACTGTTTCCCTTCCAGACCGCGCGCGGAGTAATAGAATAACCATCTGCGCCGTTCATTACCTCACTCACTCCCATTAGAGGGAGTTTTTTATTACCAGTCTACGCTACATAAAAACAAATCGTACAATAATTGGGCTTGATTCAATTGTTGTTTTTTGGGCTCTTGCCCATTCACGAATATGGGTGAACACATAGAAATATTCTGTGTGAATAGCCGTTGGCAAGTGTTGTAGACCACTCAAATCCTTATTTGGAGGTACTGCATGGCTGATGTATTTGTTGAACGATCATTAGAAGAAATTCGTTTTTGGTCTCGCATCATGAAAGAGCATTCCCTCTTTCTAAAATTAGGATTTCACTGCGATGACACCAAATTAATAGAGGAAGCCAATCGGTTTTACAGCATTTTTGAAGAAATTGAGCACCAGGCTCTTGCCTTTTCTCCTGATGTAGATCCGCAACGAATCTGTGACTTTAATAAAATCGTTCACAATGCCGTTTCTTATATTTGGGCCTTTAAACGCAAAGTTCTCGGACTCATTATTCGGTGCAAAATCGGTGGGAACAATTTCCCGCTGTTGGTTGATCACGTCAGTAGGGAAGCAAACTATTTTCGGAATCGATTAGAACAACTGAATACGGGAAACCTTGATCCCTTACCTGATGCGGTGATTAATGAGAACGTCTTCTTCCTGCGAATCATGGCTGATCACGCAAAATTCATTAACCATCTACTCGATCCGTCAGAAAGGAAGCTAGTAGAACAGGCCAAAGATTTTAGTCATGATTTTGATCAATTATTATTTCAAGCGCAAGACCTGGATTCCATGCGCCCACAATCTCAAACTCAGCCATTACTCAGTCAATTTGTTGATCAAAATCGCATTTCAGTCCGACAATTGCGTGACTTCAAGAAAACGGCACGCGATCTGATTGAGGAATGCAAAATTAAAAGCATCATCCCGCCATTGCTTGCTGACCATGTTTTTAGAGAAGCCTCGCATTTTCTGGAGATTTTGGACGCCTTTGAAGTTTCGCTTATTCACGCAGTATAACGAGATTCACCCGTAAGATTGTCACTTTCTACAAAGTGTATCTTACGGGTGAATGTTTTTCAGCGGCTGAAGGAACAAGACTATCGATTCTGCGGCTGCTTCGTCCGGTAAAACTCATTAAACAGCTTCATTAACGCCCGTTTTTCGATACGGGATACATACGAACGAGAAATGCCCAGCTCCCGCGCAATTTCACACTGTGTCTTTTCTTTGTCCTGATCCAGACCAAACCTGCCGATGATGACTTCTTTTTCGCGCTCATCGAGGATGTGGATGTGCTGATATATTTTATTGGATTCCAGCTTAAGCTGCACAGCGTCCACCACTTCCCTTTTTTCTTTTTTATCCCTGATTTTGTCCGCGTTTTGTCGGGATTTTTTCAGGACTTCTTCAATCTCCGTCTGTGACCAACTCTCAACAAAAAACCAGCGCAAAGGTGGATTCCTGGTACTGCTGTATTTAACTATCGAACCGGTTAGTTCAAAGAAACAGCTTTTCAGCACAGACAGCTGTTTGGTTTACCTTTATTCAATATTTGATCCCCCGAAATAATCCGGATATTGTGGTTGGACCTTCAAACTCAACATTGTTGAATTTGCCTATTATTTTGTTGTTTAGCGCATCGTTAGCCTATACCTAAATGACAATAGCCTCATAAAATATATCGATCTTATATGGAAAATCTCAAGAGAAAGGAGTGTAAGAATGACTCAATTTGCTTATGTGGCCAATAGAGGCTCACACAATATCTCTGTAATTGATGTAGATCCGGTAAGTCCCACCTTCAATACCGAGATTAATCTGATTTCAGTCTCCGGGATGACTCCACTCGTAATTGCAGTCACACCGGATACAACACGTGCATATGTCACGAACAATACCTCCGGTGATGTCTCTGTGATCGATACGAATCCCGCCAGTCCTACCTTCAACACCGAAATTAAACTGATACCGCTGTTGGGACTCGGATCCGCCCCTACGGGTATAGTGATCAATCTTGACGGTACTCGCGCATACGTCGCGAATCAAATGTCCGACAATCTCTCCATAATTGACATAAATCCTGCTAGTCCAACATTCAATACCATGACGGGAACAATCGGATTGACAGGAATGGGGCCAAGTGTTCTAATGATCACCCCGGACGGCACACGCATTTATGTACCGAATATCAATTCGGCCAATGTCTCTGTAATCGATATCAATCCCGCCAATCCCACCTTCAACACCCAAATTGACCTGATAAACGTAACAGGATCAGGTCCGCTTGACGTAACTTTCACTCCAGACGGCAATCGCGCCTATGTCACCATGCTAAACTCCAACAGGGTCTCCGTTATTGATACGAGCCCAGCCAGCCCCACCTATAACACCGAGATCATGAGTATAATCTTAACTGGAAACACTCCTAGATATTCTGATCACCTCGGATGGCACACGTGGTTATGTTACCAATTTGTTTTCCCCTAATGTATCCGTAATCGACACGAACCCAGCCAGTCCCACTTTCAACACGGAAATCTTGCTAATTCCGCTCTCTGGATCTGGCCATGCAGGTATTGCGAGAACTCAGGATGGCACTCGCGCTTACGTCACGAATGCACTTTCTGACAATGTTTCGGTGATCGACACGAATCCCGCGAGTCCCACCTACAATACCGAGATCGATCTGATTGAAGTGTCTGGAACCTTTCTCGCCGGAATAGTGATCATCCTTTTCCCAGCGCCTCCCCTCCCTCTGATACCAACGGAGTGCATCCACGTTCAAAAGGTATATGACTGGGTAATATTAGCGAACAGTTACCGAAACAAGATTACCATCGCCGACGATTGTAAAGCTTTGGTAGACGCAGCTTTACTGGCTGGGCAAGATATTACGTTCTCCTGCATTGAGTTTCTTTCTCCTGATCCTACATGCAATATCGTCAGTATTCGCCGCGAGAACATTACAGTCGGTGGGACCACTGTTCGGGTCGGGGTCGTTCGCTTCGTGTTCGGAGCCACTGTGCTGGTTCGCATCTTCGCAGATGGAGCATTTCTCTGTGATTTCACGGCCACAGTGCAATTCGATCAGGAAGTTGTTCTCTGCCTGCCTGACCCGCTCGATGAGGACAATATCCTGTGCCATATCAACTCTTTTGAGTGCTCACCAACCGGTACCGTTCTCCTTGGCGGCATGGTTCAACTCGACGTCACTGTGTGTATAGAAATCCAGGTAGAAGCAGAAGTGAAGCTGGAAGTATTAGCAAAATTCTGCGTGCCGCGTCCAAACAACATTCCAATCCCATCGCCAACACTATCTTTCCGTTGCCCGCCGATCTTATTCCCGCCACAGTGCCCGAATATTTTCCCGCGTGGAAACTGAGACGGCGTGCGAACATTCAATGCTCTCTTGACCAACTCCCCTGTCTTCTACAACAGGTTGGCAGAATCGGATATAGAACAATTACTCGTCGGTATATACCCGAGTCGCGATCCGGGAAGCACACGTTCGTAGCAAAGTTTTTGTGTCATGAAAAATAAAAAAGCACTCAGATCATCCCGAGTGCCGTAGCAATTTGCATAATTGCCTCTTTCTTTTTCGAGTAGAATTGGTCTTTCGTCAGTCCTAAATCGAGATAAACATTGATGTCCTTCACCCTAGATGTGCTGAGATACTTTTCTTCGATGATCTGACGCTCTACCTCGTCGAGTGAATACTCCAGTGCTCTTCCGATCTGCTTCGCTTTCAAGTCGTTCATTGTCTCCGAATGATGGAATCGAGGAAACAGTTGATTAATACCCTTCTCTTCTAGTTCCTGCTTATTCTGTACAGCAACACGAAGGGCTTTGAATGCTTTCAATTCTTTAACAACAGCCTTCCTGACTTCTCTCTCGTATATTGGTTGCAGAAATGACAGTTGTTCTTGTACCTGTGCGCTCATCTTTACAATTCCCCCTCGTGGCTAGCCCGTGATATAATTAGTTTAGGCGAACATATATACGGGCTCCCATTTTGGGCGCTTATTTTTTTGTCTCTTTTTTTGTCCTACACCCCTTCTGCTACGTTAAGTGCGGAAGGAGGTAATTACTATAATCAAGCATTTGTATTTCTACGCAAGTTTCGAAGAAGCAGTTCGCATCAATCGACAGCTAACTGAGCTCGGCTATAGGAACTACTATCTACAGCCGTATGAACACCTAGTTGCTTTTTGTTTTCAAACCCGTTACTGAGGTGAGTTACGCAATCTTGAGACACTTGTTTGAAGCAGATGATCAGTCACACCTAGAAAACTAATTCTGCAGGGAGGGTGCTCCGCGTTGGAGCATCAGTTCCTTATACTTCACTCCAGAAATATTTTGTTATATTTATCAATTTGAGGAGAAACGTTCTAATTTGTTTTTCGTCTTACTAATGATGTATGGTATTAAATGTAAACAGAAAGGAAATGACACTCTGTTATGAAAAAAACATATGTGCTGCTTTCTTCTCTGATATTATGTTCATTGCTTGGTACGGAGGCTTATGCAGGTTCACAACAAGAAACGGCTGCACCTTCACCTTCCTCAATAATTATTCCAACTAGTAGCAAAGATAAACACGGCAATACTATTGAAAAATCAATGGCCTATGTGAAAACTTTACAAGTGAAAAACGGAAAATTAGTAGTTTCGCTTGACTATGTTCAATGGTTTTTCGGTGAGGAAGCAGTTAAAGCTTATCGTCAAGATCATCCATTAGTGAAAGAGGCCTATCCAGCACCATATTACATTCGAAATAGTAACCCTAAAATTAGAACGTTTGAAATTTCTCCAAAAGCTTTGTTTACTCTTCAAACCAACTCTACCAAAGATGGGGATTTACATTGGAATGAATCAGTAAACGCCGATACTTTTAGCAAGTTTGTACAATCTAAAGGAATTCCTTATCAGCTACCCTTCCACATTGAAGTAACGAATGGGGTCGTCACAAAAATTACAGAGCAGTACGTCCCCTAATTATTAGCAGCACTCCCTATTTGGGATGCTGCTTTTCATTTTTTCTCTTGTGTTAAATAGCCGGCAGCAGCTCTGGGTTCAAATTATTCAGTCTGAGCTCTAATTATTGAATTCCCCCATTTTTTTTAACTCATATAAATTGGTCCAAGCATTATCTCTTTACCTTCATATGCTGATTCTACGAAACTTAAATAAGCGTAGAAGGTGAAAACATGAAAAAAAAATCATCACCCAAGATTGTGAAAAAAAGAGGTGTAAAACGGAAAAATATCATCACCCTAAGTCGGAAAAATGTACGTATAACAGAGAGTCTCGGAAATGGCTTTTTCCGCCACAAATATGAACCTGTAGTTGTTGACGCAAATTCCCTTACCACGATTAGACTTGTTGCACCAAGGGGTAGAATGGCTATCAGTGGTGGATGGGAAAAGTCTCTCGAACCTTACCTGCGATCATTTATGGTGGTTAGTAGCTACCCATTTTCAAGAAGCGAATGGTATCTGGAAATTGAGAACCCAACTGGAGTAGGAAGACTCTTAACAGGTTACCTAATAACTAAGTTGCCTTAAATGATGAGCCCATTGCTGTGTTACTGCCGCGGTTTTGTCATGAGTCTCGATCATCCTGGCTAACATTTCGACTCCTGTCTCTATGCAGGAGCTTTTTCTTTTCGCTTGTAATCGCTTAAGAACAATATATCTGCTACTCTTCATTCCATCCTCCCAAATTATCAAATGTAATGTTAAGTTAAATCAATCGTCGCCTTGAACACATGCCTCGCACATCTCAGACTCTTCATCCGCGAAATAATCAACTTCGGTCAAGCAGTTACTGCATACTTTGTTCATCGTCCTGCCTCCTCACTTATCAAATCGATTGATGTGATAAGCTAATGATTTTTCAGTAGCTTTGTTGTAAGATAATCCCCAAACTATCTGGAACAGGACTGATCAAGTGATTACCTCTGCTGAAGAATTTGTAAGACTTAGAACCATTGAGAATCCTGAGGAATATCTTCGTGCAGCTTGGGATGACGCCCCACTGGATGTTTGGCATGAAATCATTCGAAACTATCCAGACATGTCTTTTTGGGTTGCTCAAAATAAATCTGTACCTGTTGAGATTCTTAACATTCTTGCCAGCCATCCTGAAGAGAGTGTTCGAAGTATGGTTGCTTCGAAGAATAAGCTCCCAGAAGAGTTGCAAAACAAGCTTGCCAGCGATCCCGAATTTTTTGTTAGACAACGTATTGCTTATAACAAGAAAGCTACTTTTAAAGCTCTGCAAATACTGAGTCAAGATAATAACGCTAAACTAAGAACTCATGCTCTGAAACGAATTTCCGAAGACCAATACCGTTAACAAATCGTGTGTTGTGTTTACTAAGTTCAGAACATATTCCCATCGCATATGGTAAAATGTTCCAAATGCCAGAATGTTGATTATGAGGGGGAATACTCTATTAAGCTGTTTACAAAAGAAGTAAAAAAGGTGGTAGTTGATGGTTCTTTATTTCATTGTGTAATTGACCAAACATATAACCGCGATAACATTAGATTTACTATCTATCCAGCAAGAACCAAAACATCATACGTATTAATCTCATTTTCATGGGCAATTAGTTGGTATGCCAATTTTTGTACGCCAGGTACATGCGCTAAAATAGTAATGCATGCTCTACAAAATGGTTGGGATTACAAAAATGAAAAACGCGTACTGACAATAGAAAATGGAGATTTTCTCGTTGAAAAGCTAGGCTTGGAAGTATAAGAGATTATCCTGTTCTTTCCCTGTCCATCAAGGACGGGGTTCTTGCCATTTTTAGCGTTTTGTTAAATTTAGCCTCCTCTACCTGGAAACCCTTTGTTACAATCATGCATGAGGTGATACGTATGAAGAAGGTTGTTAAGGCAAAAATTAAATGGCTTACTGCTGAACAAGGTGGACGTTTGACTCCTTTGGGTTTCGGTTTTCGTTACTGCCCAATCGTTGAGTTTGAAACTCAAGATAAAACTGGTGATACTTGGAGTGCTTATATCATCTGGCATTCCGAGATTGGTGCTGATCTAACTACCGTTGCAGACTTCACATTCTTTTCTGAAGAAGCACCTTTTGAATTATTAACCTCAGACAAATTCAATTTATTTGAAGGTAGCAGGCATGTTGCTATCGGTTACCTGCTTTAGGATCTTAACAACTTAACTATTTTGTTAATTGTCCTTGTTTTTTTCGTTTGAGGTACTCTTTGTATTCAGGGTCATCTTGATCAAATAGCCTTCATTCTCACCACACAAGCATTCCCACACAATGTACGGCTCAGAATTGCACACCAGACAAACCGGAGAGCTTCTTTCAGGGGAAACATAATCGTCCTTGTTTCTAAAGCGAGAGTAATATAGTTCAAACTCCTTTTTTACTTCGCGATCTGTTTTGTATGCAAACGCTACCGCAAAATCATTTCCGAACTTCTGTGCAAACCATCCTATTCTTTCTTTTCGATTATTGGGTTTTGCCACAGATATACGCCCTTTCTTCCCTACACAATTTGTTAAATACTGAATATCAAGGTATCATTGAATCACTCTTCACTTTGGGATGGTGAACTCATGACTACAAACAAATACACCTGCCCTTGCTGTGGCTATAAAACACTCGATGGCGATGGTGATTACGACATATGCCCAATTTGTTTTTGGGAAGATGACCCTTTCCAATTTTTAGACCCAGATTCCGACGGAGGCGCCAACAAGGTTTCTCTTCGTGATGCACAGAAGAACTTTCTCCTGTTTGGGGCTTGTGATGAACACGGTCGACAATTTGTTAGCCAGCCTACTCTTCATGATGAAAAAGACAGCTCCTGGAAGCCTTTGGGTAACAATTAAACATACGGAGCATTGTGTTAAATTGCTTGTTCCTTTCAAAAATGTAATTTAAACTTCAACTAAACTCTCTGTTTTGCAGAGACATATGGTGATGAATTATGAATAAGAGACTAAGAAAAAAGATTCATAAACAGCTTTTGGTAGATATCTGTTTTGAGATTAGCGTATCTGCGTATTGGAGAAAAAAACTCAAACACACTCCCTTCCATGTCCCAATCGAAATTAATGTCTCCAACTCAATGTATCTGCCTTCTCAACTTCGCCAAAAGATTAGACAATTCAACCTAAAATATTTTGTTAAAAAGCTGCCATATCACTTTACACACGATTTTGGTTATTATCCGGATAATTATGTGTTTTTTTGCTTCACCCCACTTGAATTTCCTAGGGTAAAACAATTGTCAGTAAACAATCCAGCTACAATGTAACGGACATCCTGAAATTGCTTCTACTTCTCCTCAAACCTGTTTTTTATAGCATTGAACCATCGATACAAATTGAGGAGGACCTTGTATGGACATTGGTCAAAAAGATGGGCAAGCATATACAAAGCAGGACCTAATCGAATTTATTCATAGATCACTCGCTGAGTTAGAAAACAATCCAGATTGGGAAAATGTCTCTCTAAGTCATTATCTCGAATCGATGGCTGCTTGGCTGGACACCTGCTTAGCACCAGACACTCCTTCTTGGGTAGCTTTCGCTAAAATCTTATATGCCGGGAAGTACTACGAATAGTTTGCAGAAGCGCTTAACACTCTGAGCATTTTGTAAAAACCATCTACTGTGAAGGTCATATCCCACTTTCATCGAATAGTTCTCTGATGTCTTTCATTTGGAGTGATTCTGTTGTCAGATTTAAGGTTTAGAGACTCTGGGGAAACTACTCACGATATAATCTTCAGCAACGATGTACTCGTTGAATGTCCAAAGTGCTCATGCTGTGCCATCGCTAGAAAATCCAGTGAAGAGTACCCCTATTTTCGTGTGATCTGTATGAAATGTGGACTCTTACCCTGTTCAAATGCTCTATCCTGGGGAGCAGGTTATTTTTTTGATTACCAACTATGGTTAAGAGTCAATTGCTGCGGTCAATTACTTTGGGCTTACAACAAGCAGCATCTTGAATTTCTGGAGAGTTATATTTCCTCATCCATACGTGAGCGGACCCCAAATATCAATCAGAGCTTGGCAAGCCGGTTGCCCTCATGGATAAAATCATCAAAGAATCGAGAACAACTATTAAAAGGTGTTCGTAGGCTACGGGAAAAACTAGATGAAGCCGTTATTTAACTTAATTGAGTTTGTGTTCCCGTCTTTTTTTGTCCCACCCTGCCACGTTACGGCACTGCCCTCTGTTAACACCACAAAAAAGACTTACCTGATCTAAAGTAAGTCCTCGCCGTTTTCTAATTCTCCTTCGTTCTCTTCCGAGATGTAGATCCATGATGTATATGCCTCTTTATCTTTTCTTTGTTTTGACTGATTCAATGAGCTTCTTGATCAGCATACAAATAGAAAAGCCACCCGGCATCCGAATGGCTTCAGAATGTTAAATCTAACCACTAAAAACACTTGTTGTGTAAACTTTTGTAATAAAAAGCTTGTTTTACAACTTATTGTCATTCGCTTTGAATTGGAGAAGAGAACGAGCTACGAAATGTCCCTCAAAAAAGCAGTCCCTGCTGTGAAGAAACTAACGATTCTGCGGCTGCTTCGTCCGGTAAAACTCATTAAACAGCTTCATTAACGCCCGTTTTTCGATCCGGGATACATACGAACGAGAAATGCCCAGCTCCCGCGCAATTTCACGCTGTGTCTTTTCTTTGTCCTGATCCAGGCCAAACCTGCCAATGATGACTTCTTTTTCGCGCTCATCGAGGATGTGGATGTGCTGGTATATTTTATTGGACTCCAGCTTGAGCTGCACAGCGTCCACCACTTCGTCGGTTTCTGTGCCGAGGACGTCGATGAGCGTGATTTCGTTGCCTTCCTTATCCGTCCCGATCGGATCGTGCAAGGATACGTCTTTTTTGGTTTTTTTCAGGCTTCGGAGGTGCATGAGGATTTCATTTTCAATACAACGCGCTGCATACGTTGCCAGCTTGGTGCCCTTATCAACCTGATAGCTCTCAATTGCCTTGATCAAGCCGATGGTACCGATGGAAATCAGGTCTTCACTGTCTTCGCCGGTGTTCTCGAATTTCTTCACAATATGCGCCACCAAACGCAAATTGTGCTCAATCAGCTTGTTGCGGGCGTACGGATCGCCTTTGGCCATGAGTCGGAGGTACTTTTCTTCTTCGGTGTCCTGAAGCGGTTGGGGGAATGCATTGTTCTTGACATAAGCCACAAACACAAGAAGTTCTTTAAAAACAAGGGAAAGCGCCGCGATAATGCTGGACATGGCTGCCACCTCCACGTCTGGAATAGCTTACTTCTATCCTTATGTGGGCGGTAGCCTATGCGTGCCTGTACGCAGGGAGTTGTTGTCGATTATTTCACTGTTGCTTGTATGGGAAAGTATTCGTATTTGTGCATGTGGATGAGAAGGTTGGGAAAATGATATATTTTTGGTAAAATAAACAAAACGATGACTGGAGTGATACCCATGGTGGAATTTGGCGCCGTATCAATCGAATGGGGTACTGTACTCCTTCAATTCTTCATCTTCATGATGCCTCTGGCACTTGTCGTTGCTTGCTGTTTGTACATCGTCAAACGTAACGATACCAGGCAGAAAGCAATTGACGAGCTGGAAAAACGAGTCGCAGCATTGGAGCAAGAAATAAAGCGTCCGAGATCATAACGGACGCTTACTTTTTTCCCCTATTCAAATAAAGCCATCATCTCTACGTCTTCTCTACCGCGTGCAATATCGTACGGCGTCTGCCCCGCATTGTTCTTTTGGTTGGGATTCGCGCCTTTTGCCAGCAGCACCTCTACCACATCCACACGCTCTTCTCCGTCCGCTACTTGTGTGTGTAACACCGTGCTTCCGTCGTAGGCGCTAGCATGAATGTCGGCACCGTGCGCGATAAGGATCTCAGCAACCTCTGGATAGAGCACGATATGCAGCGGAGTGATCCCCTCATCGTTTTTCGCATTCACGTCCGCACCATGTGCGATCAAATACGAAATAAGGTCTATATCATCCGTCATCACCGCTCCATGTAGTACCGAAAACTCATACTCATCCTTTTCCTGCAACAATTCCGGCTGCTTGGTGACGATCTTCCTAACGAGTTCAGTATCTCCCACTTCAGCTGCATCGAATAAATCTGCTGCAAAATCGTATGCCATCTCTTCTTCTCCTATCTTATGCGTGCTTACCTGCTACTCACCGATCCTCCGTCTCAAAAACAAGTTTTGCGAGCATGACTACTGTTGAGTCTTTCTCTTGCCCATCCTCTGTGAGCTCGAACAATTTCTCGTTAATCGAACCGTATCTCGATTCATTGCCGTACAGCAAAATAACGTGCGGATACTTGCTGATCCCCTCTGTGAGCTGTATGGGCCATTCTGTTCTGTCCAGCTTTGCATCCGTCGCATATTCGTTTTCCAAATACGCGAAAAAATACTCCCTTGCCTCTGCATCCTGTACCTCATGCACTTCAAAAAAGTCCTCGTCTACCCATTCAAGGCCCGACGCTGTTAAAAAGCCTGACGGAATCACATCCCCATCCTCGTCGTACACTGGTGTCAGAAAATCTGCTAGTTCATCGGGGGACTGCAAGGTCGTTCCCCACACCGTTACCACATGTCTCATTGATTTTCCCCCTTCTTGCCCAAACGTTTATGAGGTCTGGATGACTCCGCGAACGTTGGAAAAATCCCGTCGCTTGACATCTTCTATTCGTATGAGAAATTGCAAGAAACCGGCATCCCAAAAGCAAAAGCCCGTATTCTGATCATCTCCGAGCTCCAACAAGCACACCCAATCCTCTACCTCATCCCCGTCATCCCGCTGATGGAGGCGAGGGTCATCTCCGATTGCATAAGGATAAGAGACGAGAAGTCCATGTCCATCTGGCCACGAAGGGTCGAGATGGACATCGCTATATTGATCCGTCAGATCATCGTCATCGGAAAAAAGCTCCTCCACCTCATCGGAGCCAGCGTATGGCAGCGAGATGGTCTTCGCCCATTGCACACGGAAAGGTGCATCTGTATAAATATCGTATTCGTCAATAAAGCTCGCATTGTCCAAGTCATACTTCTGGAGGGCAGAGCTCGGTCCATCGTAATAGACGACACGCACATCGACGTCTGACGCTGTTTCCGAGTCACCGATAAAGAAATAAAGCATGCCGTGATCCGGCAATAATCGGTTGACCTCTTTCAGATCGGAACAATTGATCTGACACAGAAAGTTGTAAAGAAGACCATCCTCGCTCGGATACGCCAGGTGACTAGGCCAGTCGGGCACACCACCCATGCGGGTATTACCGATGGTAGAGTAATCATCTGGCTCCGTCGTCGCAAGAACAACACTCTCTCGCGCTAGCCGTATGATTTTCTCCTGATATTCATCCAGCTCATTCTCAGAGATCAAGGTACGCAGCCTCTTCCATTCCTCGCTCCATTGCTCGTGCACAAACATTGGTTTATGCCTCCTCGTCTAATACATTGTTGTTTCCAAGGCAGAACGGATGCGATCTACGCGCTCCTTTTCCTTCCGCAGAATGGCTTTCTCGTACGCCACATCCAACAGCCGATGGATTTCTTGCCAATCTGCTTCTCCTGCAGGCGACTCCCCATTCGCAAGCATTTTCCCCCAAGCACTTAACGCAATCTGCCGCTGTGCTTCATTCCCATCCAGCCAGCGAATCAGATCGTGCCATTGTGGACGTGACACCGCGAATAAATCATCCCAGCCTTCAATCGGGTACGCCACATGTGGCTCCATCCACAAAATGACTTCCCGGGCGCGAAAGTGATGCAAATGACTGTTGGCAGCATACCCAAGCAAGCATTCTTTTCTGGCAACGACTTCGTCCATTTCCGCTATTACTCGCTGCAAGCCCTCTTCTTCCGGCAAGCACACGGCCGTTACATAGGCTCGCAAGCTAGAACCCAGACGTTCACAATGTTCTGACTCCCATAGTGAGAGTACCCAGCTCTCTGCTTTTTTGCCTACTGTCTTGACAATAAGCTGGCACCAGGGAAGTAGGTTACTTGATGTGGTTTCCTGCTCGATGTGCTTCACCCATACATGCAAAACCTGCTCCCAATCGTACTGCGCAAAAGCCGCTTGGATACGTTCATCCTCTGCTCCATGCATTTTGGCAAACACGACCAGCTTCTCGAAATCTTGTACCGCCTCGTCCAAGGTAAGTGTCCGAAAGGCTTGCAGCCATTCCTTCCACTCTTGGGCGACTTGACCCTCGACATCCAATCCATCTTCACAGGCTAGAGCCTCATAATTCCAGCTCTCCGCCCCAATACAGCCCAGCTCCGTGACACGTTCTATGAACTCCGTGAAGCTTTTGCCGAGCAAGAGGAATTCACCTGTCTCATGCCCCCAAGAGTAAACAGGCGGGTCCTCCGCATCTGTCGACAAATCGATCAACAGCATGTCTCCATTTCCACCGACATGAAAGCTAAGATACCTTTTGTCGTCCTCGCACTCTTCATCCACGCCAAAGTAAGGCCATTCAAACGCATCGAGCGACCATCCCAAATCCCCACTGAGAGAAAAAGGGTCTAACGCCCGCGATGGCAACGACCAATTAATCTGGACTTGCCTGCTTCCCTCCTGCAAAATTTTGCGGATAGTCGGCGGGAAGCTGATCCCGAGACTTTTCTCTCGTGCCTCGATTTCGTCAAGAAGAGCTGGTGGGTCGATAATAAGCGGCCATACACGCGCACCTTGTCGCTCCATGTCCTGCATAAGTGAGTTCCACGCCTGAAACCACATTTCCATTCGCTGCTGCATTGGCATAACGACCTCTCTCGTCTGTCGTTTTTTCGTCTACTGATTCTTATTCTATTTTCTTTATCTAAAAATCTATTTCATATCCTACTAAAGCACCAATTATATCCATTTTTTTCATGGTAAAATTATCTAAAAAAACTCTAATCTTGCCGATATTAGTAGAAAAAACACGGAAATGAGGACCTTACTGATGACCACAATTGGTATTGATTTGGGCACGACGAACAGCCTAGTCGCGTACTGGACTGAGAATGGACCCGTGCTCATTCCAAACGCACTCGGGGAAACCCTGACTCCATCAGTTGTTAGCGTAGATGACAACGGCGAGGTGTTGGTTGGAAAAATCGCCAGAGAGCGTCTCTTGACTCACCCAGATCGTACTGCCTCCACTTTCAAGCGATTTATGGGGACAGAGAAGCGCTACCAGCTAGGGAGATATTCGCTATCTGCCGAAGACCTCTCATCCTTTGTGATTAAATCATTGAAGGCCGACGCAGAGGCTCATCTAGGGCACATCGTTCACGAAGCGGTTATCAGTGTGCCGGCCTATTTCAACGACACGCAGCGCAAAGCAACCAAACGAGCAGCAGAGCTGGCTGGCCTGAAAGTAGAGCGATTGATCAGCGAGCCCACTGCTGCTGCGATCTCATACGGGCTTCATCAGGAAGAATCAGAGACGCAGTTCCTCGTATTCGACTTGGGCGGCGGAACATTTGACGTATCTATTTTGGAGATGTTCGAGGGTGTGATGGAAGTAAAATCGATTGCCGGTGATAACTTTTTAGGGGGCGAAGACTTTACCGATCTGATCGCCTCTTATTTCATCGAATCTCATAAGCTGGAGATCCATTCTCTGGACAGCAAAACGCGTTCGTCCATCCACAAACAGGCTGAGCTCTGCAAGCGCGCTTTGTTTTCTGAACAAGAAGGAAAGATGAGCGTCAATATCCATGGAGAGCTCGTCGAAACAACGCTCAATCGAAATCAATTGGAAGATTTGGCGTTTCCTCTGCTGCAACGACTGCGTCAGCCTATTGAACGTACGTTGCGGGACGCCTCTATCTCACCTCGAGAGCTCGACGCAATCGTGCTCATCGGTGGCGCAACACGGATGCCGCTCATCAAGTCCGTCGTTAGCAAAATATTTGGACGCTTGCCCTATTCCCATATTAACCCTGATGAGGCTGTCGCCTTGGGTACGGCCATACAAGCAGCGCTCAAGGACCGCAACGAAGCACTGAACGAGCTGGTGTTGACGGATGTGTGCCCTTACACCCTCGGTACAGGAATTGTTCAAACCATGGCAAACGGCAAACACGAGGATGGCTATTTCTTTCCGATCATCGAACGCAATACGCCAATCCCAGTCAGCCGGGTAGAACGTCTTTACACCGTGGTCGATTTTCAACGCTCTATTCTCGTGGACGTCTATCAAGGGGAGAGCCGTCGCGTCGAACATAATCTCAAGCTGGGCGAGCTGAATGTAAAAGTTCCTCCTGCCAAAAAGGGCGAGGAGTCTATCGATGTTCGCTATACATATGACATCAACGGAATTCTCGAAGTCGAAGTTACCGTCGTATCTTCAGGGGTCAAAACGAAGGCCATCATTGAAAAAAGTCCGGGAAGCATGTCTAAAAAGGAAATCGAGGAACGTTTTCAAGCACTTCAAAACATCAAGATTCACCCCCGAGAACGAACCGAAAATCGTTTGCTCCTGGCAAAAGGTGAGCGTATGTTCGAGGAAGCCCTGGGGGAAGACCGCATGATCATTGCGAATTACTTGCGCCGTTTTGAAAGTGTTCTCTTCACACAAAATGAAAGAGACATCGCCAAAGCAGCAGAAGAATTGAAGCAGCAGCTGGAAATGTTCGAAGGGTGGAATGAGTATTAATGGGGATTTGGGAGATTCTCGGGATTGAACCGACAGACAATCCCGCCCAGATAAAGAAGGCTTATGCCAAAAAACTGAAGATCCACAATCCCGAAGTTGATCCGGAAGGCGTTCAGCGACTGCGAGAGGCGTATGACCTCGCCCTGAAGTACACGCGAAATACCAATCGGAATCGTTACATCGAAGAGAGGCCCCTACCGGTAACAAGGCAGCCGGGACAGCTGGATGAGCTGGAGGATACGGATTCTGAAGAAGAGACGTCACACCTTCAGCCGCCGAAACAGCGCTATGAACTGGCGAATACCGATTCCGAAGAAGAGACGGTTCACCTTCAGCCACCAAGACGGCTTTATGAGCTGTGGCATTCAGAACCAGTAGAAGAAGAAAAACCCAATTACGATCCACCACAACGGATCACCTTGTTTGACAGGTTTTTGGAAGAACCGCCTCAAGAGGTAGTCCCTCACGAAGAAATCTCCATTCCTCAGCGGTATGATTTCTCGGAGAACTACGATCATGCTGAGCGACCGATGAACCCAGATGAGATGGTGGAGCGCTTTTTCCGCCGTACACACAAGCTGTACGATAACTATCACGAACGTATCCAGCTCGAGAACTGGCGTGAGCTGCTCGATGACGAGGCCATGTGGAATGTAGGCTGCCATCAACTGATTGATACGCGCTTTCTTTCCTTTTTGGAAGAGCACTATCATTTGCCTTATGACGTATGGAAGCTGCTCGATTCGCATTTTCAATGGCGGGAGAAATCGGAAAAGCTCGCCAGCCAGCTCTCGGAACGCTTCGTTACTTATTTAAACGGACAGCTCAATCAGAGCTTTACCCTGCGCTACCACTCTTTTGAGAATAGCACAGACCTGGATATCGAAACTTTTCTAGAATTACGCAGCGATGCATTTTTTGCCCTCATGGAGAATGATTGGGAAACGGCACAAACCTCTTTGGCACAAGCACATGCCCTGTACGCTTTTGATCCTGATTTAATCCGATTACAGGGCGAATATTTTTTGCGAACCGGAAATAAAAACCGTGCCTTTCATACCTTTGATCAATTGATTCGTCTTGATCCGGATAACGTCGATGCCTATTTGTATCGTGCTCGCCTTCACCTCGAAAAGGGAGATCCCGCAGATGCCATACGTGATTGCGAGGAGGTCCTCTCGCGCATGCCAGAACTGTGGGAGGCTCGTAGCTTGCTTGGAAAAGGCTATCTACAGCTGGGCGAATGGGAGAAGGCCCAAGCTATCTTTCAGGAGATGCTTCAGCACAATCCCTCCGATATCGACGCGAAGATTTGCTTAACGCAGATTCAGTCGCCGTTTCGCAAGAATACCGATCCGGCTGTAAGCATGCCTGACAAAGCAGCCAGAAAAAAAATCCTGAACTCTCTCGGACTTCCTGGGAAGCTGGCGAAGTTCAAGCAATTTTGGGGTTTATACACAAGGCGCAACATTTGGACGATCATTTTCTTCCTGCTACTCCATTACGCCATGTTTGCTGTGGTAGCCGCCAAGCTGGATATGACGTCGGAGCAGATGTTTTACTCGTTGGTCAATAAGTTCCAACCGGTCTCAATTAAAACGGTAGAAGATTTGAAACAAACGCCACTCGGCTACCAGGTGGAATTTACATTAACTAAGGCTTCCTATATCAATATGCTACGCGTCTATGACAAAGAGAAGCATCCGGAACCAAAAGCCGAGTTCCTTCCCGCTCCGAAGGCTGAAGAACGTGATCTGTTAAATGCGGATACCGGCTATGTAAATGTGGGCTATCTGGATAACCAAGCGGTAATCGTCATTACCGACTACGCCCATGCCAAAGAAATACATGACAATAAATCCATTACCATGCAAGGAACGCTCAAGGCTATACCTGATGGAGAGATGCTGCCTGTAATCATGAATGCCTTGGATAAGCGCAAGCATCCATACAATGCTACACTTGTGACGGATACATATATAAATGCCAAGACTGATTTAGAAGAAAAAGGGTGGCCGGGTTCGTGGCTACTCGGCATACTCGCGATGATTTCCATGTTGTATTACATCCGTATCATTCGTGAGATTCCCAAAACTCGCAAAGCATTGACATTCCAGTAAAGGAGGAAGAGAGAAAGGAAATGACAAAAGTAAGCGAAGAAATAGAAATCGACCCAAAGCTAAAGCGCTACTTGCACGCTCTCTCCTCAGTTTGTTTGACACAGAAGCGGCTCGCCTATTATTTGGCGATTCACGCCTACCACCGCCTGCGTGATATGTTTCTAAGGGATCGACTCCATCACAGGTGGGATACGAATGATGCCGCCAAAACACAAGAGCGCTTGTCTTGGTTGCTGAATCATGGTCGAAGATCCGAATTTGATCAGCATCGTCATCGCCTCACTGCGCTCAGCGCTGCCAATCGTGTCAATTACATCGAGTCATTAAAAAAAGGCGATATCGAAACAGCCCGCCAGTTAGTCGTATATACAAATATGATCAGACTGCCCCATGCCGGAATTGCCGCCTTTGATTACGCCTGGTCCCTCATTATTTGCAAAGTTGGCGCCGATCAGTCTTATCTGCCCAAGGCTGAAGCATTAGACCGCATGCTGGCAATAGCCAAGCACATCCAATTCGCCTATTCCAGCTGGGAAGAGTTTTTCTATGCGTATGCATGCGGCAATCAGTACGACGAAGCAGGCTCTTCCAAAAACATGAGTAAAGAGACAGAAGCTCATATTTTGAAACTCCTGACAGGGAAGTACAGCCCAATCCGTGAATTTGAATGGAAGTTTGATATGACCCCTTATCTCCCCGCACCACAAGTAGAAAATCAGCCTTCATTTAACACCTAGGCCCACAAAAAAACGTTTCCCTTGGACTATTGAGGCTTGTCCAATGGGAAACGTCTTTTGTTACTGAATCGTTTTCTTATGCCTGACCGGATAACTCCTTCACCATATGGCTTAATTTATGCCCGCTTACAACAACCGTCCCGTCTTCACGATAGCCGATCGATTCATATAGCTTGCGCGCACGTGGTTTTTCTTCGTCTACTAGCAGGGCGATACGATCGTGACCTCGCTGAATTGCTTCTTGTTCAAACGCATCCAGCAGAAGCGATCCAATCCCCTTCCCTCTGCATGAAGAATCTACCGCGACAGAATCCAAATAAAATTCGTCGTCCTTCGCTTCTTTTACCAGTGTAATCGTCTCACCTGTTAAACGTTGGACATGCTCAACAAACGGACGATCGAGTGCTTCTGTTTGGCTGCCATGATAAAACAGCGCCAGTCCTACTGGTACACCACCATCCATGGCGATCACTGCGTTTTCGTAGCTGAGTCGGTTATTTTCCTTTGCAAAAAACTCTTCCATCATGCGAATCGCTTCATTCTTTTCAGTCGCACCTGTCAACGTATGTGCAATATCTCCAATGGCGTCATAAATCAAAGGCGCAGCAAAAGCTGCATCTGTTGGTTCTGCTTTGCGTATCATATGCTTCCTCCATTCGAGCAGTCCGTATTCTATTACCATTGCGCACGATTCGATTCTTTTGGGTTCTTTGTATATCATGCACCTTTTCATTGTGTCACAATCTGCCAAGCTGATCGAGCATTCCATAGAATCGTTCACAGATCAGCAACAATGAAACCGCTCTCATTTTTGGGGAGCGGTTTCACCTTTTCTTATTTTCTTCCCTAGCCGATCATTTTTTCAATCGTCAGCTTGCGCTCATGACGCAAATCCAGGAATTCGCCCATTCTTCGTACCAGCGGACGCATCGGTTCATCCTGATGGATTAAAATGACTTCTACTTCTTCCCCACTACTCAGCTTCGCCTTCGCGCCTACATATAACAATGCAATGTAGCGGACAAACTGCGCGACGATCTCAATGTTCAACGACCCGTTACAGGCTTCCTTCCACAAGAGCTGTGCCGCCTCGAATGGGGACGTCCTTCCTTTGTACACACGATCAGAACAGATCGCATCAAACATGTCAGCAATGGCGAGCACTTGACATTCGAGCGGAATGCTTTCGGCCTTTCTTTGCTCCGGATAACCGGAACCATCGAGTCGCTCGTGATGCAGCAAGGCACACAAGGCCAACAGCTCGGAGCCACCCTTCATCTCCCGGATCATTTCATAGCCGAATACGGTATGCTTCTTCATGATCGCAAATTCATCTTCGCTCAGCTTGCCTGGCTTGAGCAATATTTCCTTGGGTACACGCATTTTACCAATGTCATGTAAAAATCCGGCAGTCCCCATAAATGCCACTCGGTCTTCATCCCATTTCATTAACCGAGCAATCAGCGAACAGAGAATGCCTACATTTAACGAATGTCGGTATGTATAACTGTCTGCCCCTTCCAGTACGTACAGCGACCGGAACAAGCCCAAATGCTTCGTCGATTTTTCTGCTACATCAAAAAAGATGTCGGAAAAATGCTCAAGACTCGGTGACCCGCCAACTGTCAATTCATCAAAGAGGAGTCTCGTTTTATCGAGAGCTTGTACATAAGCAGCAACTGACTCAGAATCCGCATCTAGCTGGAATAGTTGAGAAGTTACTTGCTCACCCGTTCCCTCCGTAAGGCTCTGTATAATGTGAACCTCACGAACTCGCTGCTTTTGCAATAAAATCACATGGGCAGCCGTGATCGTCGTGTTTTGTCCTAGCAGCAGAATTCCTTGCTCGGTGTACAAATCAGCCGCCAATACTTGCCCAATTAGTGAGAGATCAACAGGTGCCAAAGGCATACGATCAACCTTTCCAGTCTCCGTCTTTTTACTCAAATTATAGAAAGGAAGAGGATGAGTTACAATCTTTTTTTCGACAGTTCATAACTTTACTGCACGCCGGGACGTTTCCCTATGCGCATACATATGATATCAGGCAAATGCTAGTGGTTTTATCAAGGAGGGACGCACGTCTCATGACGACGCTGTACATCACACCAAAAGCGTGGAAACAGATTGAGCAAGCCGTACGAAAAAAACCCTCTCTGGAAACAGGAGGGGTCATGATGGGATACCCACTTGGGGAGGATAGATGGGTTGTTACTTATGCGAGTGAACCTGGCCCAAATGCGATTCACCAGCCACATTCTATCTTTTTCGATGACACGCATCTTAATAAGCTCGTCCGCAAATTAAGCAGAAATCGACAATGGAAATACATTGGTGATTGGCACAGCCATACCGTGAAACGCCTTTCTCCCAGCAAAGGTGATAAGAGAACGATTTGGTCAAAGGCGTCCCAATCGATGTACATGTCCTCTTCTCCCCTCATGCTGATCGTCGGACTAGGAAAAAATAATCAAATAAACGCGAGAGGCTTCATCCTCGGAAATACTCTTCGCGAGGTTGGGAAGATTGAACTGTATGATCGGCAAGCTCAGCGACAGCTCGATGAAAAAGCTCCATAGCCTGGTTCTTTCCCCAGCTCGGTTGATTTTCGGCCACGACACAAATCGCATAACGAGGCTCTTCTAACGGAGCGTACCCGAGAAACCACAGATGGTTGCTTCCATTCACATCTCCGATTTGGGCAGTCCCGCTCTTGCCAGCTACCTGCCAAGCGGAATCCATCAGCATCTGTCCCGTTCCCTCGGTGACGACTTTACGCATCATTTTTCGCAGTTTGTTGGCAGTCACATAATCAATTCCATCTGATGACAGCTCCTGCTCAGGAAACGAGTGGAACGACTGGCCATTTTGGTAGGCGATCTCTTTTACCAGTCGCACCTGCGAGCTTTGACCGCCGCGCAAAATCGTTACCATCATGTTCGCTGCTTGCAAGGGGGTAATTCGTACATCCCGCTGACCGATGGCACTCTGAATCAGAACGCCCTCATCGTCGCGGGATACACCCTCTGCAAAAACTCTGCCCGGTTCTTCTCCATCCAGCTGCTTGAAGTTATGGAGTTTAAACAGCTGAGGGGTGACATGCCCTACCTGAGTGGTCAAGCCCAGCTTTTTTGCATATTCCTCCAGCTTTTCTCCCCCCACCATATTGGCGATATGCGCAATCGCGATGTTGCAGGATTGGGCATACGCTTCTTCTAGTGTTACACTGCCGTGCCCTTCTTTTTTCCAACACGAAAATTGATACTTCCCATACTCCCCTGTACACGTAAAACGGTCGATGGGTGAAACGACTCCTTCCGCCAGGGCTGCTGCTACTACCACTGTTTTATAGACAGAACCAGGCGGGAGCTGTTTAAACGTGCGATTTTTCCAGTCGCTCTTAGTTCCCGACACGTTGGTTTGATCATAGGCAGGACGGCTAACCGCTGAAAGAATATCCGCTGTCTGTACGTCCAAAACGACGATACTGCCTTCCTTTAGCCCCACCTGATCAGCGGCAGCCTCCATGCGTCGTTGGATGGCTACATCTAAGGTAGTCGTGAGCGACAATGGATAATATTGATTCGATTGCTTCGTATAACGAATATCCAGCCCTCGGAGCGGTTGTCCGTGCCCATCTACATAGTAGGACAAAACGGACGGCTCTACTCCCTGCAAAAACCGATCAAAGCTCCGCTCCAGCCCGGATGCCCCCACAGTGCTCTCGGAATTCATTTTGCCGCTGGCCCATTCATCTGGATATAGCTTCTGCACCATATTGGGATTTTTATGAATAAAGCCGATCAGATGCTTCGCCACTTCATCAGCGCGATATCGCTCTGTAACCGCTAAAGCCACAACGCCAGGAATGGCAAGTGCATTGATTTCCTCAGATTGCCGCTCAGTGAGCATCACCAGCTTGCCCGACTCCTTACGCATAAGAAGCGGTGCTTTTGCTTTTTCCATCGTCTCCGACAGCAGCTCCTTGGTCTCGCCGGTTATTTTGGCTAATCGCTCCAAGCCATCGGTTCCTTGCAAGCTCCCACGTGCCAATGGGAACAAAATCAAGGCGAGATGCTCTTCTCCGGTAAAGGCGTACCCGTTTCGATCAACGATATCACCCCGTCCGCTATGCAGCACGATGCTCTGCTGTCTTTGCTTGACTGCTGCTTTTACCAGATCTACGCCATAACGAGAAAAACGATGAGGTGATCCGAGCTGAATCCACCACAGTCGCGTGATCAGACCCAGCCATAACAAAGACATGGACAACAGTACAACAAAGTGACGTCTTTTGATTCGTCGATCCAGCTGCATCGAATTCCCTCCCTGGCTTTTTTCACCAGTATTGCCGGAATGTCCGCGCGAGAAACAAGGAGAAAAGAAAAAAGCACACCGTATGTCACGGTGCACTTCTGCTTTTACGCTATGATTATTTATTCGCGAATTGTTGCTTCTCCAACAGAATGTTGCTGATCTTTGTGGATAACAGATCCAGCGCTACCCGATTGTATCCACCTTCTGGAATAATTACGTCTGCATATCGCTTGGTCGGCTCAATAAACTGCAGATGCATAGGTCGAACGACGTTCAAGTACTGCGAAACTACGGAATCAAGGGAACGACCGCGCTCTTCTATGTCACGTACGATACGGCGTACGATACGCACGTCAGCATCCGTGTCTACAAATACCTTGATATCCATCAAGTCGCGAATCCGCTCATCCTCTAAAATCAGCATTCCTTCCAGAATGATGACATCCTTCGGGTCGACCTGGATTTGCTCCGGCTTGCGATTATGCTCCTTGAAGTCGTAGATCGGTTTTTGGATTGCTTTTCCTTGCAACAGCTCCTGCAAATGCACAAGCAACAAATCGTTGTCAAATGCGAAGGGATGGTCGTAGTTCGTCAATGCCCGTTCTTCCGGGCTCAAATGGCTTTGATCCTTGTAGTAGGAATCTTGCTCGATCATCGTTACACTATCATTTTGGAACTGGCGGTACAGCTCCTTTGCTACAGTCGTTTTACCAGAACCACTGCCTCCCGCTACCCCAATCAATACGGGGTTACCCATGCTTCATGTCCCCTTCCTCATGATGCTTTACACGTTTTCGACCCTATGTTTTTACTTCTTTTTCATACTAATGGCCAGCCCGTCTCCTACTGGAATAAATGTCGTCTCCAAATCAGGACACTCCATCAGATGTGAATTATAAGAAAGCAGCTTGTCCACCATTGGACGCTGGCGCTTGCTCGCTTCTTCAGGGGTAGCCACCAGACCTCGGAACAGGATATTGTCGCTGATTACCAAACCGCCTTCGCGTAGAAGAGGTAAATACAAATCGAGGAATGCTCGATACTGTCCTTTTGCCGCATCGATAAACAAGCAGTCAAATTGATACGACTCCGGTAGCCCTAAGGTTGCGTCACGCAGGAGTACTTCAATACGATCTGCACAACCTGCTTCTTTTATATTTGCCCGTGCTCTCACCAATCGATCTTCATCTATATCCATCGTGACAATTTGCGCTTCTGGTGCAGCTTCTGCTAGCCAAATAGTGGAATAGCCAATGGCTGTTCCCACTTCAAGAATCGCTTTGGGGCGATGCAGCAACAATAACATCCGCATAACTTGAGCGGACGGAAGCTGCACAATCGGAATATTTTCCTCTGCCGCCTCCTGCTCCAGACGCATGAGCAGCGGGGAACGCTCGGGAACCAGGCTTGACACATAGTCGTCAATTGCCGGATTGGTAATCATGATTTCACTCCTCTTTCGTTACAACCGAATTATTATAGCATACCTTGAGAAACCTTGGCTATGCCGGGCACAATGAAGCCCAAGCAAAAATTATAGACTGACTCCAATAAATGAAACCTGTTTTGAAATGATTTGGCATAAAAGCTATTTAACGTAGGTGATAATAACCAAAGGTGATAAATATGAGAAGAGAGTCTATACTGGCTTTGGTTATTTTCTTCCATGTATTATTCATTTCACAACCTGTTTTGGCTAGCACCCAACAAGTCGTTCATGATTTTGTGGAACATGTAATCAAAAATGATCAGATTACAGCAGAATCTTTCTTGATTAGTGAAATGATAAAGATTCCCGAAATTAAGAAAAGAACACAGATAGATAAGTTTGTTGTACTCCCCACACCCCAATATGAAGATACAAAAATTGTTGTTACCTACTTCAAAGGAGAGGTTGGTGGAGAGTTAATTGCGTTTATTTGGGAGCTAGTTGTAAAAAACGGTAAAATCTCACGAATAAAAGTCATTCATGATGGTACAAACCCGCTATTGGAAGAGGCAAAAATAATAAAAGAATATCAAATGAAGTTCCAGAAAAATGTGTTCGTTCCCTCAAAGATTCCATTTGAAGTAACTGGTTTTGATGGCTTTATTGATAATGATAGATTGACGTTATATTATCGAAGCGAAGCGATAAACGGGTTCCTTAAGATCTACGTTTCGCCAATAAAACGAAATCTGGAGCAATACAAAGAAGTGAATGATGAAATTAATACATTAAAAGATGGTACAAAAATTTTATTCAAAACAAATTCTCCAATCGCTTATGGAATGATGTTTCAAAAAGACGGGTTACAATATTATGTAGGAATTGGAAATAGGAAATTTTTAAAGAAATCCTTTACGAAAGAAGAATTAATTCAAATGATAGAATCTATGGATGGGAAATGAACCACAGTTCACGAGATTCCAGGTGAATCGCACCAATAAAAAGAGGATGAGAAACAACATGGGGAATGCCCCGTTGCAGTTCTCATCCTTAAATAAAGTACTACCATTATTCCAGATTAGTTACCCCTGCTTTTCTTATCATTGGCTTCATGCTCTTGCAGTGTTTTGGAGAAGTAATGCTCGGATGTACCGTCTTTTTTGGTTACGTAGAAGAAGTAATCGTGTTGAGCCGGATTCACGACTGCCTCAAGTGAAGCTCTGCCCGGATTGGCAATAGGCCCCGGTGGCAGCCCAGGATTCGTGTACGTGTTGTACGGGCTTTTCACTTTCAGATCCTCATAGGTCAGACGATCTCGTTGTTTGCCGAGAATAAACTGCACGGTCGCATCTGCCTGTAATGGCCATTTATCGCGAATCCGATTGTAGTATACACCAGCTACGAGCGGGCGTTCTTTGTCTACTGTCACTTCTCGCTCAACGATAGACGCGAGGTTGACCGCTTCATCTACTGTTAGTTTGTTTTGCTTCAGCTGTTCCGTCCACTCTGGCTTCCATTCCTTTTGAAACTGTGCCAGCATACGAGAAACGACATCATGTGCCGTAGCGTCTTTGTCTACCTCATACGTCTCCGGGAACAAATACCCTTCCAGACGGTGTTTTCGATCTGCGTGTTCTGGAATGGCAGCAACAAACGGATACTCGGGGAATTTACCTTCATTTACTTCTTTTAAAAAGGCAGCCTTCTCGACGATGCCTTCCTTATCGAGATGATCTGCGATTTGCTCCACATTCCAGCCTTCTGGAATCGTAAATCGGTTCGCATTCACCACCGTATTTCCTTCCACCATGGCAGTAAGCATCTCATCGATGGCTTGACCCGTTGTAAATTGATATTCGCCAGCCTTTAATTTTGGCGCCACGCCTTTATACTTCACGTAGTAGTTAAATACATCGGCATTTCGGATTAATCCTTGTTCTTCCAGGAGTGTACCGATTTTTTGTACGGACGAACCCGACGGAATCGTTACATTCTTCACCGTTTGTTCACCTGCAACCGGCTGTAATTGCTGGTACACGTACCAAGCTGCTCCCCCCGCAGCCAAAATGAATACCATAAACAAGGCAACCAGCCACATCACGATTCGCCCGCCGCGTCTGCGTCGATGCATCATGGGACGGTCGGGGTTAAAATCAGGCTTCGCTGACATTGGTTTCAAGCTAGAAATCCTCCCTTTAGGGTCTCTTTGTCTCCATCCCGTCTATTATACAAGAGGCTTATCCAGCTGTCACTGTATGGGTGATTTTGGCGAAAAGAGACGAAAAAGAGAGCCCGCCGGTTGCGGACCCTCTTCCCACGAATCTATTAAATTCCGTCTTTCTCCAAATCAGCAATCAAGGTTTCGAAGGTAGCTTCTACTTGCTCCCACTCTTCATCATCCTCGATTGGTTGGAGCATGTCAGTACCATCATAACGCAGGAAGTGAACCTCATACTCTTCTTCCTCTTCCTGGTCTACTGGTACGAGCACCAGATAGCTGCGGTCCTCAATATCAAAAATGTACATGATGCGGAAATCTCGCGGTTCCTCGGTACCTTCCTCGGTCAGCGCGATCACATCGCCCACTTCGAACTCTTCCATCATCTCTTCACTCATTGTGGTCACCTCGATTTCGCGTCCAAATATCCCTGCAGGATTAAAGTGGCCGCCATTTTATCTATTACTGTCTTCCGCTTTTGACGGCTGACATCAGCAGAGATCAGCATACGTTCTGCCGCCATCGTCGTCAAGCGTTCGTCCCACATGTGGACAGGAAGAGACGTGCGTTCCTCCAAAAGCTTGCCAAATGCTTGGCACATTTCAGCACGCGGGCCTATGGTTCCATTCATGTTTTTCGGCAACCCAACGACAAAAGCCCCTACTTGATACTGTGAAACTAACTCGATCAGGCGCGCAAGATCCTTTTCCTTGGATTGTCGCTTGATGGTCTCTACCCCTTGGGCAGTCCATCCCAGCTCATCGCTGACAGCTACTCCAATCGTCTTGTCACCTACATCCAATCCCATTAATCGTGTCATTGTACAGGTCTACTTGCGCTCTGACAAGTAAACGGTCACCAACTCTTCTATGATTTTGTCCCGTTCCAATTTGCCGATCAGGCTGCGCGCGTTGTTGTGGCGTGGGATAAACGCCGGGTCTCCAGAAAGCAAGTAACCGACGATCTGGGTGATCGGGTTGTATCCTTTTTCCTGCAGGGCTTTGTACACCTCTGTCAATGTTTCTTGCACATCCGCCGCATTCGCTTCCTTGGGCACCGTGAATTTCATGGTATTATCCAACGAACTCACAACCAACACCTCGATTTCCTTTGAGACTCATTTTGTAAATATTACTAGATACTCTTTCTGTATTCGACTCGGAATCAGTTTACTCCTTGTCGATTATACAAATTTCTCGTGCAATCGTACTATTTCGCTACTGCTTGACTCTTCACGAAGTCAGCTACCGCATCGAGTGCTTCCTGCAGTTTGGATGGGTCCTTACCGCCTGCTTGTGCCATATCAGGACGTCCGCCACCGCCGCCACCGCAGCGAGTTGCCACTTCCTTGATGATTTTGCCAGCGTGAACGCCCTGATCCATGAGGTCTTTGGTTACACCTGCAACGAGGTTCACCTTGTCACCGTCGACCGCACCCAACACAATCACAGCGGAGCCGAGTTTGTTTTTCAGCTCATCCACCATGCCGCGCAGGTTGTCCATATCAACAGCGGAAACACGTGCAGCCAGTACATTCATGCCTTCTACTTGCTGCAGCTTATCTGTCAACGATGCTGCTTCAATATTACCCAGCTTCGCACGCAAGGATTCGTTTTCGCGCTGTACTTCTTTCAATTGCTGTTGCAGACCTTCCACACGTGCAGGTGCTTCAGCCAGAACTGGTGCTTTGAGTGCTTGTGCCACTTCTTTGAGTGTGGTGAACTGCTGGTTCAGGAACTGATAAGCGCCACGTCCTGTGACTGCTTCGATCCTGCGTGTACCTGCACCGATTCCGCTCTCGCTAACCAGCTTGAACAGACCAATTTCAGCTGTATTGTTCACATGGCATCCACCGCACAGCTCCAAGCTGTACTCCCCAACTTTTACAACACGTACAACGTCGCCGTATTTTTCACCGAACAACGCCATCGCGCCCATAGCTTTTGCCTCAGCCAACGCTTTGTTGGCAATCTCAACACTCAGGTTTGCCCACACTTTTTCATTCACGATTGCTTCGATACGCTCCAGTTCTTCTGGCGTAATCGAGCTAATGTGCGTGAAGTCAAAACGGAGGCGCTCTGGTGCTACCAAGGAACCCGCCTGGTTTACATGCGTTCCCAGAACATCCTTCAGTGCTTGGTGCAGCAAGTGAGTCGCTGTGTGGTTTTGCGTGATAGCCAAACGTGCTTCGCGATTCACTTCCGCGCGAATCTCATCACCTTTGCGCAGAGTACCTGCTTCGACGATGACGGAATGTACATTTTGACCCATTGGTCCTTTTTGAACATCAGTCACGCGTGCTTTCACCACATCAGAAATCAGGAAGCCTTCGTCGTTGATCTGACCGCCGCTTTCTGCATAGAAAGGCGTTTGGCTCAGAACGACTTGAACGGTTTGTCCTTCTTCTGCTTCTTCTACCAATTGGTTGTCCAAAATAATCGCTTCCACTTTACCTGTTGCTACCAATTCAGTATAACCAACAAATTGGCTCGTAACCGTCAAATCAGACAATGGACCACCTTGGATTTGCATGCTGTCTACATCTTGACGTGCTGCACGTGCACGCTCACGCTGTTCTTCCATCGCTTGATCGAATCCATCGCGATCAATCGCAAGTCCTTGTTCATCAGCGAAGTCTTCGGTCAAATCAACAGGGAATCCATACGTATCGTACATTTTGAACACATCTTGACCAGACAGTTGAGTCTTGCCGCTTTCCTTGGCTGCCTTCACCATGTCAGACAGGATCGCCAGGCCATCATTCAGTGTTTCGTGGAAACGCTCTTCCTCGGCACGAATGACTTTTTCGATAAATGCACGCTTCTCAACAACCTCTGGGTAGAATTCGCCCATCATCGTGCCTACTGTCTCAGTCAAGCTGTACAGGAATGGCTTCTCTACGCCAAGCTTTTTCCCCATTCGTACGGCACGACGGAGCAAACGGCGAATGACGTAGCCACGGCCTTCATTGGATGGAAGCGCGCCATCACCGATAGCAAACACAACGGTACGTGCATGGTCAGCGATAACCTTCAGTGCTACATCCAGCTCTGGGCTAGTTTTGTACTTCACACCGGAGATTTCTGTTGTCTTTTCAATCAACGGGAACAGCAAGTCTGTCTCGAAGTTGTTGTCCACACCTTGGATGACAGATGCCATGCGCTCAAGACCCATCCCCGTATCGATGTTCTTCTTAGGCAGCGGCGTGTAAGTACCGTCTGGGTTGTGGTTGAACTGGGAGAATACCAGGTTCCACACTTCCAGATAACGCTCGTTCTCCCCGCCTGGGTACAGCTCAGGATCGTTCGGGTCGTTTCCGAATGCTTCTCCGCGGTCATAGAAAATCTCCGTATTCGGTCCGCTCGGGCCTTCTCCGATATCCCAGAAGTTACCTTCCAGTCGAATGATTCGCTCTTCAGGAACACCGATTTTCTTGCTCCACAACTCGAATGCTTCTTCGTCCTCCGGGTGAATCGTAACGGACAAGAGCTCCGGATCAAAGCCGATCCATTTTGGGCTCGTCAAAAACTCCCATGCCCATTCAATCGCTTCTTCCTTGAAATACTCACCAATCGAGAAGTTACCCAGCATTTCAAAAAAGGTATGGTGGCGAGCAGTGCGTCCTACATTTTCAATATCGTTGGTACGAATAGACTTTTGCGAGTTCGTGATGCGCGGGTTGTCCGGGATGATGCGGCCGTCAAAATATTTCTTGAGGGTCGCCACACCGCTGTTGATCCACAGAAGGGAAGGATCGTCGATTGGAACCAATGGAGCACTAGGCTCAATGCGATGTCCTTTTTCTACAAAAAAGTCGAGGAACATCTGGCGGATTTGATTGCCTGTCAGTTTCTTCATCTACATTCTCCTCTTAAAAAAATAAAAAAAGCCCCCATCCCCTCAGGGACGAGAACTGATTTTCTCGCGGTACCACCCTGCTTACAGGCTCGCTACACGTATCTGAGCCAACGCCTGTCGCTTAAGTGACGTCTAACGGTGCCAAGCCGCCGGTTTTTGCCCGGTCTTAGGAGTAGCCTTCTGCTGCCCTTCTTTTGGTCGCTCTCTCAACCATGGAGCGTCCTCTCTGTAAAAGGTCTGCAACATACTCGTTCCCTCATTGATCTCACATAAATCGCTTTGTCCATATTATAAATATTTTTCCTGATCACTGTCAACTTTCATGCATCATGACAGCGATTCGGCTGATGATCACCTTGCACACGGCAAGAATAGGGACAGCAACAATCAGTCCGATGATGCCTCCTAGCGTCTCCCCTACAAGCAGAGCCAAAATAATGAGTAGTGGATGCAAATGCAAGGAACGACCAACGATGTTGGGTGACAAAATGTTCCCTTCGACGATTTGGATGATGAGATTGACTACGACGACGAGTAGTAATGTCTTGGTGGAAATCGTAATGGCGATCACTACTGCCGGTGCCGCCCCAATTAATGGCCCGATGTACGGAATGATGTTGGTCAGACAGACGAATGCAGCCAGTACAAAAGGATACGGCATGCCGATCAACTTGTAGCCCATGTATGCGAAAGCACCTACGATTAGCGCTACAATCATTTGTCCATGTATGTATTTTCCCAAGGATTCATTAATATCCCGCAGGACGATCAGCACTTGCTTGCGATAAGCCTTTGGCACAATCGACATACCCGTCTCATGTAATTGCTTCATATCCTTCAAAAAATAGAATGCGATAAACGGAACGATGGCAAAGGCAAACAGCTTTCCCATTGAATGACGAGCGTTATCGACAATTTTGGCTACCGAATGGGACATCCCTTCATTCGACTGGATGATCACCCGATCCACGCCCTTCGAGATGCTATCTGGCAAGAAATATTTCCGTGCTTCCCATTCGCTCATCCATGTATAATACCAATCCATCAAACGAGGAATATCGTCTGCCAGCTCTACCAATTGTTTCGTGAAAACGGGTATCGCGTTAATAATCGCAATGGTAATCACCAATACGAACGATCCATAAATGAGCAACACTGCCATTAATCGCGGGACCCTTCGTCTCTCCAGTAATTGCACGATCGGATGAAGTAAGTAAGCAATGACCAGTCCAAGAATGACGGGAACGAGCACTTCCTTCATGAGCGAAAAAAACTGTGACAGGACTGGGCGGAGCAGCCACAGCAGATTGCCGATGACCAAAAGTGCGATGAGCCAAACAGCAGCAGCAAATAGACGACTTCGCCGAAGTTCATCCACGTTCCCCAACTCCTCCTTACTTGAGTACATCTTTTTTAGCTTGTCTCATTCACATAAATTTCATGTAACCTATTGACACACCATTTCGTGTTCAGTAGTATGTAGTTACAAGAGGATATCTCCAAAGGGGAGTAGCTTTTTCGCAACATAGTCGTCATTACGGGATTTTTCCCCGGCTATGTTGGCAACATTTCCGAAAATGTTGTAAGCAAGACCTTTGCCGAACAGGTAAAAGGTCTATTTTTGTTGTTCAAATGACCTTTGCCCGTCTCGGGAAAGGTCGTTTTCTTTTTCGCCCCTTTACACACACTATAGGAGGTACCAAGAAAACGGCCAGCGGATTATTCGCTTCCAAAATGGATTAGGAGGAGGAAGAGAAATGGATTTAGTGTTTACCCCTGAGTTCTGGACAGCATTACTATCAATCATCGTAATTGACCTGGTGCTGGCCGGGGACAACGCGCTCGTCATTGGGATGGCGGCACGTAACCTGCCTGCTCATCAGCAAAAACAAGCCATCATTTGGGGAACTGTTGGTGCGATTGTCATTCGTGCGTTGGCGACATTGGCAGTTGTTTGGTTGCTGAAAATTCCTGGTTTGCTACTTGTAGGTGGGTTAATTCTCATCTGGATCGCCCTCAAGTTGCTGATACAAGATACTGGTCATGATAATATGAAGGCGAGCGGTACTCTTGGAGCCGCGATCTGGACAATTATCGTAGCCGACACCGTAATGGGCTTGGATAACGTTATCGCTGTAGCAGGTGCAGCACACGGTGAATTCCTTCTCGTAGTTATTGGCTTGATCATCAGTGTTCCGATCATGGTATGGGGTAGCACACTGATTCTGAAGTTGATCGAGAAATATCCAATCGTGATCTATATCGGTTCCGCCGTATTGGCGTATACCGCAGCAGGTATGGTGACTGGCGAGAAGTTCTTAGCTCCTTTCTTTGCCGCTTACCCTTGGGTAAAATGGGTGTTCTCTGTAGCAGTTGTGGTTGGTGTCCTCTTGATTGGACGCATGAAGAGCCAACAACAAAAGCGCCTGGCAGAACAGCCTTAACGCATAGCAAGGCTCCGTCGTTCATACGACGGAGCTTTTTCGTTTTATCGAAGCAAAAAAAGCACCCGAACACAGTTTATGTTCGGGTGTTTATTTACGTTCCAATTTGCAGTTTGTGTTAACGAGTAACGGCACGCATCAGCTTACGACCTGATTTCATCATGCGCGTTACATCGCGCATGGAGAAGGGCAACTGATTCCAACTCAATGAAAACCGACTGCGTCGTCGCGGAGCCATCCAATATCCGATGATCGCCACAAGTCCACTTGTGGCAAGAACCCGCAACAGGCTTCGAGTGAACAAGCGTGCCACCTCCATTTGTTTTTGCCGCTCAGATCCACTACATATTCAAGTGAGCGGTTACTGTCTGGTCCTCAATAAACAGATCGTTGAGCGAATGCAGTGATCCATCTTCCTCTACTTGGTAGACAGATGCGATCTGCTCATTGGAAACGCTCATTTCTATAAAGCAGTTCCAGCAATAGTACTGATTGGTTCCAATCTTTCCTACATCTTTGGAACTGCAGTTCGGGCAAATGACACGCATCACGCTTTTCCTCCCTTTCACGCCTGGCCACGAACTAGTCCGGCACGATCAGGTTTTCTTCCCCGACGATAACGGATGCTGGTGCAGGGAGGCGCTTTCGTCCTTCCGTTATATCTGCAATCCAGCCATTCGATAGTTCGTACCCTACAAGTTTCTCCCAGTTAGCTGAAAAGTAAACATCTTCCAGCCTCCCCAAGCACTCTCCGGATGCGGTAATAACCGCTTTTCCTTTTAACCTTGTCTTTCCCGTCACAATGCCGACAGGTTCTAGTCCGGCGAGATGAGGTAAGGGCGTGATCGCGTCTTTTCCCGATACGGTAAGGCAGGACTCCCCGACCGCATGAATATGTTCGGCAGGAATATAGGTGCCTGATTGGAACCAGCCCTGTTCGCTCAGCAAGACTCCTCGTACATGCCAAGTGGAGTCGCAAAGAATGTCACGCACGGTTCCAATCGTCTCTCCTGTCTGGAGGCAAACAACTGGTAATCCGACTGCATCCATTGCCTTGCGCATGTGGGACATCCCCCTTCCGCCTTGTTAGTATCAGGCGAAATGGACACGTCCATTCGGCGCAAATGGTTCCAACTTCACTCTTGCGCAAGCCGTTCCTCCAAGTAGCTGTACCGTACACCCTCCTCATCAGATTCTACGGCTGCACGGAACGCATCCGGCTCTCCGCACATGATGAGGAACGATTTGCTCCGGGTTATCCCGGTATAGACCAGCTTGCGTCTGAGCATACGGTAGTAGCTTTTGACAAACGGCATGATCACAATCGGAAATTCGCTGCCTTGAGACTTATGGACCGAGCAGCAGTAGGCAAGCGTCAGCTGATGGTAGTCCGAACGCTTGTACACTACTTCCCTGTTATCAAAGGCAGCGACCAGCATCTCCTGGTTCTCCGCATTTTCATTCGGGAAAAAGATGGCGACGATCTCACCCATGTCACCGTTAAATACCTGTTCTTCAGCATTGTTCACTAATTGCAGAACCTTGTCTCCTGTACGGAAAGTTGTCTCCCCGAAAGTGACCTCACGCTTCTGCGGCGTTTTCGGATTAAACAGCTCCTGCAATTCTTCATTCAACCGGTTCACACCGGCATTACCTTTATAGATAGGGGCTAATACCTGAACATCTTTTGCCGTATATCCTTTCTTTACGGCTCCGAAGCAAATTTGTTTCACTGCTTCCGGAACTTCTTGTGGCAAACTTGTGAAGAATCGCCGATCCGGGGTGGTGTGAAGCAAATCTGCAGGTACATTCCCCTTGCGCACATCATGGGCCAGCCGAATAATGGTAGACTCTTCTGCTTGCCGATAAATCTCTGTCAGCTGTACCAGTGGCAGCAATCCGGATCGAATCATATCCAACAAGACGTTGCCAGGACCAACAGAAGGCAACTGGTCAGGGTCCCCCACCATGATGATCTGCATGTCATCTGGCACTGCCCGGAACAATTGATTCGCGAGCCAAATATCCACCATGGACATCTCATCTACGATTAAGAGTCGGCCCCGAATCGGGTGCTCCGCATCATGCTCGAAGCTCTCCCCTTTGTAACCGAGCAAGCGATGAATCGTCATTGCAGGCAAACCAGTCGTCTCTGTCATTCGTTTTGCTGCACGTCCAGTCGGAGCGACAAGGACAATCGGGAATGGATTTTCTTCGTTGTATTTTTTCAAGTCCAGAGACAAACCATGAAGCTGAGAAAAAACACGACATATCCCACGAATAACCGTCGTCTTCCCTGTTCCAGGCCCCCCTGTCAAAAGCATCAGACCTGCTTTAATCGCCTGTTCAATGGCATCACGCTGCGTCTGGGCATACGTAATCCCCAATTCATCTTCAACCGCCCCTAACGCACGGTAAAATTCCGATGTCGGGAACGTACTGAACTCATCTCTTGCAGCGAAGTGACGCAGTCTTTTGGCAAGACCAAGCTCAGCAAAAAACAGCGAGGGCAAATATACCCGTTCATCTTCCCAGGCAATTTTGCTCGACACAAACAGTGCTTCTACGGCCAGTTGAATATCGTCTCCAGAAAAGACGTGACCTCCGCACTCTTCGAGAAGGCGCAGTGTTTTTTCACATATCTCCTCTATAGGCAAATAAACATGTCCTTCTGAATACGAAGCCTCCTGCAAAACAAACAGAGCCGCTGCCTTCACACGCTCTTCTGAGGATGCAGCGATTCCAGTCGCTCGCGCAATGTCATCTGCCCGTTTAAAACCGATTCCTACGACATCCTCAATCAACCGGTACGGTTCTTCCTTAAGCACCGTCATCGTTTCCAGCTTGTAGGTCTGATAAATCCGCAGCGCCATATTCACACCAATGCCGAAGTCGTACAAGAAAACCATGGCACTTTCCAAGGAACGATGCTCGACTACCGATTCATAGATGGTTTTGGCACGCTGTTCAGAGATGCCTGGTACCTCGGCCAATCGCTCAGGGAAGTCAGCGATAATCGACAGCGCATCTACTCCCAGCTGCTCTACAATGCGTTTTGCCATCTTTTTTCCGATCCCTTGGAACAATCCACTGGCTAAGTATCGCTCGACTCCAGCCAAGGTTTTCGGTGTTTCACGCTCATACCGTTTCGCTACGTACTGTTGCCCAAAGCGCGGGTGCGTCTTCCATTCTCCGTAAAAGGTATACAGTTCCTCTGGATGCGGCCGAGGAAAATTACCGACAATAATAACCTCGGATTCTTTGATTGATTCTGTAGTCTCTTCTATCTTTAGACGGATAACTCCGTACCAGGTTTCTTCTTTGTAAAAAATTTCTTGAGAAACAAATCCTCGAATGTATGTTTCCGCAAACAGTGAGATTGACTGTTGCTCATCCATCTAAACGCCTCCTTACATAAAAACCGTTCCAGAAAGGAAAAATCCACTTCTCTCGAAAGTGGATTTCTCATATGCTCGTCTTAAATTGTAAATCGTTTTACTTGTTCTGACAACTGCTCAGCCATTTTCGCAAGCGTTTCGGACGCTGCCGTCATTTCCTCGGACGTTGCTAGCTGTTCTTCAGACGCAGCTGCCACTTCTTGCGTATCTCTGGCCGCTGTTTCCGCGAGTTCGGCTATTCTTTCCGAATGACTCACCAGTTGGCCTGTATCCCGATGAATCGCTTGGGCTGCATCATTCATACGGTGCACTTGCTGGCTGACGTCTTGAACGGCCACCAATATTTGCTGGAAGCTGTCTCCTGCCAGGGCTACTCCTTCGCGTCCATCCTGTATAGCGACCGCAGTCGTTCCCATTTCCGATACTGCCGCGAGAATATCCGTATGGATCGTATGAATCAAGCCTGCGATCTCTTCTGCAGCCTCTCCCGATTGCTCTGCCAGCTTACGTACCTCCTGGGCAACAACCGCAAAGCTGCGCCCCTGTTCACCTGCCCGTGCAGCCTCGATGGCGGCATTCAAAGCCAATAGATTCGTCTGGTTGGATATTTGACGAATAGTCGTAATGATTCCTATGATTTGCTCGGATTGAGAACCAAGCTCGCGGATAACCTGCTCCGTACGACGGGCATGATCCGTGATTTGATCCATTTCTTGTACGAGCTCTTGCAGCTTTCCTTCACCAACCTGTGCCAATCGATTCGCGTCTGTCGCATCAGCATTTACTTGATTGGTCGAGGCCGCAATGAGCTGGATATCTCCACCGATGCGAGACAAAAAGCGAACCGTATCTGTCACCGTATGTTTTTGTTGTTCGGAACCCGTGGCAATTTCCGCAGAAGCCACTGAAATCTGTTCGGAAGCACGTGCACTCTCTGTCGCACTGGCTGTTAATTCTTCCGAAGCTGCCGCTACCTGTTGGGCTACTCGCTGCACCTCGTTGACCATGCTGCGAAATACTCCCATCATCTCATTGTACATCGAAGATAATTCTCCAAGCTCGTCCCGGGAATGGACAGTCACTTGTGTGGTCAGATCACCTGTCTCTGCACGCTTCATTGCCGTTACCAGTTCTTTTAGCGGACGAACCAGCTTGTTAACAATAAAAATACCTGTGACCAGCGCTAAGATGGCACTCATCAGGTTGAGGAGAAACATCATTGGACGACTGCTCTCAATCGTCGTCAGCAAATCATTCTCGTAGCTGCCAATCGCCAGAATCCACCCGTTTGGCAGTTCCTTGTAGGCCGCCACTTTCGTAGAGCCTCCGAATTCATACTCGATCCAGCCATTTTTTTGGGCGAGCATGACCTTCGCGAATCCTTCATGCGCCAAAGACGTATTCTCGACTTTCGGGTCTGGATGAAAGATGGCGATTCCACTTGCATCCAAGATATAGGCATACCCAACCATGCCATTTGGCTTGTAGTAGCGTTCGGCCACCTCACGAGTTATTTCATTAATTTTCTGTCTGTTCTCTTCACGAATCGTTGCATCTTGGGCGTAAACAGCCAGCTCACGTGCCTTCATTTCCGTTATGTATTGCAAGTCAGATACAGCCAGCTTATATAGCGCACTGCGGGCATTTTCAAATTGGATATAGCCGACCACCATTAATGGAAGCATGGTTAGGATGAGTATCGTAAACACCAGTTTGTAGCGAATGGAGTAGCGTCTGGCCAACATGAAAGTCCTCTCCTTATCGGATGCACCGAAATTGTATGGTTCTTCAGGATTAGTTCCACAGAATCATTTTACCATCCTCTTCCACAATTCACCACAAACTCCAATAAGAAAACATGCTTTTGTAGCTCTACATCAAAAAAGCCGCTTGGCTTCATCCAAACGGCTTACATTCTTCTTTAGTCGCGTACCAAGCGTTTTACAATCGCAGCAACCGCTGTAGCAGCCTGCTTCGCCTCGTCCACCGTATTCGTAATCCCAAAGCTGAAACGAATCGCAGAATGGGCAATCTCCTCGTCCAAATGCATCGCTTTCAGTACGTGGGACAGCTCTAATGATCCGGATGTACAAGCTGAGCCGCTCGCCGCTGCAATCTTGGCGATATCGAGATTCATCAGCATGGTTTCAGTATGTGCACCAGGGAATGACACATTTAAAATATGCGGCAATGCCTGCTCGCTATGTCCATTCAGGCAAAACGTAATTCCTGCTTCCTGCCAGACTGAGATCATCGCCGCTTTCATCTGCTCATACTTTTCAACCCGCCCAGCCATCTCCTCGGCAGCGACCTTTGTCGCCTCGGCAAACCCTACAATCCCCGCCAGGTTTTCCGTTCCCGCTCTGCGCTTGCGCTCTTGAGAGCCTCCGTGCAAAATCGGGGAAAATGGCACCTTACGCGCTAAATACAAAGCGCCGACTCCTTTTGGACCATTGATTTTATGGGCAGATACCGAGAGCATATCGACAGGCAGCTTCCGTACATGAACAGGCATTACACCAAATGCCTGCACGGCATCGGTATGAAAAACAATCCCTTTTTCGCGCAGGAAGGTACCTATTTCCTCTATTGGCTGAATCGTTCCTACTTCGTTGTTCCCGTACATGATCGACACCAGTACCGTATCCGGGCGAACGGCTTGTTTCAAGTCTTCCAACCGTACCATGCCTGTCTTGTCTACAGGCAAATACGTCACTTCAAACCCAGCCTGCTCCAGAAACTCACAAGCATGCAAGACTGCATGATGCTCGATTTGCGAAGTAATGATATGACATCCACGTTCGCGCTGAGCCATAGCAGCGCCGATGATCGCCATATTGTCCGCTTCTGTTCCGCCACTCGTAAAGATGAGTGATTGCGGATCAGCATCCATAAAGTCGGCAATCGTGTCTCTCGCTTGCTCCAAAGCTTTTCGCGCATCACGACCAGCACCATGAACACTGGATGGATTCCCGAATACTTGAGTTAAATAAGGAGTCATGGCAGCTACAACCCGTGGATGCACCGGCGTAGTAGCAGCATGGTCAAAATACAATAGATCTGACACTGCTGTCACCTTCTACCTACTTATTTCTAGATGTAAAACATATAGTTATCGGCAGGACCGTCGTCTTCAAAGCTAATCAAGTCTTGAAGAGAAGTCGAATCCAGAACAGAAGAAATACTATCCCGAATGCGCAGCCATAAAAAACGCTTAGCCGGGTCTTCTTCCTCTGCGAACTCCACCGGGCTAATTGGTCCTTCCAGCACGCGAATCACATCGCCAGCAGAAATCTCATCCGGCTGCTTCGCCAGTACGTAGCCACCATACGCGCCACGAATACTTTTTACCAATCCTGCGTTACGCAGAGGTGCAATCAGCTGCTCCAAATAATGCTCGGATAAATCGTGTTTTTGGGCGATGCTCCGTAGTGAAGTCGGCCCTTCCCCGCAACGGTTGGCCAATTCCATCATGATCGTCAGCCCGTAACGTCCTTTCGTAGAAATCTTCACGTTAACAACTCTCCTCTTTATATCGGTAATACGCGCCCGCCCCCTACATGTCTTCTGTATCGCGGGACACACTAACATCTTAGGGGGTGATATGCAGATGACAACGAACAAACGCTCGGAACGAGGTCGCAACCACCCGTCCGATACCTTGTACGACCAACCCGCAGGCACGATTGCTCACAAAGCCCGTTACGGTGCGAGTGAGCAGAGCAAACAACCGAATGCGAACGGTGATTTGCCCAATAAACCAGGCGGAAATGTCCGCACGTAAAATGTTAGCTCCCCCATCATTCGGGGGAGTTTTTCCTTGGCAATCCACGTCCATCCAGCTTCTGCCTCTCTTCCTGAAAGCGGCGAATGTGACGCTCATAGCCGTGATCCTTCGGCTGGTAAAACGAGTAGTTCACACCGTCAGGCAGATACTGTTGGGGTACATACCCATATGGATAGTTATGCGGATACAGATATCCCTGACCGTGTCCCAGCTTCGATGCTCCCTTGTAAGCAGAATCTCGCAGATGAATCGGCACTTGCTTGTGACCATCCGTTCGGATACGATCCAACGCAGAATTAATTCCGTTGTAAGCTGCATTGCTTTTAGGGGCGGTTGCCAGGTACGTCGTCGCTTGCGCTAAAGGGATACGTCCTTCAGGCATCCCCACCAATTCTACCGCCTGAAAGCAGGAAATCGCAACTGTGATCGCTTGCGGGTCAGCATTTCCGATATCCTCAGAAGCCGAAATGACCAATCGACGAGAAATGAACCGCGGATCTTCTCCGGCATCGATCATTCTCGCCAACCAGTAAAGAGCTGCATCCGGATCAGAACCACGAATGGACTTAATGAAAGCCGAGATCGTATCGTAATGATTGTCCCCACTTTTATCGTAGCGTACAGCCCTACGCTGAATGGATTCCACGGCAACATCTAATGTTACCGTAATTCGCCCATCCCCACCTGGTTGTGTCGTTGTCACCGCCAGCTCCAATGCGTTCAAAAGCCGTCTGGCATCCCCTTCCGCGTATTGAATCAAATGCTCTGTCGCTTCCGGTTCTACTGTGACAGACAGTTCTGCCAATCCATTTTCTTCATCGGAAAGTGCCCGATCCATGACCTGCTTCAATTCTTCATGTGAAAGCGATTGAAGGGAAAACACTTGTGAACGCGACAAAAGCGCCGGGTTCACCTCGAAAAAAGGATTCTCCGTCGTAGCCCCGATCAAAATAATCGTACCTTCCTCCACAAAAGGAAGAAGCGCGTCCTGCTGCGACTTATTGAAGCGATGAATCTCATCTACAAAAAGCGTTGTACGCTGATTGTCCATGACGAGCCGCTCCTTCGCAGCATCCACCACCTTGCGGATGTCGGCAACCCCTGCCGTAACCGCATTCAATTCAGAAAAATGCGTGCGTGTGGTACGCGCTATAACTTTTGCCAGCGTCGTTTTCCCTGTCCCTGGTGGACCGTAGAAAATGACGGAGGACACTTGATCCGCTTCAATCGCACGTCGGAGCAGCTTTCCTGGAGCCAATATATGCGATTGCCCGATGACATCTTGAATCGTTTGCGGCCGCATCCGAGCAGCCAATGGCTTCTGTTTGCCGCCACCCTGCTGGTCGTAGGCAAACGTGAATAAATCATCCATGTTCCACTATCCTTTTACAGGCTGCCACTCCAAAATATCGCGTGCCACTACACTGGCCAAAATCAAACCAGCCACAGAAGGCACGAAAGCATTGCTTGCTGGAGGCATCCGCACTTTGCTAATCGGTGAATTCGGGTTGGAAACGATCTGTTCGCGTACATCTACACGTACGGTTACAGGAATCTCACGGGAATAAACGACCTTTACCCCTTTGTAGATACCGCTTTTACGCAGCTCACGACGAATGACCTTGGCAATCGGATCATAGCTCGTCTGGGAAATATCGGCAACCTCAAAACGAGTCGGGTCCATTTTATTGGCTGCACCCATACTAGAAATAATTGGGATATTGCGACGCTTCGCTTCTTTGATCACATGGAGCTTAGCGGACATGGTATCCATGGCATCCACGATGTAATCGAGTTCGTGCTCAAACAACGCATCCGCTGTTTCTTCATTGTAGAACATATTAAGAGTTACGACTTCGCACTCCGGATTGATGGTTGCAATACGCTCAGCCATGAGCTCAGCCTTTTTTTGACCGACTGTGTTCAGGGTCGCATGGATTTGGCGGTTGATGTTCGTGATGTCAACTACATCCTTGTCCACCAAAACGAGCTTGCCTACGCCTGTACGAGCGAGTGCTTCGACAGTAAAGGAACCGACTCCACCAATTCCCAATACAGCAACGCAGCTATTTTTCATTTTTTCCAAACCTTCGGGACCGAAGGCCAATTCACAACGAGAAAATTGATGAAGCATATTTCGTGTCACCTTTCACAAGCGAGATTATTGGGGTAGTTCAACACGTACTTATAGTCAATCGGAAAAGTAGGATTGAAGTAGAAAAAAGGAGCCCCATTATGCCGTGTTGCTCCTTAGTTTTGAACCTGCTCATCGCAGGTGGGTGTCTTGCCGAACTGTTACAGACGTCCACTCTAAGGAGGCATGCCTTTACAATCACGGACGAAAAACTCCCTAAACAAACTTTGTGGCTCAAAACTATCGGATGTCACGAGCATCGCAGGGCTTTCATCATAGTATTACCAATGTATCAAAGAGCAATGCAGTTGCGCAAGTCGATTACGCTTCTACCTTTTCCTCTTCTGTGACGATTGTTGCAATGGACAGCTCTTTCAATTGTTTTCCATCAACTACATCTGGAGCGTTTACCATCAGGTCGCTCGCACTTGCTGTTTTCGGGAATGCAATAACTTCGCGCAGGTTGGTGCGGCCAGCCAAAAGCATGATCAGACGGTCCAAGCCAAGAGCGATTCCACCGTGTGGAGGTGTACCGTACTCGAATGCATCCAGCAGGAAGCCGAATTGTTTCCGTGCCTCTTCTTGTGTAAAGCCAAGAGCGGCAAACATTTTTTCTTGCACGTCGCGCTTGAAGATCCGCATGGAACCTCCGCCGAGCTCGTATCCGTTGAGAACCATGTCGTACGCTTGTGCGCGCATTTGACCTGGATCGGTGTCGAACAGGTGCAGGTCTTCGTCTTTTGGACGAGTGAACGGATGGTGCAAAGCTACATAACGTTTTGCATCCTCATCCCACTCAACCAGCGGGAAGTCTACGACCCAGAGGAATGCGAACTTGCTCTGATCGATCAGACCGAGTTCAGCACCCAGCTTGGAACGAAGGGCACCCAGTGCATCTGCTACTACTTTTGGTTTGTCAGCAACGAACAGGAGCAAGTCGCCTTCTTCTACCGCCAAGCGTGCTTTCATCTCGTTGATTTCTTCTTCTTTAAAGAACTTCGCAATTGGCCCTTTGATTTCGCCGTCTTTGAAGCCGATCCAAGCCAAGCCTTTCGCGCCATAACGGGAAGCGAATTTGCCCAGGTCGTCTGCTTCTTTACGAGAGTAGTGTCCGCAACCTTTTGCGTTGATCGCTTTTACTTGTCCGCCGCCAGCTACTGCTGCTGCAAACACCTTGAAGTCGCTTGTCGCAACCAGATCAGATACATCTGTCAGCTCCATGCCGAAGCGTACGTCTGGTTTGTCAGAACCGTAACGTGCCATGGCATCCGCATACGTGAGACGTGGGAATGGAGTCGGTACGTCTACGCCAACGGTTTGCTTGAATACGTGAGCAACCATCTTTTCCATCATCGGCAAAATTTCTTCCATAGACAGGAAAGAGGTCTCAATGTCGATTTGGGTAAATTCAGGCTGACGGTCAGCACGCAAGTCTTCGTCACGGAAGCAACGAGCGATTTGGTAATAACGCTCCAAACCGGATACCATCAAAAGCTGTTTGAACAGCTGTGGCGATTGCGGCAGTGCGTAGAACTCACCTGGATGTACACGGGATGGCACGAGGTAGTCACGTGCGCCCTCAGGAGTGCTCTTCTGGAGAATTGGTGTTTCTATTTCTACGAAGTTGTTCTCATCCAGGTAGTCACGGAATGCTTTCGCTGCTTTGCTGCGCAAAATCAGGGAGCGCTGCATTTCTGGACGACGCAAGTCGAGGTAACGGTATTTCAGACGAACTTGCTCATCTACATCGATCTCGTCTTCAATCAGGAACGGAGGCGTTTTTGCATCGTTCAGGATTTGGATTTCAGAGATGTGCACTTCTACTTCGCCGGTTTTCAGCTTTGGATTGACTGCTTCGGGAGCACGGTTCACGACTTTTCCTTTTACAACCAGTACGTACTCGCTGCGCACCTTGTCAGCCGCTTCCCATGCTTCTTTGTTGTACTCAGGGTTGAACACGATTTGGACGATGCCAGTGCGGTCACGGAAGTCAATGAAGATTACGCCTCCGAGGTCGCGACGTTTTTGTACCCATCCGTTCAGTACGACTTCCTGACCTACGTGTGCTGTTGTTACTTCTCCACCATGTACGGTGCGATATTGCCAAGACATAATCATTTCCCCCAAATATTTATTGATTTACTTTCGCAGCAAGCACCGAAACGAGTTCTTCGCGCTTTACTTCTTGTTGCTCGCCTGTTGCCATTTCCTTTAGAACTACCGTGCCATTCGCCAGCTCCGACTCACCAATGATTGCCGTGAAGCGAGATTGTAGACGGTCTGCTTGTTTCAGCTGTGCTTTCATTTTCCGATCGAGATAATCAAGCTCAGCTGCGATCCCTGCCTGGCGCAATTGATCAACCAGTACAAAAGCCGTTGTTTTCGCTTCTGGTGTCTGCACCACTACGAAGCAGTCGATGCCACCCGAAATCGGCAACTGAACACCTTGCTTTTCCAGAGCCAGCAGCAGACGCTCGATACTGAGTGCGAAGCCGATGCCCGGCATATCGTCGCCGCCCAGCTCTGCCACCAGTCCGTTATAGCGCCCACCGCCACAAAGCGTTTCTACCGCACCGATCTCCGCCATTTTGATTTCAAATGCGGTCAGTGTGTAGTAGTCTAAGCCGCGAACTAGACGCGGATTCACGTGAAACGGAATATCCAGAGCAGTCAAGTAGCCTTGCACTGCTGCAAAGTGAGCTGCAGACTCTTCGCTCAAGTAGTCCAAAATAGACGGAGCATCCAATGTCAGCGATTTGCACTTTTCATTTTTGCAATCGAGCACGCGCAGCGGGTTGCGGTCAATACGAGATTGGCAATCCTCGCATAGCTCGGAGCGAACACCGTTCAGATGGGCGAGCAAATGCTCGCGATGATGCGCCCGGTCTTCCACAGTACCTACGCTGTTCAATTCCACAGAAAGTCCTGTCAATCCGAGCTCCTGATACAGACGGATCGCAAGGCCGATCACTTCTGCATCAATCGCCGGATCACTTGAACCGATCGCTTCTGCACCGAATTGGACGAATTGGCGATAGCGGCCTGCTTGCGGACGCTCGTGGCGGAACATCGGTCCTAAGTAGTACAGCTTGGTAGGCTGATTAGGCACACCGTACAGCTTGTTTTCCACGTACGAGCGAACAACGCCCGCTGTCCCTTCCGGACGCAGCGTGAGGGCATCCGTACTGCGTGGGTTGGCTACACTGTACATTTCTTTTTCCACGATGTCGGTGGTCTCGCCAACACCCCGTTGGAACAACTCTGTGCTCTCAAACAGCGGCGTGCGAATTTCCGCGTAATTGGAGCGGCGACACAGATCGCGGGCCTTGGCCTCCACGTAGTGCCACAGCTCTACAGTACCAGGCATGATATCCTGCGTACCGCGTGGGATCTGGATTCTTGTCATTCCTCTCGAACCTCCATGTCTTTTGAAAAACTCGGGCTAAAGCCAAACCTTCAGGATCAAGGAACATTTATTGATGACCAAATAAAAAAGCCCCTCGTCTCCTGACATTTAGCAAATCGCCGCATGTCAGGGACGAGAGACTGGTTATACTCCCGTGGTGCCACCCTGTTTGAATAGCCCTGCATACTACAAAAGGCTATCCCACTTATTAGCCGTTAACGCCGGCGCACGCCTGCCAGTTACTGGGGAAAGAGATTTCTTTCTACCGTTCACTGCGGTCTTCAGGGATGTCATTCACCAAGCCGTTATATGAAAGCACTCTCAGCCGCGGCGCTTCCTCTCTGGTTATCCGGTTCCTGGATACTTGTTCCCGTCATCAGATCATTTCTTATTCAATAAAAAAGCTTAATGTGAATCATAGCAAACCCGCCAACAACCGTCAACAGGCGCTCATATAAAACTTTTTTTATTAAGGATCAGTATATCCATCACTTACTTGCCAGATACCTGTCCAGCTGTTCTCGCGCCGGAATAAATCTCATCCAGATCACGGAGCTTGTTTTCGACCAAAACCTTGTACGTGTCATTGTACGTTTTCGGGTCCTTCGGATTCGGGAAGCGCGTCAGCTTGCCACTTCCCGGAGCCATCAGCTTCGATACTGCCCCACAGCCAAGACCGAGAATTGTTTGTACCTCTTCCATGATCATGATGTTGTAGATGCTCTCTTGCCCTGGCTTGGCATATCCGACATTCTCCAGATTTCCCAAAATGTTTTTCTGACGATACAAATAGTATGGGTCATAACCGTTTGCCACTGTCCACTCGGAGGCCATCTCCATCATCTTGCTGATCTCATCGCGACTGGCGACCTTGTAGCGGTCTTTGTTCTGCGTCATTTCTGATGCTCTTTTGAACGAGAGTGTATGAACCGTTAGTGAGGCGGGCATCAGCTTCTCTACCTCTTGGAGGCTGTGCGCCAGCTCGGCAACCCCTTCGTTTGGCAGCCCGATAATCAGGTCCATATTAATATTGGTTAAGCCCATTTCCATTGCCAAATGGTATTTTTCGATCGTCTCTTCGACCGTGTGATGACGTCCGATTGCTTGAAGCGTCTCTTGCGTGAAGGACTGCGGGTTAATGCTGATACGATCCACTTCCCATTGCTTCATCACGTCGAGCTTTTCGCGTGTAATCGTATCGGGTCTGCCCGCTTCGACCGTCAGCTCTCTCACATCTCCCATATGCGGAAAAGATCGATGCATCGTCTCGAACAGCTGATTCATGTCATCGGCGGTAATGCTCGTAGGAGTTCCCCCACCGAAATAAATGGATGTAATCCGTTGATCATTCGCGCGAAGCCACTCCCCCATCCGCTCAATCTCGTAATGAAGACCTTCCAGAAACGGATTAACCGATGCGGTATGACTCCGAATTGCGTACGCAGGAAACGTACAGTACGCACACTTCGTCGGACAAAACGGGATTCCGATGTACACAGACAGCTCACGGTCAATCTGATACAGATCTGGCACAACGTGGAGCTGCTTGTCTACGATTTCTTGCAAAAGCTTCAACTTGTACGGACGCAAAATCACATCCTGCTGCAGCCTCTTGTGTGCTTCTTGTCTATCAACACCAGCGGCGTTCAACTGATGCAGCAATTTGGTCGGGCGTATCCCGGTCAAGATTCCCCATCCTTGCTCCATCCCCGTGTATTCTTCCAGCATTAATAACAGCGCATAGCAAAGAGCCTGCTTGGCCGTCTTTTTCATCGCTTTCTCATCGTAAGCAACGTAGCTGCGCTTCACCTGGTGGGTTATGCATCGGTTGCCGTCATTTAGCTCTCCGGTCGCTACTACCCCTTCAGCATGCACGGTCAAAGCCAGCTTGATTTTTAATTCAGCGTCACCTGTCCACTCAGGCACAAAGGCGATCGCAGGATCTTCATAAAATAACGCGAGAATTAAGGAGAGTTCCCGCTCGAACGCGTGTCCCTCACATATAATCTGTATCATGGAGTTCACCTGCTTTTTCAAAAATGCCACTCCTCATCATAGCTGACGACAAATACTCGGGTCAACTAGACAACTTGTGGCATCTTGTGCAAGGTGGCAAAAATCGTCATGATCGTTTTTGCCGTGGGTGCTGGATATCACGCAAGCCCGCATGAAAATCTTGGGCCATTTCCACATTTTGAAGTGACGTTTCTTTTTCCAAATCGTCTTGAAAGTCGACAGATAAAAATTGCCGATTCAATCCTTGCGCGAATGCTTCCTTCTTTGACTGCCTCACGATGAATTCCTCCTGAAATGCTGTATGCACTAGCTTCTAGTAAAATCTAGTATTGCCTTGCCTTTGAAAAAGCAATCAAGGAATCCCATGCAGAACTTTGTCGTTTCTTGCAGGATAAAGCAGGGGAAATAGCGAAGTGATTATTTTGGTAAAAAAATGCAAGATCGAAATGAATTCCAAAAGCTACTTATTCGGAAAGGATGTCTATCGTGTTTGTTCGTCAAAAGATCCTGAGGAGTCTCCTGACTATCGTCTGTGCCATTTCCCTCCCCGTTTCTGCAGCTTGGGCCGCCGGTTCTGTTCAGGTCACCGTGGACAAGCTCAATGTCCGTTCAGGTCCTAGCCTCGAAGATGCTATCGTCACCACACTGCCGAACAAAACTGTGTTACCCGTCATCTCCACCAAAAATGACTGGATTCAAGTAAAGCTACCGAACGGCCAAAGCGGCTGGGTAGCGAACTGGCTCGTCAGCACACAGCAACAGAAACCAGCAACCTCAACTGCTACTACTTCTGCTAAGCAAGTGGAAAGCACCACAACGAATCTCAATGTGCGTTCTGGACCTGGCCAGACGTATGCAGTCATTCAAACGATTAATCCAGGTACGCGCTACTCCATCGTGCAACAGAATGGTGAGTGGATCCAAATCCAGCTAAATGCAGGGACAAAAGGCTGGGTCGCAAACTGGCTCGTAAAAGAAGTGGGTGCGGGACAAGCTGTTTCCAAACCTTCTACAGGTAGCACTCCCCCGCCAACCATTCCTGCGGGCACAGTCTCGCAACCGAAACCTCCGGCCGTACAAGGAGCCAGCATGACCTTGGATTTCGCTCCGTATGTCTACGCCATCCCAGATGCAACTTCCCCTGCTATCGGACAATTGCACGCGGGTGAGAAAATCACAGTGTTGAATAGGCAAAATGGCTGGATTCAATTTCCTTACGACGGTGTCAATGCTTGGCTCTCCACCGATCAAAACAACACGAATACGGGTCAACCGACTCTGCCTGTAAATGGAAATGGAAGCACCCAGCCTCAGACTGGGCAGCCATCTTCATCTGCAAGCCAGACCGCTACGGTAAAAACAGACGGACTGAATCTACGCAGTGAACCGAACACAACCAGTGCCATTCAAGCTACACTTCCAGTCGGAAGCAAGCTGACTGTTTTAGAAAAACAAGGAGACTGGTATCGCATCAACACAGCCGCCGGAAAAACTGGCTGGGTAGCTGGCTGGCACATTACGGTGAATCAACCGAGTATGCCTACGCCGAGTGGCCCATACGTGACGATCATGAATCCTGACACCAATGTTCGTTCTGGTCCTAGCACCGATCACGATATTATCAAGCAAGTACAGCCGGGTGAGAAATACGGGATTGCCAATAAATCAGGCGATTGGTTCCAAGTAAACTTCACAGACGGTTCCACAGGCTACATCGCTGGCTGGCTCGTTTCTGCGAACGGTGCACCAGCCGTTGTACGCAGCAATGATCTTGTCGGCAAAGTCATCGTTGTCGATGCTGGTCATGGTGGAACGGACGGCGGTTCAACAGGCTCCAGCTTCTCGACTCTGGAGAAAACGGTCAATCTGCAAGTATCGCTGCTGTTGCGTAACAAACTGGAAGCAGCCGGTGCCAAAGTCATCATGACACGAGCTGATGATCGCAAGCTGACCCTGCAACAGCGCGTCGATATCGCGATTCAAAACCAAGCTGATATTTTTGTCAGCGTCCATCATAATACGCATCCAAACTCAGCAACGAATGGCTCCATCATTTTTTACTACAGCCAAGGCAACTCCAGTAAGCTGGCTTCCTTGGTCCAAACGGAGCTGGTGAAAGCAACGAGCTACAAGGACATGAACTATCGTTACGGAAACTATTTCGTTCTTCGTGAAAACCCTGTGCCATCCATTTTGGCCGAAATCGCTTTCTTATCCAACTACAACGACGAGATTCGCGTACGTTCGGAGAAACAGCAGGATCTTGCCGCAGAAGGATTGTTCAAAGGGATCGTCCAATACTTCAATACCCAAAGCAATCAGGGGGGCTGACCCCTCTCTTATAAAAGCCCCCATGCGAAAGAAGCTGACTCTAAAAGCTCTGTCGTTTGGGGGTCTTTTATTGAACGGGCTGTGCATCGTGGCGGGCAGGAATTCGAATACGATTTGCGAATATGATAAGGCATTGAAAGGAGTGATGTGGTATGAAAATCAATCACAAAATCAGCAATCGTACGGAATGGACGCAGGTGATCGCAAGTTAACTTTAAAAAACGGAGTGATTATTATTAAAACAATGTTTCAGTACAATTGGATGGTACGTGAAGAATGGCTAAACTGGTGCGCGGATGTCCCGACAGAAGAATTGCTTCGTCCGCGTGTTGGTGGTGTGGGAGGCATATTGCATACACTGTTCCATGTCATTGATGTAGAGTGGAGCTGGATTCAAGTCATGCAGGGTAAGCCAGATTTTCAAGAAAGCTTCGACCTTCACAATCGTTTGGAAAAGGTCCGTGAATTACAGGCGACTTTCCGCCCTGATGTGATTCAATTTTTGCACAATTGGGATGAGAGCATGGAGAAAAAAGCCTTTCAGGATGTAAAATCCGACGGAAGCACCGTTACGTATACATGGGGCGAAATCATGCGTCACATGATCGCTCATGAAATTCACCATGTCGGTCAACTATCGATATGGGCGAGAGAGATCGGGAAAAAGCCGATTTCAGCCAACCTGATCGGCAAAAATCTGATTGTCCCTTCAGCCAATCACACTTACTAAACCGATCCCGTACTGAAAAAAACGATTGCTTCGGCAATCGTTTTTATGTTGGGAGCTTTGTAGCAGTCAATTAGCAGGGCGCTTGTCCCACGGCTCGACTTGACCGACAATATACAGTTGTTCGTTTTTTTGAAGAGCTTCAATAACCCCAGCTGCAATCTCATTATTCGTCAGCCAGCGCGCATGATCACCTTCGGATCTAAAACCGAGGATGACCCTATGATACGTGCAGACATCAGACGACGGGACGGTCGGAGGATTTTTCCATGCACCGCTCCCACACACATGCAATAACTGCCACCTTTTTTCAGGACGTGACAGTTCTTCCACGACCACAGGGAGTGCATCTGGCGCAGTCGAATGAATCCACGCAACAACCACATCCATCGACCCTCTTTTCTTTACGAGGTCCGCCATAGCCTGGCGCAAGCTGTCAGTCTGATGATAGTCTTGTGGCAGCAAATGAATGGACGCAGGACGAGGCGAATCATCTCTGACTCGTTGCAGCTTATCTTGATCCCGCCCAATCACAGTTACTTGGTAGCCTTGGCATGCCAGCCACCAAGAAACCGCTGTAAGCATCCCACTCGCACCTATCACTAGTGCTTCTTGCGCCATTTTGCCATCCTCCCTGATCGTTCGTTTATGATTCCACAATCAGTGTTACTGGACCATCATTTAAAAGTCGTACGTCCATCATCGCGCCAAAGCGTCCTGTTTCCACCTGGAGTCCTTTTTCACGCAGCTTGGCGTTGAACAGCTCATACAATGGTTCAGCCTGCTCTGGTCGTGCTGCTGCCATGAAGTTCGGTCTTCTGCCCTTCCTGCAATCACCATACAACGTAAATTGCGACACGGACAAAATTTGACCTCCCTTATCTATAACGGAGAAGTTCATTTTACCTTCCTCGTCTTCAAAAATACGCAAGTTGGCGATTTTGTCAGCGACGAACTCTACCTCTTTTTCCGTATCTTCATGCGTAATGCCTACTAACAGCATCAAGCCGTGATCAATTTGGCCAACGATCTCTCCTGCTACAGTTACACTTGCTTCTCTCGTTCTTTGTACGACAACTCTCACGCTGACTCATCCTTCCTACTTCTATGTAAACAAGAACACCCAACCCACGAGGGATCAGGTGCTCAATATCCGGCGAACCGAATAAATATCTTTGATGCGCTTGATACGCTCTACTACTTTCAACAGGTGATCCACATTGCTAATCGAGATGGTCATATGAATCGTTGCCACTCGATTTTTATCTGACTTGCCACTCACAGCCGCAATGTTCGTCTTGGTTTCAGCTACGACCTGCAGCACATCGTTTAACAGCCCGCTCCGATCATTGCCAGTGATCTCGATTTCTACATGGAAATTATGTTTGAAATCGGTATCCCATTCAACGTCAATCAGGCGCTCTGTACACTCGTCTGTCAGCACGTTTGGACAGTCGAGTCGATGCACCGATACACCACGGCCTCTCGTAATGAAACCGATGATCTGGTCACCAGGAACAGGTGTACAGCAACGGGAAATACGTACGAGCAAATTATCCAGCCCACGTACTTTCACACCTGATTCACTCTTGGCTGAACGATTCGCAGGATTCGGCTTGACCTCAGGAATGGTCGGATTTTGTTCTTCGCGCTCTCGACGGAGCTTGTCAAGAAGACGAGTCGTAATCTGCGAAGCAGTAATTCCTCCATAGCCGACTGCGGCAAACATGTCTTCTGCCCCTTGGAAATTAAACCGGGCAGCCGCTTCCTTCAAATTCGCTTCTGTCATCGCTTCCTTCACATCAAAGCTGCGCGACTTGATTTCCGCTTCCACCATTTGCTGACCTTTTGCTACGTTTTCTTCCCGCTTCTCTTTTTTAAACCATTGTTTAATTTTATTTCGAGCATGGGCGGATTTGGCCATTTTTAGCCAGTCCTGACTAGGTCCGTAGGAATGCTTCGAAGTCAGGATTTCGATGATATCGCCTGTTTTCATCGCATAATCGAGCGGCACGATCTTGCCGTTCACCTTGGCACCAATCGTCCGATTTCCTACCGCAGAGTGAATCCGGTAGGAGAAGTCCAGCGGTACAGAGCCTTTTGGAAGCTCGACTACATCACCTTTTGGCGTGAAGACGAAAACGGTATCGGAGAAGAGGTCTTGCTTGAGACTCTCCATGAACTCTTGGGCGTTCGGTGCTTCCTCCGACCCGCCTTCGATAATTTCACGCAGACTGCCGAGCTTCTCAGCGAACGAGCCTTGCACGACGCTTTTGCCTTCCTTGTACGCCCAGTGAGCCGCGATCCCGATTTCCGCTGTCTGATGCATATCCCACGTGCGGATTTGCACTTCCAATGGCTCACCTTTTGGCCCAATGACCGTGGTATGCAGGGATTGGTACATGTTCGTCTTAGGCATGGCGATATAATCTTTGAATCTACCTGGCATCGGCTTCCATAGCGTGTGCACGATACCGAGAACCGCATAACAGTCGCGAATGTCGTTCACGATGATACGCAGCGCAAGTAGGTCATAAATTTCGTTAAACTGCTTGTTTTGCCTCGTCATCTTTTTAAAGATGCTATAGATATGCTTCGGACGTCCCGATATTTCTGCCTCGATGTTTAACTCGCCCAGCTTTTCTCGGATCGTATCCGCTGCTTCGTTCAGGTAAGCTTCACGCTCCACCCGCTTCTTTTGCATCAAATTCACAATCCGATAATACTGCTGCGGATTCAAATACCGGAGCGACGTATCTTCCAGCTCCCATTTGACGGAAGCGATCCCCAAGCGATGAGCGAGAGGAGCAAAAATTTCCAGTGTTTCATCAGAAATCTCGCGTTGCTTCTCCTCGGACATATGCCGAAGTGTCCTCATGTTGTGCAGTCGGTCTGCCAGCTTGATCATGATGACGCGGATGTCCTGTGCCATGGCAACCAGCATCTTGCGGTGGTTTTCGGCGAGCTGTTCTTCTTTGGACTTATATTTAATTTTTTCGAGCTTCGTCACTCCATCTACCAGTAGAGCTACATCCGCTCCGAACTGCTCACGGAGATGATCAAGCGTAATGTCGGTGTCTTCCACGACATCATGCAAAAATCCAGCCGCAATCGTTACTGCATCCATGTGCAGGTTTGCGAGAATTCCCGCTACGGCGATTGGGTGCATAATGTAAGGAACGCCTGATTTGCGTATTTGCCCTTCATGCGCTTTTTCGGCAAGCTGATAGGCACGTGTAATCAGGTCCAAATCCGATTGTGATAAATAGGTGCTTGCTTTTTTTACTACCTCATCAATGCCGGTAATCATAGTTCCCTTCCCTTACCCTCTCAGTAAAATAACCTCTAGCGAGGCCTTCTCACGGAGGAGCGACCGCGTTTTAGCGGAAAGTTAATATGCGCTCCGGAAAGTTTAGCCTGGTCGCTTTCGCACTGTGAAGCACTTGAACTTTCCTATACGTCTAGAAAACTTGGGCTATGCCAAGCCTTCTGGCGCAGGCGAAGGCTTACTTGCACGTATCATGTCTGTCTATTTCATACTATTATCTTGTATGTCGTTCGTCTTGTAAAGCTGATTTCCCCTGTAAAGTATGTACAGCCACAGAAAAAAGAAAAAAACGGGCATTTCACCCGTTTTTCCTTCTCTTATCCATTAATATTGAACCAGCGATTTAATAGGAATTTCCCCTATTTTGCTGCGTCCATCCAAATAGGACAGCTCGATAAAGAAGGCCGCGCCTACCACTTTTCCTCCGAGCTGCTCAATCAAATTGATTGTTGTTTCAATCGTTCCACCTGTCGCCAGCAAATCATCCGCGATGAGAACACGCTGACCTGGCTGGATAGCATCTACGTGTACCGCAAGCGCATCTTTTCCATACTCCAGATCGTAATCAGCCTTGATGGATTCGTATGGCAGCTTGCCGGACTTGCGGATCGGCACGAAGCCAATGCCCATCTCATAAGACAATGGAGCTCCTACCACGAATCCACGTGCTTCAGGGCCAGCAATTACGTCTGCTTCTACCTCGCGAGCAAAGACAGCCAGATCTTGAATCGCTGCTTTATAAGCAGGGCCATCCTTTAGAAGAGTTGTAATGTCCTTGAAACGAATACCTGGTTGCGGGAAATCCGGGATGACACGAATGTATTGTTTAAAATCCATGAAAAATTCCTCCTAAACGGTGGCTGGTTCCACCAATTGATGAAGCGTTTGAATCATCGCATCTGAAGAAGAAAGCAATAAGTCAGTAGCTAGCTGTGCCTCTTCCTTCCAATTCGCGTAAAGCAAGGAGCTCTCGAGCGGCCTTTTCGCAGAGCTGGCCTGCAAGGTGTACTGCTCCGCCTCTTCTACTAAAAACTCCAGCTCCAAAAAGATGGCGAGCATGCCGTCCAACAAATTTCTTTTCCATTGCAGCTTGCGGGCCAATGCATCCAAGTGGATATGTTTTACTGTTGGCACCTGTACAAAAAACTGGTACAACTGTTTAAAATGATCACGGCCCGGACAGGAAAGCCGCTCCATTCCTAAATCCGGATCACCAAATAAACAGTATATGCGCTCCGCTTGTTTGAGCAAGACACTAACCGTTGCCAAATCTGAACGACGCTTAGGCAAATCATACAAAATCACGTTTGAAGAAGTGGTGATGTTTGTTCCCTCTCGTCCAATCATGAACAAGGAATTCACCTGATCGCCTGACGCTTTCGCTGCCAACGGCTCATAGCTTTCCTCGCGAAACAGAATGGTCATCGAATCTGACTCAGCCATTACCTGCTGCCATTTCTCCAGCTTGTCACGGCTACCTCGCCAGTCAAACACTTGTTGGTGTCCGACAGACAAATCCCGAATCGTCAGCTGAGGCTTTCGGTTGCCATTCCATTCATTGACAGACAGTTCTCCCAATACGTGAAAACGTGCCTTTGGCGTTACTCTCTTTGTTACATGTGCCCAGTTAAAGCCAATTGCATCCAAAGAGGTGCCTGCTTTATTCAATGTGCACTTCAAATGGTTATCATCTCGCCCAATCGTACGCATTCCTTGTGTTTCTACTTCTTCTAACAAAACCAGCGGGGTCGGATTCCCCATTCCATATGGGGCAAGCTGTTCGAGTTGCTCCGCTGCAGTTAAGCTGACCTCTTCCATACTCATCGCGACGTCCACTTTGGTCATCGGCGTAAAGTCTTCAGCGGACAACCACTCCCCAGCCAGCTCGTTTAGCTTCTGGCGTAAAAAATCGAGATTTTCCACTGGCAGAGTCATCCCTGCTGCCATCGTATGTCCGCCATAATGCGGCAGCCATTCCTTGCAGGCTGTCAGACCCTCATACATGTCAAAACCAGAAATACTTCTTGCTGAACCTTTTGCCGTTCCTTTTTCTGGATCGATGCCAAGCACAATCGTCGGACGGTAAAAAAGCTCGACTAATCGTGATGCGACAATCCCCACAACACCCACGTTCCAGCCTTCCTTCGCCAGAACGAGGACATTGTTCTGGTCTGGCGGATACTGCTCCTGCACCATCTGGACAGCTTCCTCCGTCATGGCTGCAACGAGTTCCTGGCGATCGCGGTTCAAGTCGTCCAACGTCTGGGCACATTGCTCCGCTTCGTCCATATCGGTAGTCGTCAGCAATTTGACAGCGGATTCAGCCGTCTCCAGCCTTCCACTCGCATTCAGACGCGGTCCAAGCGCGAAACCGACATGCCCCGCGGACAGCTCACTATCCGCCAGTCCACAAACACGGATTAAGGCCTGCAAACCGAGGTTCCGTGTATGATTTAAGCGCTTTAATCCCGCTCGAGCAAGAATGCGGTTTTCATCCACCAACGGCACCAGATCCGCTATCGTCCCCAATGCAGCCAGATCAGCCAAATGCAGAGGCGGCTCCTTCAGCAAGGCATGCCCCACTTTAAAGGCGACACCCACTCCCGCTAACATATCAAACGGGTACGAGCAGCCGGGCTTCTTAGGGTTAATCACAGCAAATGCCTCCGGGATGATTGCCGGAGGTTCGTGATGGTCGGTTACAATCACGTCAAGACCCAGCTTGTTCGCATACTCTACCTGCTCTACTGCACTGATCCCTGTATCAACAGTGATGATCAGCTTATAGCCGCTTTTATGCAGATGCGCCAAGGCGTCTTTATGTAACCCATACCCTTCTGTAAAACGGTTAGGAATGTAGTAGTCAAAAACAGCGCCGAGTTGGCGCAGCAGATGTACCATTAACGATGTGGAGCTAACCCCATCGGCGTCGTAATCGCCATATATGCAAATCGGTTCTTGCCTTTGGATGGCTTGTTGAATGCGATGCACGCTTTGTTCCATTCCATCAAGCAAGAAAGGATCATGAAACAATTCTGGGCCGGCCTGCAAAAAATCACGAGCCTTTTGTGATGTATCAATGCCACGTATCACCAGTAGCTTGGATACGAGCGGAGTTAGCTGGCAATCTGCGGCAATACTAGCAGCAAGCTGCTCATCATAGGTGGCCAGTTTCCAGCGTGTTTTCGCTTTCAGCATGGGCTTTCCTCCAATCCTCATTCATTATAGTGGATGGAGCACAAGGCTGACAATAGTAAGGCTTTTTCCGGTAAAAAAAGGAGAAAACCGCGGGAATATCCCCGCGGCTCTCATTCATTAGCTTTCATTTGGAGCAGGTGAAAAGCGCTTCTTGTTCATTTCTCTCTTTTTCAAGGAGACCCAAATTTGCGCAGCGATAAAGATAGAAGAATAGGAACCACTGAGCAATCCGAAGATCAGTACCAGGGAGAAGTTACGAATGCCTTCGCTTCCCAGGAATACGATCGCAACGGCTGTTGCCAAAACGGTTACTACGGTGAAGACAGAGCGGCGCATCGTTTGCCACAAGCTCACATTTACCAGGTGCTCCAGGTCTTCAATCGTTTTCGTCTTCATTGTGCGCTGATTTTCACGGATTCGGTCAAAAATAACAATCGTATCGTTCAACGAATAACCAACGATCGTCAAGATAGCTGCGATAAAGGTCAGATCGACCTCAAGTCGGAACACAGAGAACAAGGCAATCGGGATAAATACGTCATGCAGCAAGGCAATCGCACACGCGACCCCGATCAAGAACTGAAAACGGAACGCTACGTAAATGGCAATCCCAAGCGCAGCGAACAAAATCGCCAGACCTGCATTTCGAACCAGCTCTTGCGCAATAATCGGATCAACCGTAGCCTCTTGCTTCGTTACCTGTTCACCGTACTTGGCTTTCAATGCCTGTTCAATCTCCGTCAGCTTTTCCGGTGGAATGGTTTCTTCAAAGCGTGTAAACGCCTGATTAGTTCCATACGCTGTCACATCCGAAAAGTGCGTCTCTGGTAGTTTCTCTCGAACGATTGCATCTACATCAGTAGTCGAGAACTCTTTCCCGATATACAGATCAAGACGTGTTCCGGCTTTAAAATCAACCCCCAGATTCAACCCGAGGGTGAACATGGACAATAAGCCCAACACAAGAATAAGTAAAGAAATCATAAAAAACTTCTTGCGGTTTTTTACAATATTGTACTTATCGGCGTACTCAAGTGCTCTATAACTCACCAATTTCACTCTCCTTTACCCCGAACCAAGCCGGCTTCTTGAATAGGTTCGTACGGATCAACAAGCCGAGGAGGAAACGAGAGGCAAAAACGTTTGTAAAAATACTTACGATCGTTGTCAGCATCGTAATAATCGCAAAACCTTGGATAGAGCTTGTCCCAAAGAAATACAATACCACTGCTGCGATCATAGCCGTAACCTGTGCATCCAAGATGGTCACCAATGAACGGCGTTCACCCGCACGGAATGCAGAAAGAATTGTCTTTCCGGAACGAATCTCTTCCTGAATGCGTTCGTAGGTAATAATGTTTGCGTCAACCGCCATACCAATACCCAAGATGAAACCAGCGATCCCTGGCAGTGTAAGAGTCGCATCCATCCAATCCAGGAACAACAGGGAGAGATAGATGAAAGCTACCAGTGTAATATTGGCTACCAGCCCTGGCAAACGATAAACCACCAACATGAATAGGAGGATAAATGCTCCACCTATATATCCTGCATACAAGGTTTTCTCCAACGACATCGCACCAAGTGTAGCACCTACAGATGTTACCTGTTTCTCAATCAGCTTGGCCGGCATTGCACCGGCGTTTAGTAAGTCAGCCAACTCTTGCGCCGATTCTTGCGTATAGTCACCGGTAATTTGTGCACTACCGCCTGAAATCACAGACTGAATCGTCGGATTGGTCTGCATCGTATCATCTAAAAAGATTCCCATTGGCTTACCGAGATTGGCACGAGTCACTTCTTCTAGAAGTTTAGGGTCTGTGAATTTCACAGTTACCAATGGTCTTTTTAATTCATCGTAATCGACTGCTGCTCCCCCAGGAGCCAAGTCGCTACCCCTCATCAACGTCTTACCTTGTACATCACGGAACGTAAGTACGGCTGGTTTGCCGATCAACTCGCGAAGTTTGGTCTGATCAGCATCATGGGAAGCGATCTTCACCCTGATTCGATCTGGTAGCTCGACATTTACCTCTGGTTCGGTAACGCCACCAATATTTACCCGTTTTTCGACCATCTGTGCTGTTGCTGCCAAAAGTGTCGTATCGACCTTTTGACCTTCATTCAAGGGCTCAACCTGGTACAAAATCTCAAAGCCGCCCTTTAGATCCAATCCAAGTGTGATGTTGCTTGCAACTTGTCCAGTCGTTGTAAAAAGACCACACAACATGCCCACCACAACCAGGAACACAACAAGCCTGCTCCATTTAATCATGTAGTAATTCCCCTCTTTCCTAGCCGTGCCTCGTCGACGACACGAAAACCAATATGCCCATTATAGCGAAGTATGAAAAAACGTGTCAATTCATGCTGGAAAAGCGAACCATGGTAACCAACCCCTTATCTACATCGCGCATTTTTAGCTATACGATTTAGATAGGAGGAAGTTTCACTAAGAATTTTTATACATTTGAATCATGAGGTAATTCATGTACTTGTTTGGCTTTAGAGACAAAATGTCATTCACGAGCTGGTGGATCGGCGGAATTTCTTTATAACTGTTCGTGATGCATTCCCAAATATCTTCAGGTGTTACATTGTCGTAGCCCAAAAGAGCAAATTCCTCTGCCTTGCTTTTGCAAAGACTCGCTACTTGCCCATACCATTCCTGTTTTTGCGCTTGGTCCATCCCAATTTCCCCCTCAAAGTAGTCATGCCGACAGCGGCACGTCCATATTCTTTACTGAGTGAATTTATCCTTGCAAAGGAGCCTTCCATGAAACAATCCTTCTTTTACGGAACGGTCATCCTCATTATTGCTGGTGGCATTACCAAGGTGTTTGGCTTTGCTCACAGGATCGTGTTGTCGCGCATTATCGGAGCGGAAGGAATGGGGCTTTATCAAATGGTTGTGCCCCTTTTATACTTTCTGATTACTGTGACGACATTTGGACTTCCCGTAGCCATCGCGAAGCAAGTGGCAGAGACGGAAGCGGCCAATAATCCTCGTCTTACTCGCCGGTTTCTGTTATTAGCCTTGTCAGTCGCTGGCGGGATCAGCCTCTTCCTCTGCGTTCTGCTTCTCTTGTTCTCCAAATGGATTGCTGGAATGCTATTCGCCGATCCTCGTGCACACATCGTCTTGCTCGCAGCTATTCCAGTCATCCCGATCTCGGGTATTTCTCTCGTACTGCGAGGATACTTCCAAGGCAAGCAAAACATGATCCCTACTGCCGTCTCGCAGCTCGTGGAGCAAGTCGTCCGCATGGCACTGGTCGTTGTCATGACCATGTCGTTTCTTTCGGCAGGCATTGAGTACGCCACAGCAGGGGCTGTCGCCAGCATTATTTTTGGAGAAGCCGCCGGACTCTTGTACATTCTCTGGCAATATCGCAAAGGCAGTAAAAAAGCAGCAACTCTGCTCCTGGATAAACCCTTCCTCCGAACGGTTTCCGCAAGCAAAGCGAGCTTGTCTCAGCTGATCCATGTTGCACTCCCTGTTACGATGAGCCGCGTCATCGGTTCTATCGCCTATGTACTAGAGCCAATGCTCGTACCATTCGCCCTCGTCATTGCTGGCTTTACAACATCGACGGCTACCGGGCTATACGGACAGTTCGCAGGTATGGCCGTCCCTTTGCTGCTATTTCCCACTTTTTTAACGTATTCCTTGTCTGTTTCCCTCGTTCCTGCCGTCGCAGAAGCGGCCTATCAAAATAATGCTCCGCTCGTGCATCGCCGCATTTATCAAGCCATGCGGATTACACTCGTCATCGGAGCACCATGTACCGTCTTACTCACTATTTTTGCAGAACCTTTATGTGTCCTGCTTTACGGCAATGAGTATCGGGAGGTTGGCGTCCTGTTAAAAGAGCTGGCACCATTCTCCGTTTTCCTGTTTTTCCAAGCACCCCTTGCTGCCGCCTTGCAGGGTCTCGATTACGCCCAGGTCGTCTTCCGCAATACGCTGATCAGTGCCATCGTCAAAACCGTCGCCATGTTCTTTTTTACTGCGCATCCAGCATTCGGCATACATGGTGCTGTCATTGCTCTTAATATTGGCATTACGCTTGGGACGTTATTGCATTTTGCTAGCCTGATCAAAAAAATCGGATTTACGATCGACGTTCGCGAATTCGGTAAAATCGCAGTTGCCATGCTGCTCATGGGTTACTCAGGGTCCTACATCTCGAAGCACTGGTTCGTGGACATTTCAATCGGACAGCTATTAGTAACGAGCACACTCATAAGCACACTGCTCTACGTTGTCTTGCTCGTCGCTATGCGCGTCTTGGGCAAGCAGGACGTCCGTCGCATCCCATGGATCGGTGAACAGCTCGCCATGTTCTTCCCTCGCCGCTAGCGCTTAGTGCAGCGGCTTGTCTTTTTTGTCCAAATAAATGATCCCGCGTTCGTCAATGCTGCAAAAAGAGACCTCTCGTATGTCCTTAATCCCGTATTTACGAATTTCCCGTTTAAGCCACAGCTGGTTTTGTCCGATCTTGTTCAATGCTTCTGTTCTCACCTTGCCATCGAGTATGAGTGGGATTGGCAGGCCCTTGTAAGAGACAGGGCCGACTTGCGGTCTATTCGGTAACCATAAATCTTCCCTTGTGACCTTATCTTTTTGATCCTTCAAAAATACACTCATCTGTCCGGTTGGCTCCAACAACGCAAATTCAACATCGGCAATGTTTTTTACGTCTTTTTGCCGCAGATGTACCATCAAATCATCCATGTTCAAGCGATTACGACGCATCGCTTGCTCCCTGATTTGCCCATTTTCTATGATCAAGTCGGCAGAGCCGTCCACTGTATCACGGAACTTCTTGCTCTTTAATGACAGATAAGCGAAGGCGACTTCCAATAAGGCAATCAACAGCATCGGCAAATAAAACCGAAGAGCAGGCTTATCGACATCCTCAATCGCCAGTGCAGCCATTTCTGCAAGCATGATGGAGATGACCACATCAAAAACGGACAGCTTTCCCAATTCCCGCTTTCCCATCAACCGAACTAAGATCAGGAGGAAAAAATACGAGAAAAGGGTGCGAAGTAACACCATTGTAAGATTATCCACTTGCGCTGCCCCCCAAAGAACATTTGATACTAGTGTTCAGCAGAGGGCAGGGAAAGTATTAGCACCAATTACAGCCACTTTCGCTTACGGAAAATATGGAGCATGGTAAACGTCATGCCGAGCATAATCACGAGCGCTACGATCAGCATATACGGCTCTGCCTCTTCTCCCAGCCAGGCGAAGGTATTCATCCCGAATAGCCCGGTGATAAAGGTCAACGGAAGGATGATGGTAGAGATAATCGTAAGAACGCGCATCGTCTCCGTTGTTTTGGCGCTAATAATGGTGTAGTACGTATCCAACGCACCGTTCACCAGATCACGGAAGGTCTCAGTCGAATCCGAAATCCTTTCCAAGTGGTCTGTTAGGTCGGTGTAGAACGGAACGTTTTCCTCGGAAATGTCGAAGGAGTAACGGCCATTGACGTTGGCGAAAATTCGCTTTTGCGGCATGATCACACGCCTGATTAAAATAATCGTCCGCTTCAACGCCAGGAACTCTTCGGTAATTTCCTCCATTTGGTGTTCATAGATCTCGTCCTCCAGCTCGTCAATCCGCACACTGATCCGATCGATAATCGGAAAATACTCATCGGTAATCCCGTCTACGATGGCATAAAGCAAATAGTCAGGACCTCGGTTCAAGTAAGAAATGTTGCGGTGACACATTGCAGCGATCCGACCGATGGTGTTCATCGGGGACTTGTGGATCGTTACGATGTAGTTAGGGCCGAGAAAAACGTTCAGTTCTACCGTTGTAATCTCGTCATCGCTTTCTTCATTGTAACGCAGGGCGTGAAACACGAAGAAATAGTAGTCATCGTACTTGTCTACCTTGGCACGTGGACTGACGTGCAGGCAGTCCTCAATTGCCAGCGGGTGAAAGTCGAAGATCTTGGCAATATAGGGCAGTTCATTGTTCCCCACATCGTACAGATCGATCCAGAGAAGATCCTCTGGTGATTTCAGCCATTGATCCTTCGTAGCCAGATCAACGTCGTGAAACATCTTCTGTTCTGAGTGGTTATAAAAGTACGTTTTGATCAACCTTCCTCACCCCCGTCTCGTTCCCCATCCATCATACGAAAATTCTTATCAATGTTCAACGCTAGATGAATACGTAAGCCAAGCCTCTCATATAGATGTACAAACACTTCCAATAAGGGGGTACATACCGTGCGAAGTGCATCCACCTCTGTGCTGACAGGTCTATTGTATACGACAGGTCTTGTCTTAATTGGAGCGTTGCTCGCTACCTTGCTCCTTAGCTTCACCTCGATAAGGGAAGGCACGCTGCCCTATTTTACGTACGTGATCAATGCCGTCGCCCTACTGACTGGTGGCTTCGTCACTGGACGTCGTTGCGGCGGGAAGGGCTGGTACTACGGCGGGCTCACCGGACTCACTTACTTCCTTTTCATCCTCTTGATCGGCTTCCTTGGCTTCGACGCCCCGATGCAATGGGGTACCTTCCTGTTCTTGTTCGGCGCATTTGGAGTTGCCGCGTTAGGTGGGATTCTCGGCGTGAACTCAGCGAATTCCAGCAACAAATATAAAGGCGGTAAACCAAAAACCATCAAGCCTAGGCGCTAAAGCAAGACAGAAAAAAGCAGGTGGATCGCCACCTGCTTTTCGCATGCCTTATTTGGATTCTTCTTTTGTTTCTTCGCTCTTCGCAGGTTCACTCTTTGCAGGTTCGTTGCTGGAAGAAACTACGCTGTTGATCGCTCCACGGTCAAAAGTAACGTTCACGTTGTGAGCGATACGCAGTGTGATAGTATCATCAGACAGGTCTTGGATCGTTCCATGCACTCCACCGATTGTTACGATTTTGTCGCCTTTTTTGATAGCTGCGAGCATAGCGTTGCGTTGTTTTGCCTTCTTTTGTTGCGGACGAATCAGCAAGAAGTAAAAAATCGCAAACATGATGATAATCGGTAAAAACTGAGTCAAGCCTTCCATGAAAAAAATCCCCCTCGATTAAAAAGATCTATCTTCACCCAATCCATATTGAGCGAAAAACTGGTCGCGGAAATCTTGCAAGCGATCTTCTGCAATCGCTTGACGCACCTGTTCCATTAACTTCACCAAGAAATGAAGATTATGGTAGGTTGTTAACCGGATGCCAAAGGTTTCCTCCGACTTGACCAGGTGTCGGATGTAAGCACGTGTGTAATTTTTGCAGGTGTAGCAATCGCAATTTGGATCAAGCGGGGTAAAGTCACGCGCGTATTTTGCATTGCGGATGACCAGTCGCCCCTGGCTTGTCATGCATGTCCCATTGCGGGCAATTCGCGTCGGCAACACACAATCAAACATATCAATACCGCGGATCGATCCCTCGATAAGAGCATCTGGTGAACCTACTCCCATCAAATAACGAGCCTTGGATGACGGAAGCAACGGCACAGTATGCTCTAGCACATCGTACATCAATGGAAACGGCTCCCCTACACTCAAACCGCCGATCGCGTAACCAGGGAAATCCATAGAAACGAGATCTTTTGCACTTTGTGCACGCAAGTCGTTGAACATCCCACCTTGAACGATACCAAACAAGGCTTGTTCGTTTGGACGAGTATGCGCCTTCAGGCAACGCTCTGCCCAGCGAGTTGTTCGCTCCATTGATTTCTTCACGTAATCGTATTCCGCAGGATACGGAGCACATTCATCAAATGCCATGAAAATATCGGCACCCAATGCATTTTGAATCTGTGTCGCCTCTTCAGGGCCAATGAACAGTTTTTCTCCATTGAGGTGGGAACGGAAGGAAACCCCTTCCTCAGTGATCTTGCGGAGGTTACTGAGACTAAATACTTGAAATCCGCCGGAATCCGTCAGAATGGCACGGTCCCAATTCATAAAGCCGTGCAGCCCGCCTGCCTCGCGAACAATTTCATGCCCTGGACGAAGAAACAGATGGTACGTATTACTCAGGATGATACCCGCGCCAATAGCCTTTAACTCCTCGGGGCTCATCGTCTTTACCGTCGCTTGTGTACCGACAGGCATAAAGACAGGGGTGTCAATCGTCCCATGTGGGGTATGTAATTTACCGAGACGTGCACCTGTTTGCTTGCATGTTTTGATTAACTCGTAGCGTACAGCCAAATCTTTGCACTCCTCAAGCTATGTATGTAAGTCTTACCTATTATAGAAAAACTTCTGGGTGAAGTAAACCCACCTGACTAATAAGTATACACTTATACAGGTGGGTTGTTCACATTTTTATAGAATGAGCATGGCATCCCCAAAGCTGAAGAAGCGATACTCCTCTTCCACAGCCGTTTTGTAAGCACGCATCACATGTTCTTGACCAGCCAGAGCACTCACTAGCATCACGAGCGTAGACTTTGGCAGGTGAAAATTCGTCAGAAGGCCATCCAAAATAGAGAACGTGTAGCCCGGATAAATGAAAATATCCGTCCAGCCGGATGTCGCTACCAGCTTTCCTCCGTTTGCGCGCCCTACTGTCTCCAAAGTACGGCAAGAAGTTGTCCCGACAGCGATTACCCTTCTTCCCTCCGCTTTTGCCCGGTTCACCAGCTCTGCTGTTTCTTCCGGAATCTCATAGTACTCCGCGTGCATGACATGCTCTTCCACAGAATCAGCCGCTACAGGACGAAACGTTCCAAGTCCGACATGCAGCGTCACGTAAGCCAGCTGTACCCCTTTTGCGGCGATTTGCTCCAGGTACTGCTTCGTGAAATGAAGTCCGGCTGTTGGTGCTGCTGCCGAACCGCGCTCCTTCGCATAGACTGTCTGGTAACGCTCACTATCTTCCAGTTGCGCGTGAATGTACGGAGGCAAGGGCATCGAGCCTAATTGGTCGAGAATCTCATAAAAGATCCCTTCGTACAAGAAGCGTACAATCCGCCCACCCGTCTCTGTCACCTCTTCACAAACACAGCGCAAAAGCCCGTTGCCAAAAACCACCTCTGTTCCCGGCTTCATCCGCTTTCCGGGCTTCACCAGCGTCTCCCAGCGATCGTCGCCAAGTGATTTCAACAAAAGAATTTCTATTTTCGCTCCCGTCTCAGCCTTTTCTCCAATCAGTCTGGCAGGCAAAACGCGGCTGTCATTCATGACAAGTACATCGCCTGCCTGGAGGTGATCGATTAAATCAGTAAATTGCTGATGAGCGATTTTGCCTGTTTGTTTCTCCAACACGAGCAATCTCGATGAAGTTCTGTCTTCCAAAGGATGCTGGGCAATTAAATGCTCCGGCAGTTCAAAATCAAATTGTTGCACGTCCACGAAATCGTTACTCCTTTTTGCGGTAGATCTTGTGGCAAACGACTTACTTTTCGATTGTCACATCCTGGTAGTAGTGTTGCAAGATATCTTTGTAGTCATACCCTTCCTCTGCCATCGCACGAGCTCCGTATTGCGAGACGCCAAGACCGTGCCCAAAGCCAGTACCACGGAAGATGAATTGCGAACCATTGATCTTTTCTACTTCAAACTTCGTACTGCGCAGAGGAGTCCCACCCTGTTGAAAAACAGAACGGAATGCATCCGGCGAGGAAACGACGATCGGCGTCCCGTTTGCTTCCATCGCAATGACACGTCCCGATGGTCCCCGCTCCGTTACTTTCAGACTCGTCACGCTTCCGGAAATACGAGGGGCTTTGTTCTTATCATGCGCGGCATTGATCATGGCTGTGATTTCTGTAGAGGTAAACGGACCACGCGTCCACGCGTACGCATTTTCTTCTTTAACTTCTGAAAGGATCGTCACCTCTGCGCCCGTAGGCAGTACGGACAACACACGATGAGTCGTTGTACTTGGACCTGAGCGCAAATTGGTATTCTCTGTCGAGATGACAGCTATTCTGTGTCCATCTGAATTTTTCTCACCTGTTTCGGTTACCAGATCATTTCGTACATAACCGAGCGACCCATCTGCTAAAGCCACGCGGTACCACATGCTCGCACTATCCATCGGTAATGTGTCTTTACTCTCCACAGATCGCAAATAAGGAACCGGATTTCCCCATACCTCTGTGCCATCTGCAGTCATACCGCCTGCATTGGAATAGAACAGAGACTCAGCTATTTTACCTTGATAGTAAATAATTTCGCCTTCTGTATCGTCCACGGCCTCACGAACATCAGCAGACTCTTTTGTATAGCCATAATACGCTTGTTCGAAAACGGTATCGGACAAATTGGCAACGCCGTACTTATTGCCTTGCCACACAGCTCGCGTTCTCGACAGTACTGCCTGTGTTTTCAACGCTTCTATCGGCCAGCCTGGTGCCATTTCAGAGCCAACTACTCCATACAGATACTCTTCCATAGGGAGCTCATTGACGAGCGTCAAATGACCATTGTATTCTGACAGCTCCATCTCACCACGATACGTGCGCTGATCACGTTCCACAACACCAATCAGCGACTCAGCGTCTGCTTTATTCGCTTCTACAGTCAGCTTTACTTGAGGGGAAAATACATACTTCCAGATCGTTTCATCTGGTGAGCCGTATACATCCTGCTTCAATATAACATAAGATTGACTGTCAGGCTCCTGATAGGTGAAAGAAGGGAATGCGGCATTGGCTTTTTGTTTCAATGCGTTTACTGCATCTTGACTAACCTCGTCACCGATCCAAACCGCATATTTTACTTTGTCTCCATCTGTTACCATCACGGGGTAGGCAGGAATACCTGCTGCTTCAAATGACGCCTGCCAATCCTGCGCTTCGTTTAAACTTTTGAATGTACCAGCTTCCAGCCGCAGAGGACCTTTTACCAACGGATTTTGCCCGATCGCTTGGGCAACCGTTTTAGCCTGATTGGCTGCGTCCTGATAGGTGTCGTATGTACCGCTGACCACCTGATATACGGTCTGTCCGTTGCGCTTTGCCACCTGGATCGAGCCCTCGTATTTGCGCTGGCTCAGTTGTTGGGCAAGCTGCTGTGCGCGATTCCAGTCATCTGTTTCCGCAACGACTAGATGATATTCATCAACCCGATAACGAGCTGCTTCTCCCTTTAATTCCGGTAAATCCGTCTTGCCTTCGGGTCCATCCAGCACTACTTCCATTCCTTTTTCAGCGGTCAGCGTAATGGAAGGAACTACTCCCCGATAGCCTTGACCTGAATCCACAAATAGCGCAACTCTAATATTGTCGCCGGCTGCCTGCGCTGGTACTTGTCCTCCTACGAGAACTACTGTTAGTAGGCCCACCGAAAGGACTTTCCCCATCCATTTCTTTCTCATGTCGTCCATTGTCCTTTCTCCACCTGATTTTCATCAAAAATTGGCATGTCTTCCCATGTTTTTCGACAATCCCCGGCTGATCTCCTGCCTTTTTCGTAAAATGGGACCAAACGCCCGCACGCAAAAAAACCACCGGAACGATGCGTCCCGATGGCCTTTTCTCATGCCTATTTAAACATCCGGAATAAATACATGCCGAGAGACAAAACAATGCTAATGACGATACAAGTCACAATCGGAAAGTAGAATTTGACGTTTTCCTTCTCCACGACAATATCACCCGGCAAACGCCCCAATGGTAAGAAGCGACCACCGATTTGCCACAAGAGACCGATTACGATTAAAGCAGCTCCACCAAAAATAAGTAGTTTGGCTACAGGGTTCACGATTTCATCTCCCGACCAAAGTGTGCGTACGCACTCGGGGTAAGAACACGTCCCCGCGGCGTCCGCTGCATAAATCCAATCTGCATGAGATATGGCTCGCAAACATCTTCTACCGTTTGTGACTCTTCTCCGATCGTAGCTGCGATCGTGTCCAGCCCAACTGGTCCGCCATCGAAACGATCGATGATCGCAAGCAGCAGCTTATGGTCGATATGATCGAGACCGCAGGCATCTACTTGCAATCTCTCCAGCGCTTCTTTGGCGATCTCTGTCGTGATAACGCCTTCCCCTTTTACTTGGGCAAAATCGCGAACCCGCTTCAGCAAACGGTTCGCCACCCGCGGTGTCCCGCGTGAACGTCTGGCAATCTCTTCTGCTCCGCCTTCTCGAATGACGACCTGCAAAATGTCAGCTGCCCGCGAAACGATAAAGGTCAATTCCGGAACTGTATAAAACTCCAGGCGATTCACGACCCCGAACCGATCCCGAAGCGGCGCTGACAGCATTCCTGCCCGAGTCGTCGCTCCGACTAGCGTAAATGGCGGCAAATCCAACCGGACACTGCGAGCGCTCGGCCCTTTTCCGATGATGATATCCAGCGCAAAATCCTCCATGGCCGGATACAGTACTTCTTCGACACTTCGGTTCAGCCTGTGAATCTCATCAATAAACAGAACGTCGCCTTCTTGCAAATTCGTCAATATGGCCGCCAAGTCACCTGGACGCTCAATCGCCGGACCGGACGTCGTGCGGATGTTCACACCCAGCTCATTTGCGATAATTTGTGAGAGTGTCGTTTTCCCGAGACCCGGCGGCCCGTAGAGCAATACATGGTCCAATGACTCTTTGCGCATCTTAGCTGCTTCAATAAATATTTTCAGGTTTTCCTTTACGTGCTGCTGACCAATGTATTCGTTTAAATAGCGAGGACGGAGGCTCAGCTCCGCCGCATCCTCTTCCCAATTCATATGCGTCGTGATGATCCGAGAATCCAAAACTCTACCCCCTCATGAGCAACGCAAGCCCTTGTTTGATGAGCTTTTCTACACCATCGCCCTCTTTAGATTTCTCAGACAGCGTGTTCCTGATTTTTTGCAGTTCACCATCAGAGTAACCCAGTGCCGTCAATGCATCGAGTGCTTCATTCAGCGCAGACACGGCTTTCTCGCCTGCCGTTAAGTCTCCTGCTGCGATAGTCAAAATCGCAGATGGTGTGTACCCTACCAATTTATCCTTCAAATCGAGGATAATGCGCTGGGCCGTCTTTTTCCCAATCCCCGGAAATTTCGTCAAATAGGTAACATTCTCCTGTTGAACTGCCATCACCAGCTGTTCAGGCGTCGCTGCTGCAAGAATGGCCAATCCGCCTTTCGGACCGATTCCACTTACATCCAGCAGCTTGCGGAACAAATCACGCTCGTCACGGGTAGCAAAACCGTATAGCAGGATCGCGTCTTCCCTCACATGGTGGTGGGTAAACAATTTAGCTTTGCTGCCTTCATACCGAACAAATTGATACGGGTTAGGGCAAAACAGTCGATAACCAATCCCGCCGGTTTCGACGACTATGTATTCCGAATCGAGATAACAGAGTGTACCTTCTACAAAATCGATCATTTTTGAACTCCTTCCGAAATGGAAATGAACGCGCGAAACTGTGCGTGCGTAATGGCAATGCCCAATGCGTCCGCCACGTCGTCAGGCTTTGGTACTTCTTTTAACCGCAAAAGGAGCTTCGTCATTTCCTGTATTTGCTTCTTCTCTGCTCCCCCGTAGCCAGTCACGGCTTGCTTGACCTGCATTGGCGTATATTCGTACACAGGCACACCAGCTAGCTCTGCCGCGAGCAAAATAACACCTCGCGCTTGCCCAACTGTAAAGGCCGTTGTCACGTTTTTGTTGAAGAACAGCTTTTCAACGGACATTTCATCGGGGCGATACGTTTCCAGAAGGCTCTGCATCGCCTCAAAAATCTGTTTTAATCGCAGTGGCACTGGCAACCCTGCTTCTGTCTGTATGCTTCCATATTGGACGGGACGCAATTGGCTACCCTCTTTATCCACAACCCCGAAGCCAACAATCGCAATGCCAGGGTCTATTCCTAAAATGCGCATGGTCCACTCTCCGTAAGCAAAGATTCTACCCTCTACTGTAACACAAAGCACCTAAAAAGCGAACGTGTATTTCCATAGCAAAGACCCGCTCCTCATTAAAAGGAACGGGCCATACGGTGTCATCTGTTAGTGTTTGTTCATTCCGAGTGAATCCGACACATCATGCTGCATGTGGGCGTAATCGTCTACCCCACTCTGCATATGCTCTTTGATCTTATTGATCTGTTGATAATTGAGCTTGTTGTGTCCCTGGTTCAACTGAACGTACAAACGCTGATGGAACTGGTCTTTGTAGCTACCTCTGGGCATGGTAGACATGGTCTAAAGACTCCTCCTTCGATCACCGTATGAAAACAGTATGGCGTAAGCACAAAGCCGTTATGATACCAAGATTTACGCTACATGAGCCACTCTTCTTATTGAAACAATAAGCAGTGGAGGTGTTGATTAATGCGAAACAAAGTCCTTATTTTTTGTATATGCCTGATCATAATCGCACTGTCAATGCCGCACTCTGCGTTTGCCAAGGCCAAGAATGACATAACGGTCACCGTTTCGGTCTCACCAGAGTCCCCCTTCCAATCTACCATGTCCTTTCGTGATCAACATCATTTTGCAAAGAGGTTAATGGGCTCATCTAAAATCGTCGCGTCATACAACCCACATTGGATACGCGCAACACTGACAGTCAAAAAACGAACGTACGTATACGATCACGATGGCCGACTCTATGAAAAAGACATGCCTCGTCGATATGTATTAGCAAACGACGTTCGCCAGCGACTCGAAGAAATGGTCAAGTCCGTGGAAGCCGTCCACTTTGCCCAGGCAACCCCTTGGGAACAGGCGAAAAAAACGTTGAAACGGATGGAGTTCGCTACCGTGATTGATTTAGAAACAGGCCAACGCTTTGACGTCCAGCGCAGAGCAGGCAGTCGCCATGCCGATGTTCAACCGTTGACACGCAAGGATACGCAAATCATGAAGAACATTTATCACGGGAAATGGTCGTGGAAGCGCAGAGCTATTTTGGTAGAGGTAGACGGTACGTATTTTGCAGCATCCATGCACGGAATGCCTCATGGGGCTGGCGCGATCAAAGGAAATGAATTTCCTGGGCATTTTTGTATCCACTTTTTCGGTAGTTCTACCCATCGGAGCAGAGAGCCCGATCCTAGTCACAGCATGATGATTCTAAAAGCATCTGGAGCGCTTGCATCAACAGTAAGGGGGGCCTCCCCAGAAGAGTTGGTCGGATTTTTCCTCACTGCTCTTCACGAGCAGGACACCCATGCCATGCGAATGACAACGGATGGCTTCCCACTTCCAGAAGGGTTGTCCTCGATTGAGTCCGTACGAACAACGGAAATCGTCATCCCTTCAGACGAACGCGGCCCCCTTTTGATCAAAGTACCCGTTCGGGTCACGTACATCGCTCGGGAAGGTGGAGATTTCAGAGAGACATGGCGGTTTCTTTTGCGCCGCGAAATGCCGTGGGAACGTTGGCGGATCATCGCTGTGGACCTGAATCCGTCATAATTGAAACAAAAATCCCTTTCCAGTCCGATTCGTGCTACATACACGAGAGACTAGAAAGGGATTAGGTTGTTCCATTCACCAGATTCATTGGCCGCTCCATTGGTATTCGCCATAGGTGGACAATACACTGTTGTACTCTGCCAAATTTCGAATGCGAATCCCGCGCTTCAGATTCTCCCATTCTTCTTTTGGCAGATTCGCCTCCATTTTCACTGTATCGATTCGATAAAAGGTTTGCACGACATCTTGTTCAGCAGGCAGGCCATGAAACAGAGTAAGCATGCCGTCAGCCCCTATACCGATATGCCCATTTTCTTTGCACGCTGGCGCTATATCCTGTTCACGTTTCATCAGCATCATCTTGGAGGGCTCTGCTGTTACAATCTCCCATCCTTTGTAATTGCTCATGGCGTCTGCTAGCTGATTGGCACGGACAGGTACATGTTCTTCATCTCGCACGCCACACAAATAATGGCGAGCTAACACTAACTCGTACGATCTGCCAGCAACAACGTCAGCATTGTCTGTACGGGTAAACAAGCGAGCAAAACCCGATTCGTTGCCTTCCTTGCCTACTAACAGGATGCCGACTACGATGCCTGTGGCTAATGCTACACTCCAGGTAGCGTATACCATCCACCTTTTCTTCTCTGTCACGATGAACCCCTTCCTTATAGGCTTTTCTTCCTATTCTCTCCAGTTAAGCTGGGGGACATACGCGACCAATGAGGGATTGACTTGATTTTTTTTATTTTTGTCAATACAAAAAATTAATATACTATTTCATCTAGCTATCTTTCCAGCGCCGGAATCTAATGATAAACTATTTTTGCTTGGCATTATTGTAAACTTATGGAGGTCATTTCACACATGAAAAAAACGAACAAAAAAATGCTGACTGCTTTCCTCCTCAGCACTTCTTTGGTTGTTGGCGCTCTTTCCTTTCCTCTTACTCCTGTAAGCGCGCAAACAGATTCTGTCCTCAAGCTCCGCCTGTTGGAAACAACAGACATCCACACTAACATCGTTAACTATGACTACTATCAAGACAAAAACACAGATGAGTTCGGGCTCGCAAAAACAGCTACATTGGTCAAAAAAGCAAGAGAAGAAGTAAAAAACAGCATCTTGATCGACAACGGTGACCTGCTGCAAGGAAACCCATTGGGCGACTACGTAGCAAAAATCGACCCGTTGAAAGCCGGCGAGACTCACCCTGCATACAAAGCAATGAACCTGATGAACTACGATGTTGCTAACATCGGTAACCATGAGTTCAACTTTGGTTTGGAGTTCTTGGATACCAGCTTGAAGGGTGCGAAATTTCCTTACATAAACTCCAACGTCTATGTAGACGACAAGGACAAAAACCCGGACAACGACAAAAACATGTACACTCCTTATGAAATCCTGGAGCGCACATTCAAAGACGAGAACGGTAAAGATGTAAAACTGAAGGTCGGCGTCATCGGTTTTGTTCCGCCACAAATTATGCAGTGGGACAAGGCTCACCTGGAAGGGAAAGTAATCGCGAAGGACATGGTGGAAACTGCTAAAAAATTCGTACCTGAAATGAAAGAAAAAGGTGCGGACATCATCATCGCGGTTCCTCACTCCGGAATTGGCCCTGTTGAAGGTGGCCCTGAATTGGAAAATGCTAGCTATCAGCTGAGCAAAGTAGATGGTATCGACGCGATCCTGTTCGGACACTCCCACTCCGTATTCCCTGGTCCTGGATTCGATAAAATTCCAGGCGTGGATGCAGAAAAAGGAACGATCAACGGCAAACCAGCTGTTATGCCTGGCTTCTGGGGCAACCACCTCGGCGTGATCGACCTGACACTGAAACAAGAAAACGGAAAATGGAAAGTGGCTGAGTCCGCTACCAAAGTAGTTCCGATCTATGACAAAGCTAACAAAGCATCCTTGGCTGATGCAGACAAAGCAATCGTAGATGCAGTGAAAGAAGATCATGATAAAACGGTAGAATGGGTTCGTTCTGCTGTTGGGAAAACATCTTCCCCGATCTTCAGCTACTTTGCACTCGTGCAAGATGATCCATCCATCCAAATCGTAACCAATGCACAAAAATGGTTCGTAGAGAAAAACGTGAAGGGTACAGAATACGAAGGCATTCCAGTTCTGTCCGCTGGTGCACCATTCAAAGCAGGCGGCCGTAACGGAGTAAGCTACTACTCCAATATCCCAGCTGGTACAATCGCCATCAAAAACGTTTCTGACCTGTACATCTACCCGAACACATTGAAGGCTGTTCTGGTCGATGGAGCTACGGTGCAAGAATGGTTGGAGCGCTCCGCTGGACAGTTCAACCAAATCGATGTGAAGAAAACAGAAGAGCAACCGCTCATTAACGAGACTTTCCCAACTTACAACTTTGACGTAATCGACGGTGTTACTTATCAAATCGATGTAACGCAACCGTCCAAATACGCTGTTGATGGAAAAGTAGCGAACAAAGATGCAAACCGCATCAAAAACCTGTCTTATAACGGCAAACCAGTAAAACCTGAAGACAAATTCATCGTCGTAACGAACAACTACCGTGCAAGCGGCGGCGGTGCTTTCCCAGGTTTGGATGGCAAAAACATCGTAATCGATTCTCCAGATGAAAACCGTCAAATCGTGATCGACTACATCCTGAACCAAAAAAATATCGACCCAGCAGCAGACAACAACTGGTCTTTTGCTCCAGTAGATGCGAAGCTGAACGTGACGTTCACTTCTTCTCCTGACGCGAAGCCATTCGCAGAAAAAATGTCCAACATCAAGTTCATCAACGTGTTGGAGACTGGGTTTGCTAAATTCTCTATTGATTTGTCCAAGCCTGCTTCCAAGTAAGCTTGTGAATAACACAAACATCCCTCTTTCGAGAGGGATGTTTTGTTTTACCCGACGAAGTGGTAATTTCCCCACGGAGAACGCTGAAAAATTCGTTCTCCTTCATTCAAAAATCGTTGGCGATTCGTCATTAATTTCCCTTCCATTTGGATCAGCTGCAAAACGCCACGCATGTGATAGCCTGGGCGTTGGCTATACAAACCCGTTACCTCTCGCAGGAAATTATCTGGATAACGCAGTAATTGATGAACCGCCCAAATCTGCGTATCTGATAAATAGTTGACGCTGCTATAGGCCTCCATCGCTTCCACGAATGAATCCATCCGATATTCCTGCATCAAAAGCATCCTGGACATCAATTGTACGAGGTCAACGATCTGCAGGTCATGCCCCACTGTATCGAGGTCAATCAGATAGCAGTTACCCCGCCCCGTAAGTAAAAAGTTGTGGCTCGCCACGTCTCTGTGTGCGAGTGTTCCCCGCTCCAAGGCTAAGAACATTTCAGGGGTCAATGGAAGCTTGTAGGCAGATTGCAGTAGCTCCTTGCCATCTCGAAGGACGTCTTCGGCCTGGTGGGAAATTAGATTCTCCAGTTTGGACTGCGGTCCATTTTGTTCGATCGACCACATCAGCCGCTCAAAGTATTCCAATCGACTCTCCCATTTATCTAAAAGAGCCGGCTTTCCTTCATACGCGAAAGTATGAACGATGGGGAAACCCTGTGCGGCAACGTGAAAACGAGCCAATGTTTCTGCCGTTTTTTTCACATCGAACAGAGAAGCGTTATCTGCTTCTTGCCCATCAATCATTCTCATGATGGTGTAATGACGACCTTCAAATGTAAAAAATTTGGAACCTTCCGTAGTGGGCACATATTGCACGGTATGATGAAAGCCCTTTTCTCGCAGAGCTTCCGCTAACTCTGTCACCCATACAGCTTTTTCGACCTGCTTATATCCTTTTAGAATCCAATGGCCCCGGTCAGTTTTTAACAGGTTGACGTTCCGCTTCGGCTTAACCCCGTAGATTTGACAGCGAAAAGCCTTTTCAATGGTGGATACGATTCCTTTGTTCATCCCATGCCCTCTCAGTAGGAAGAGGATTCTTCATGCCCATCTCCCCAGTGTGGCCAAACCCCTTGTTCAGGCATAGAAGCCATACACGGGGAAGGCGGGAACATCATGTTGTTGTGAATATCCTGTGGAGAACGACTGGTCCTGCCGCCTTTACGGCCTCTGTACTCCGGGACATCAGAAGAACACTCACATGATGATGACTCCACTGGTTCCGGGCACACAGGCTTCTTAGCTCGTGGCCGCTTTAAAGGCATGGGTGGAAATGGTGGGCATGGATAAGGAAACGGCATCGGTCTGATCGGCGGTGGTACGATAGGAAATGGCTGAATGGGCCGAATCTGTTCTGGGCTTACAATCGGTCGATTTGGATGGAACGGTCCTATCCACGGTGGTCCGTATGGCGGGCAAGGTGGGAATGGCGGGCATGGCGGCATAATTGGCCTAAACGGTGGTGGGAACGGTGGGAATGGACGCACCTGCGGCATTGGCCTGCGTTCTTGCTCTGGACTTACCTTTGAAGATGGCTTTTGCTTCTGTTGCGGGCTCACCTTTGAGGGGGGCTTGAACTGTTGTTCTGGGCTCACCTTCGTCGGCGGCTTAAGTGGACGTAACGGACTTACCCGGGGTGGTGGATAGTTTGGCTGCATCGGTTGTATCGGACTCACCCGGGGTGGTGGATAGTTTGGCTGCATCGGTTGCATCGGGCTCACACGTGGCGGTGGATAATTTGGTTGCATCGGCTGCATCGGGCTCACACGTGGCGGTGGATAATTTGGCTGCATCGGCTGCATCGGACTCACCCGTGGTGGCGGATAGTTTGGCTGCATCGGCTGCATCGGACTCACACGTGGTGGCGGATAGTTTGGCTGCGGGCAAGGTGGGCAAACATATGCTGGTGGTCGTGTCGGCTGTAACGGTAAGACCTGGGTCGGCGGTCTATATGGAATGTTGGGCACATTTTGATTCGGCGGAATCGCTGGTGGATAAATATACGGACTCACTCTTGTAGGAGGTGGAGTCGGTATGAGAGGACGTATAGGTACAGGCGGAATCGGAGGCAGCACATTTGGTTTGCCTGAAATGTTTGGTGGTTTATACGGCGTTGGCTTTTCGATCGGTTCTACTGGTTTTTCAATCGGTTTTTCAATCGGCTCTGTCGGCTTCGGAATAGGCTGCGTCGGTGGTGGTGGCGGTAGTGTCGGTGGTGCCGTTGGCCTGACAACCTCTGGTGAAACCGTAGGAACTGGCGGCCTTGGCATCTCCTTGGGTGGCCTTGTCGGCAGAGGTGCCGGTCTCTCTCTGGATTCGATTTCCACCTCTCCTGATTCCTCAGGCTCGATTGGCCTTCGCTCGATTTCCTGTGGTACCTCCATCTCTTCCTCTTCCGTAATCGGTCTTTCTTTGACATAAGGTGCTGCCTCACTCATCGGATGGGGAGGCGACGTTCTTTGCTGTGGTCGGACAGGAACTTGTTTCGCCGGAATCTTGATTCTCGCTCCAGGATAGATTGTATCGGGAGTTTTTAATTGACTATTAAGGCGTAACAGTTCTTTGTAATCGACGCCATATCTTTTGGCGATCTTCCACATCGTGTCGCCTTTTTGGACGATGTGTATTCTCAATGTTTTTCTCCTCCCTTGCACCAAACTCCCTAACATCGTATGCAGTCATGGGCGTTTTGCTCCTTGACGTCACTCCTTTGTTGGGAGGGAGCAGAAAAAGAAAAAACCAATCCCCCTAGGAATTGGTCTGGTGCATATAAAATGGATACGTCCCGAGCTGACGGACTTGACACCCAATCGCTTCAATTTCCGCGAATGCTCCTGGCAACAAGACGTCGTCCATCTTTTGCTCAATGTCGATGACAAAATAATAGCTTCCGAGTGCTTTTTTCGTCGGACGTGATTCGATGCGGGACAAGTTGACTTTCCTCCAAGCAAAAGCAGCCAGCACTTGGTACAAAGCTCCCGGGAAATCTTCCGGTAGTGTGACCAGTATCGTCGTCTTCTCCTTGCGAGAAACCGGAAGATCAAGCGCTTCCTGACCGACAAGAACAAAGCGCGTGTAGTTATTCGAATAATCTTGAATTTGTTCACGCGCAAACTCCAATGGATAAATCTCTACATTTAATCGAGTACCAACAGCAGCCCAAGGCTCTTCGGGATGCTCACTCACCATTTTTGCAGCCAATGCCGTGCTGTTTACCGTTTCGATCGCTGCGTCTGGCAGATTCTCACGCAAAAAGTTATGGCTTTGGGCAATCGCCTGTGGATGTGACAACACTCTCGTAATGGCTGACAACGGCAGTGGTTGCTCCCTTTTTGCCACCAGCAAGTTTTGCGTAATGGGTAGTGCGAGCTCCGCCAGGATGGGCAGATCTACTTCATGAATGAGCCAATCCAGCGTTGAATTGACCGTTCCTTCAATGGAGTTTTCCATCGGTACGACACCGTATGCCACTTCATTTTTGGAAACAGCGTCTAGTACTTCAATAATACTTGGGTACGGAACGAGAGAAAGCTTTTGTCCGAGCGACAATATCCTCGCTGCTTCTTCGGTAAACGTTCCACGTGGTCCTAGAAAAGCAAGTTTCTTCTCCATGGCTACTCCTATCCACTATGCTCTATCTCTGATGGATTTCTACCTGTACGCCATTTTCGTCCGGTTGCAGGATCATCACGCGGTACGAGATGTCGTGCCCTTTCATCACTCTGTCCACAAATGCACGCAGCTTCGCTAATTCTTCATCCGAAGAGAAAAAGCAGAGGATCGTCGGTCCAGCGCCACTTAAAGCAGCACCGAGTGCCCCGTGTTCAGTCGCTTTGTCCAGGATTTCATTCAAGCCAGGTACAAGCTTTGCTCGATACGGCTGATGCAGCCGATCAGACATTGCCCGTCCCATCAGGTCTAGTCTGCCTTGTGCCAGTGCAGCAACTAGCAAACTACTATGACCCACATTATATACAACATCCTCTTTGCTGTACACCTGCGGCAGGACGTTCCTCGCTTTTTCTGTGGACAACATGAATTCCGGGATAACGACGAGCGTCTGCAATCCTGCCGGTGCAGAAAAACGTACATAAGGGATAGGCTCCCCAGGCACATCAGGCATCGTCGCTACCATAATCCCGCCAAACATCGAGGCTCCCGCATTGTCAGGATGCCCCTCCAAGCGCGTTGCCTTCTCAAACAATTGTTCACGGGTAAATGGCTCGCCAGCCAGATGATTGGCTGCGACGAGTGCACCCACAATGGCAGCCGCACTGCTCCCCAACCCTCGCGTCAGGGGAGCTTCACTCGAGGCACGGATTGCAAGCTCAGGAATGGCAAGACCTGCATCTTGAAACAAACCGGCTGCCACCTTATACAAAAGATTATTTTTATCAGTTGGGGTTCCTTGCAGCTCCTTGCCAATCATCTCTACTGTCGTTTGATCACTGATTTCCATTTCTACGACAGAGTACAGCTGGAAGGCCATTCCCAGAGCATCGAAGCCCGGTCCCAAATTCGCTGTCGTTGCCGGAATGGTTACTTTTACATGTAATCCGTTCATGATAGAAATTCTCTCCCACTTTGACGGACCAGCTCCATCACAGCTTCATGTGTCGCTGGTACTGAACGCGGCTCCTCGCCCACCAGCTTCAGAGCGATGTTTGGATCTTTTAGTCCATTTCCAGTCAGTACGCAAACGATCTGGCTGCCCGTTTGAAGCTTGCCTGCCTTATGCAGCTTGATAATCCCTGCAAGCGATGCCGCGGAGGCAGGCTCACAAAACACACCTTCACTCTTGGCCAGCAAATGATACGCATGCAAAATCTCTTCGTCCGTTACACTATCTACGAGACCGTTTGATTTCGAGATGGCATTCAAAGCCCCGTCTTTGCTAGCTGGATTGCCAATGCGGATGGCAGTCGCAATCGTCTCGGGATTGGCTACAGGCTCGCCATGAACCAGCGGAGCCGCTCCTGCTGCCTGGAATCCGTACATCTGAGGCAACCGACTTGATTTTTTGGCTGCGTAATATTCCTCGAATCCCTTCCAGTAAGCCGTAATGTTTCCTGCATTACCAACCGGAATGGCCAATATGTCCGGTGCGTCCGACAACGCATCGCACACTTCGAATGCAGCTGTCTTCTGTCCTTCGATGCGATAAGGATTCACGGAATTCACGAGTGTAATCGGCTCTTTTGCTGTAATTTCGCGAACGATATTCAGCGCTTCATCAAAATTACCGTCAATCGCAATGACTTCCGCGCCATAAGCAATCGCCTGTGCCAGCTTGCCCAGTGCAATATTGCCATTCGGGATCAAGACGATGCATCGCAATCCAGAACGTGCAGCATACGCTGCAGCTGCTGCTGATGTATTCCCGGTGGAAGCGCACATGATCGTTGTACTTCCCTCTTCGACTGCTTTGGCTACAGCCATGACCATGCCTCTATCTTTGAAAGACCCTGTCGGATTGAGACCCTCGTATTTGACGTACAGCTCTACACCCAATTGCTTGGATAAATTTGGAGCATGGATTAACGGTGTATTTCCTTCATGCAAGCTAATCAATGGCGTCTTTTCAGTGACCGGGAGAAATTCCCGGTAGCGTGCAAGGATACCAGACTGTCGATCAGAACCCATTATTTGTCTCCCCCTTCTACACGGTAGCAGCTTTGTACGGTTGATACGATATCCATCTGCTCCATGTAAGCGAGTACTCCATCCATGTCACTCTTTGAGGACAAGTGCGTAATCATGATGATCTCTGCTTCACGTCCGTTGTTGTATGGTTGTTGAATGACTTGCTCGAGGGAAATATTTTTGTCAGCCAACAGCTGTGTAATTTGAGCCAGAACACCGCGTTTGTCCGCTACCACGATACGCAGGAAGTACTTGGATAGCTTTTCACTGTCATCCTTCAGTACTTTTTCCTTGTAGGGAGCAACCATGCCGCGTCCGTTCACTCCAAGCTTTCTATTTTTTACGACGGTGACCAAGTCAGAAACTACGGCTGTGGCAGTCGGCAGTTCACCTGCGCCCGGCCCGTAAAACATCGTTTCACCTACGGCTTCCCCATGTACGTACACGGCATTAAAAACGCCATTTACGGAAGCGAGTGGATGTGATTTCGGCACCAGAGTCGGCTGAACGCTTACCTCAATCGCTTCTTCGTCACGACGAGCCAGACCGAGAAGCTTGATTTCATAGCCCAGTTGCTTGCCATACGCGATATCTTCCTTGCTCACGGAGCTGATGCCTTTTACATCCACATCTTCGAGCTTCATCGGTACACGGAAGCCCAGCGTTGCCAGAATCGCCATTTTGCGGGCAGCATCAAAGCCTTCTACATCGGAGGTAGGGTCTTGCTCTGCGTATCCCAATGCTTGCGCTTCTTTCAATACCTCGCTGTACTCGGCGCCCTCCTGACTCATTTTAGTCAAGATATAATTGGTCGTACCGTTGACGATTCCCATCATTTTCGCAATGCGATCAGAGGAGAACCCTTCCACTAACGCACGCAAAATCGGGATTCCACCTGCCACGCTTGCTTCGTAGAAAACATCACAGCCCTTTTCTTGCGCTTTTTCTAAAATTTCGGCTCCATGCAAAGCCATCAAATCTTTGTTGGCTGTCACTACGTGCTTGCCGCGTTCCAATGCTGCCAAAATGTATTCCTTTGCAGGGTTGATTCCGCCGATCACTTCTACGATCACTTCAATTTCGGGATCGTCCAAAAGCTTAGCCGGATCTGTGGTCAGCGCGCCTTCCACGAACGAAATATTGCGAGCCTTTTCCGCATCCTGAACAAGAATTCGCGAAATCTCAATCGCTAGCCCAGTTTGCTTTTGCAAATCTTCCTGATGTGCTTGAATAATGCGAACCACACCCGTCCCGACTGTCCCAAAACCCATTAACCCCAACTTAATGCTCTGCTTCTCCATCGTCTCTCTCCCCTGCCTTTTCTTTCCTTATTTTTTGCTTAGCCTCTACCGACGATCATTGCTTTGCGGACTCCTGGTATCAGTTGCAAGCTGTCCAAAAACTCCGTACTGGATACGCGAAGATTAGCCATATCGACTGACATCGATATAGTAGCAATCCCTTGGAGCGGTATCGTCTGATTGATGGTTAATACGTTTCCACCTTGATCTGCCACATATGTGAGAACTTTGGACAAGTAACCCGACATGTGATCCAAAGAGAAAGTAAACGTCATAATTTTTTCGCTCATCATCGCATTGAACGGAAAAATGCCATCCTTGTACTTATAAAAAGCACTACGGCTCAATCCCACCCGTTCAACCGCTTCGTTCACGGTATCCACTTCGCCGGATTCCAGCATCTTCTTGGCTTCAATCGTCTTGGCGATCGATTCTGGCAGGATGTCAGATCGAATCAAGTAGAATTTTTCTTCCTTTTTCATGCGTTGTGTCCTCCTGAGAAAAACAGTTGTTTCTTCATAGAGGACATTATAACGGAAAGTACGTAATGTGACAATCCTTGGTCGTCAACTTTTTTCATGGGATCATATTTGGTTTACTTTGATTTACATGAGGGAGAGCTTCTTCGCGCACAATAATGCTATTCGTTTGAGGAGGTGAAAGAAAAATGGCCGGACGAGGAAAGTCAGATAAATCGGAGCGCCGTAATAATCACCCAGCAGGTAAACCAAGCAGTCTTGAGCAGTTTGGCAATGACATGCGGGGCAAAAAAATGGCACAGTCTCCAAACGTGATTGAAGACCCTAGCGGAAACGGATAAATCAACACAAAAAACCCGGGACACGATGATCCCGGGTTTACCTGATTCGATTAGTATGCCAAAGAGGACAGACCGTTGATATGAGTCAAATAACGAACGTTACTTGCTTCTTTCATCAAGGTTGCAGGCAAGCCTTTCAACTTTAGCTGGCTTGCACCGATTGTTCCGATTGCATCTTTACGGCCCAGGCTGCCCAATGTACCGGAGAATACCGGTTTGAAGGTATCCATTTTGGTGCCGTTGAAGTGTGCGAAGAGATTGTGACCCACTACTTCACCCATTTGCCATGCCAATTGCGCTGTCGGCGGGAATGGACGGCCTTCTGGTCCCATTACTACTGCACTGTCACCTGCGAGGAATACGTCAGGGTGAGAAGTGGATTGAAGGAATTCTGTAACCGTTGCACGTCCGCGGTTTACTTCCACGCCGCACTCAGCTACTACGCGATTTCCTTGTACGCCACCTGTCCATACCATCGTTTTTGTTTCGATGGTAGCGCCATCTTTCAGGCAAACAGTGGTTTCTTTCATTTCTGTTACAGGTACGCCTGTCAGGAACTGAACGCCGCGTTTTTCCAAGCTCGTTTTCGCACGCTCAACCAGGTCAGGAGCAAAGCCCGCCAAAATAGATGGGCCAGCTTCTACACAGTAGATGGATACATCAGCGAAATCTACGCCGTGTTTGTGGCACAAATCTGGCAGCATATCTGACAATTCACCAACAAGCTCGATCCCTGTCAGACCGCCACCACCAACGACGAAGGTCGCATCTGCTTTGTTTTTGCTCGTTTTGTATTCAATCACGCGCTCTTCAAGGTGAGCACGCAGACGATTTGCTTCCTCTACAGACTTCAGTGTGAAGCTGTACTCTTGCAGGCCTGGGATTCCGAAGAATGCGGTTTCACTACCCAGCGCAATTACAAGCGCATCGTATTTAATGGACTCTCCGCTCGCCAGCGTTACACGTTGGGATTCAAGACCAATATTTTCTACCGTATCTACTACGAGGTTAATATCTTTGCCACGCAGCAATCTTTCCAGAGGGAGCGCCACGTTTTGTTCAGACAGATTTCCTACTGCCAAGCGGTGCAGCTCCGTAATGATTTGGTGAGTAGGAAAACGGTTTACCACCGTGATCGACGCTTCTTCAGCCGTCATGTATTTACGTGCAGTCAATGCGCTGAGCAAACCGCCATAACCGCCGCCTAGAATCAGAATTTGCTTCGCCATGCCCAATCCTCCGTCCTTCTCTTCCATTCAGTAATGAATATACTAGCGTTTTTGTTGTTGACGTTCTGCTGTTACTTCCAAGAATGCTTGTGCGAAACGCAATGTTTTTTGTACTTGCGGATCTTTGAGCATTTTGAGAATGCCGAACAATCCAATAGTAGACTCCTCTACGTGAACACGGTCATTGGCTTCAATGGCTGCTTGTGCGATACCTTTGGCTTTATCAGAGATCGGTTTTACGAACTCTTCCATTCCGCCTTTGATATCGTCGATCAACACATGATCGTTAGCTACGGTTTGTACCAAATCGTACGTTTTGGTCAAAAGGGTTGTCATTTCAGCCAGCTTAGGCAGGTTCGCCACCAATACGTTAAGCGACTCTTGAATCTCTGGTTTCATCAACTGATCGAGTACATCTTGTTGCTGCGCTGGTGCCAATGTTGCTGTGCTTGCTACTTCAGCAGCAGCTTGAGCTTGTTGCGTAGTTGTTTGAGACATAAAAAAACGTCCTCCTTTGCTTTGGAATAGAGGCCTTTATTTCTCGATGCCTGTTCATACGAGTTACGGCCGCTATTCTTCCCGAGAATCCGGTGATCGAACTTATTTGTAACTTTTTTCACAAAGTAAAGTAGACAACGGATTTGAATGAATGATAAGTGCATGATTTCACAAGTACTTATTCAGGAAAGCGTACACAACAAATCCACTAAGTGAACAGGCTCGATTCAGAACTCTATGTACTCTACTATATACCTTCTTCACAGGAACATCAAAGGAAAAAAACCGCTTCCTTAAGAAGAAGCGGTAGTTGAGAGCTTTTTATAGTAATCTTTGATCAGCTGATGATGCTTTTCGTTAATATCCGTATAAATTAATTCGATCATGCTTTGCTTGTCTTGAAACGATTTTTCCACGATTTTCGCCATCATGACGATCTCTTGCGCTTGCTTGGGAATCTTGAATGACAAATGGAGAAAATCACCTTTTGATACATAGCCATCTGTTCCCAAGACGAGACGGGTAGGAGAGAACTTCAGTAATACTGCCTCTCCCTTTTCTTCAATTGGCCTGGCTCCCATCACCTTATAAGGAACTTGGATGCCGAGATCCGGGGAAATGAGCTCCGTCTTACGTTGTATGATTTCTACCCCGACACTAATCGGAATCATCGCCAATAGCTTGATCGGCCACAGCGTTTGCTCCGAGACTACTTCCAGATCCACCGTGTTCACTGCCGCATCTGTTTCCCAGCGAACACGCACGGTTGATCCGAGCAGCTCTGCTTTTGTATCAGCCTTCATCTCGCAGGAAACGACGAGATAACCACCCTTTACATGTTCGACCATAGCTTGAACGGGCGTTTTCACTTGTTTGGAGATGATCAGCGGTAGCGTAGCACCGCGTTGGAGTCGTTTATCCGTCATAAACGGAATAAGTGATGGGACATCAATCATGGTTTTCGTCACTCCACAAAGTCAAACTCTAATTTGCCGATCCGGACGGTATCCCCGTCTTTTGCTCCTAGCTTGCGCAGAGCGTCATCCACACCCATGCTGCGCATTTGTCTTGCAAAACGCTGTGCTGCATCATAGCTGTTGAGATTCGTCATTCGTACGAGCTTCTCGATCTTATCGCCGCTAATGACAAACACTTCGTTATCACGCGTAATCTCGAATGGCTCTGGTTCTTTTTCTGCTCGGAACACAACGCGCTCTTCCACTTCCACAACTTCCTCGACTGCCGGCTTGTCTGGAATCGTCGCCAATGTATCCCCGATTGCATACATCAATTCTTGTACACCTTGACGAGTTGCAGCAGAAATCTCGTACACCTTCACGTCTGGAGCCTTTTCTTTGAAAATGCGCAGATTTTCCTCTGCTTCTGGCAGCTCCATTTTGTTCGCTACGACAATTTGCGGACGATCTTCGAGCTTCAGGTTATACATGGTCAGCTCTCGGTTGATCTGCAAATAATCCTCATATGGATCGCGTCCATCTACCGCTGCCATGTCAATCACGTGGACAATCAAACGAGTACGCTCTGCGTGACGCAGGAACTGATGACCAAGACCTACGCCTTCATGCGCTCCTTCAATCAGTCCTGGCAAGTCAGCCATAACGAAGCTTTGTTCACCCAGGTCCACAACACCCAGATTCGGTGTCAGTGTCGTAAAGTGGTACGCAGCGATTTTTGGCTTCGCCGCTGTTACACTGGACAACAACGTGGATTTGCCCACACTCGGATAGCCAACCAATCCCACATCGGCAATGAGCTTGAGCTCCATGACAATGTAACGCTCTTGACCTGGCTCTCCATTCTCCGAGATGTGTGGGGCTGGATTCGACGAGTTGGCAAAACGAGTATTACCTCGGCCGCCTCGGCCGCCTTTTGCGATCACGGCACGTTGACCATGCTCCACGAGATCGGCAATCACTTCTTTGGTGTCATCGTCAATGACAGTTGTTCCCGGCGGTACGCGAACGACCATATCTTCCGCACCTGCTCCGTGCTGAGATTTGTTGCGTCCATGCTCTCCGCGAGGGCCTTTGAAATGTCGTTGATATCGGAAGTCTACCAGCGTGCGAAGTCCTTCATCTACAACGAAAACGACATCTCCACCTTTACCGCCATCTCCACCTGCTGGACCACCCAGCGGTACGTACTTTTCCCGGCGAAAGGAGACGGCTCCGTTACCACCGTCCCCGCCTTTTACATATACTTTTACCTGATCGACAAACATGGTGTCACCTCTTTCATTCCACGAATGGGACCACCAGATTCAGGACCCATTCATCTTCCGTATGTATCCACTCGGTGACCTCCACCGTACTCTGTTCGCTTTTACGTATCAGTTTTTCCAATTCTTCCATTCCGGATGCACGAAGCACTCCGGCCAGGTCAAAACGAAAATGAACGCCACACTCATCCATCTGCAAGCTTACCTGCATGCTGGCTGGTTCGTACCCGCTTTGGTCTACATGATCGTTCACTGTGCATAATATCTCTGACACCAGCTGAAACAAGTCTTGCTCGTCCAATACTATTCGCGTGAGATCCACATGATTGCACACGTCTACTTCTAAAAGCAATTCCTTGTTCAGTGCGTTAAATGTCAAGAAGAAGACGGACAACAAGGAGCTATTCAAACGGGCCACCATCGATTCCTGCATCGCCATCTGAGCGATGCGCTTCAAATGTGCCTCTCCTTGTTCAGTACGGTTCAAATGCAAATAGCCGAGCAGAACCTGAACATGGTTCAACCAGTCATGACGCTGCCTGTTCAGAACGGTCAGCAACTGGTCTGTCTGATGCGTAAACAGCCTCCGCTCGTCCCCCATTACATTCACCCAAGTCGATAAGAATATCTTTCCCGTCTATTGTACCATAAAAAAACCTCTTTCGAGGCAAAATCATAGAAGAGCGACCGCGTTTTCATGGAAGTTTTTATGCGCTCCGGAATTTCATAAATTCCTACTCGTAAAAAAGAGCCAGACAAAAAGAAAACCCAGCTACATGGCTGGGTTTTTCTTTACAAATATTTATGCTTCAGAAGCTACTGGCTCGATCACAACTTGTTTGCGATCACGGCCCAGACGCTTGAAACGAACAACACCATCTGCAGTTGCAAACAGAGTGTCGTCTCCGCCCTTCATTACGTTCGCTCCTGGGTAAATCTTCGTTCCACGTTGACGAACGAGAATGTTACCAGCAGTAACGAATTGCCCGTCGCCACGTTTCACACCCAGACGCTTGGAAATGGAATCGCGACCGTTCTTTGTGGAACCTACCCCTTTTTTCGATGCGAAAAACTGAAGGTCCAAATTAAACAGCATGTTCATATCAGACACCTCCCTGCCATTTATCATCACTAACTTTTACGTATTTGCCGTAATTCGCCTCAACTGACAAAAGAGAAATCACCATGCTCTCTGCCAAAAGCTGTTGTTTCTCGTGTGCAGCCTCATCATCCGAAGAAGAAAGGCTCCACTTCAAGAACCCACCGCCTTCTTGTGCGACATCAGCTACAGGAGTGATGCCGGTCAAAGGTTGAATGGCGTTTAATATACCAAAGCTGATGCCTGATACAGCAGAACAAACGATGTCTGCCCCATAGGCACCCGCATTGGCATGTCCGGAAATACTAATTTCATGGATACCGTGCGACCCACGTCTCACGATCACTTCAATCATAACAAGTCACCAATTAAGCGTTGATCTTTTCGATCACAACTTTGGTGAATGGTTGACGGTGACCTTGCTTGCGACGGTAGTTTTTCTTGGCTTTGTATTTGTACACGATGATCTTTGCAGATTTACCGTGTTTTTCTACTTTACCAGTTACCGTTGCACCAGCTACTGTAGGAGCTCCTGCAGTAACTTTGCCGTCTTTGCTTACGAAGAGAACTTTGTCAAAAGTAACAACGTCTCCTTCGTTGCCAGCCAATTTCTCGATGAAGAGAACTGCTCCCTCTTCAACTTTGTATTGCTTTCCACCGGTTTCGATAATTGCGTACACTGTGTGCACCTCCTATACTCAGACTCGCCTTTACAGGTGCGTCGACGAGCGACGGCTTATGTACCTGATTCGTGCGGTTACAGTATGCACGAGGCATATCTGCATGACAACCATTAGGTTATCATAGCTACAATAGCCCAGTCAAGTTATTTCGATCGTAAACGCTCCGCCTCTGCCCGACTCCCTACGTAACCGATTCGATACTCGTCTGGGCTCATAGCAGGGACAAGCTGCTTATAGAGGTGAACTGGCCATGTAATCGCATCTGTTTTTTCCTGCTCATTTATCATGTCCAACAATCTCGGCGGCATTTCCACGAGAACCGCCTCTGCCTCTTGGCTCTTAGCCAAAGCTGTAACTTCTGCATACAAGCGACGGATTAACTCATCTACACGCCATACTCTCCCTCGTCCCTTACATGCATCACACGGCTCTGTCAGCCGCTCTGCCAGGCTCGCCCGTGCTCTTTTTCTCGTCATCTCTACCAGTCCGAGCGACGTCATCCCGAGAACTGTCGAAGGGACAGCGTCCTGCGCCAGCTCCTTTTTCAATCGCGTGATGACTCGCTCCTTATTACTCTGCTCCTTCATGTCGATGAAATCGATGATTACAATGCCACCAATGTCTCGTAGCCGAAGCTGTCGGGCAATTTCAGTTGCCGCCTCCAGATTCGTTGCAGTCACGGCCTGTTCCCGCTGTTGTCCACCCCCACCTGTGAACGAACCGGTATTCACATCGATGACCGTCATCGCTTCCGTTTTGTCGATGACCAAGGAGCCTCCATTTTTTAGCGGCACCTGCCGATCACGAGCACGAATCAGCTCCGCCTCAACACCCAAGGAGTCAAAGAGCGACTGCTTCCCCTGATACCAGCGAAGCTTCTCTTGTTCTTCGGGAGCAAAAGCAGCCAGCGCCGCTTTTACCTGTTGATGAGCAGCCGCACCTTCTACCAAGAGCTCATCGATCCCGTTAACCATTCCATCTCGCAGCGCCACTTCAATCAACTCTGCATCCTGAAAAACACGACCAGCCTGGCGCAGTGTCTCAGCAGTTCGCAGCATATCCTGCCAGCGATTGCGCAAATAGGCTAACTCGTTGATTAGCCCGAGCTCTTCTGCCTCCGCGGCTTCCGTACGCAGAATGCAGCCTTCACCTTGCGCGAGTGACGATGCGATTACCTGTTGCAGACGTTGCCGGTTGGCATCATCGGTTATTTTACGCGAAATCGAAATGCTCTCTTCTGTCGGCAGGTACACCAGGTAACGCCCCTGCAGGCTGATCCGCATTGATATTTTGGGCGCCTTCATTTCCGAAGCCTCTTTGCTCACCTGGACCAATACCTTCTGCCCTACTTGAACACGCTCTGAAATATTCGGCTTGGTTGGACCACCTGACGCGGCTCCTATTGTATCGTCCACGTACAAATAAGCATTTTGTCCTGTACCGATATCGACAAAGGCGGATTGGATGCCAGGCTTCACATCCGCGACCCTTCCTTGATAGATGTCACCTACGCTAGCGTGCGCTCCTAAATCCTGCGTACGCCACTCTTGCAGTCTCCCGTTTGCCATGAATGCGATACGAATGCTGCCACCGAGTCCACTAATTGCTATTTGCTTCACTGCCTTCACTCCTTATTACCCGTACGAACGATGCCCATAAAGAAGGATATCCGGGCTCATAGGAAGTAATCTATCATAGCTGCTAAGTCAAGGTAAAGGAGATCAGCCATGATTCATACAGATGACCTGAAAGTAAGACCATTGCTGCCCAGTGATGCGGCCCACTTGATCAAATGGCTTTCTGACGAGCATGTCTTGACCTATTATGAAGGTCGCGATCGCCCTCATGACGAGACCCTCGTTCAACAAAATTTTTATCCGGAAGATGACAATGCGACACGATGCCTGATCTTATACGAGGACGAGCCGATTGGCTATGCTCAATTTTATCTGCTCGAAGCAACCGAAAAACAACACTATGAGTATGCACATGACGACGTCGCTTACGGCATGGACCAGTTCATTGGAGAACCGACCTACTGGAATCGCGGCATCGGCACTCAGCTCGTCAAAGCCATCCTCCACTATCTCCATACGGAAAAAGGCGCACAAAGAGTTGCGATTGACCCGCAAGCCTCGAATGAACGAGCCCTCCGTTGCTACGAAAAATGCGGCTTTCGGAAAGTAAAAATGCTTCCTCTGCACGAATGGCACGAAGGAAGCATGCGTGATTGCTGGATGATGGAATGGATCGCTCCTGCTGACTAAAGAAGCTTGCCCACTGCCGCGTCGTGTTTTTGCTCGAACAAAAGGGCATGCAAAAGCTGTTCCTCTGCCAAGAGCCCCGCTCCCTGCACATAAAAAAGATGGGAGCATCCACGCCGCAGCTTATGCGAGACGGCCAGCACCGTTTCCTCGGGATGCACGCGTATCGCTTGAACGGCAGCTTCTTCCTTCTGCCGATCGTATTTTTCCACAAGAAACCGAAAAAATTGATAAGGAAACCGCAAGAATGCCTGGATGTTCAGCGTCAATAAATATATCCCGATCACGACTAAATTGTACTTCAAATCCAAGCTGGACATCCCAACCATGATCCCTGCAAACAATGTACTGCCTGTCATCGAAATCATCGCCGCCTGCCGATACGACATAAACCAGCAAAGAACGGCCAACAATATTCTCCCACCATCCAAAGGCCATATCGGCAGCAGGTTAAACAGCGCAATCGTCGCATTGCTTACCAGGAAGAAGCGGGACCACTCCTCTGTCCAAACCCCCATAAACCAAAACAAGTACGAAGCTGCCATCATTACCATATTTAAAAAGGGACCAGCTAGTGCCACGACAATCTCATCCATCGGGTCCGTGGCGTATGAATCTTCCATCGTCGCCACTCCGCCAAAAGGCAGAAGCTGGACTTCTTTTACAGTCCAACCGAGCTCGCGAGCCATCGCTACATGTCCCAATTCATGGATCAGCACGATGACGAACAAGGTAATGACCTCCAGAAAATGGCCCGTCACCACTGACAAGCCAATCACTGCCCAAAAAAGCAGGTGAATCCGAAAGCGAATGTCTAGCCAGCCTCCCCTATTCAAACGGGATCACTTCCAGAGGATTGACAAATTGCTCGTTGGTTTTGGCCCCTACATACAGATGACGTGAGGTCTGGTTCACCACCCCTGCGGTTCCGATGACTTGACCAGGAGTAAGAACCTCGTCCTTCGTCACCCCTATGCTATCCAGATTGCCCAGCCATACCTCCCGCCCTTTGGTTAGACGGACAACCACGGTCGTCCCATAACCCGGCTTTTCCCCGACAAAAGCAACCCAGCCCGCTTCACCGATTGTGATTTGGTCGTTCATGCCTGTATGCAGAATCAGCTTTGTGCTCTCGGGTTCATAAGACTTTACGACCTTCCAGCTACTAGGGAGCTTCCATACAGCAGCGTCTTTCGTTGTGCTCGTCGCTGGCACTGCTGGGGGACTCGTCGGTATTGAAGGCAGCATCGTCGGAATGGGACCAAATCTCGCTTCATACCAGTCTGCTACGCCAGAAAAATTAAAGTCCCGCGTCATCACTTCCCGTGCTGAGTTTTTCCAAGAGGCTGGGATCAGTGTTGTTTGAAACAAAAGATAGGCTGTTCCGATCAATAAGACGGATGCTAAGATTTGGACGCCCCATTTTTCATGGGAAGGTGGCTGATCCAACATATCGTTTTCACGCGGCGCGTAACCGAATGGGTTTGGAGTTTCTTCAATGGGATCTTTCCAATCATCTACGTAGGGAGTGTAGCTGTCACGTGACTGCGTTCGGATTCTCTCCAACCGCTCCCGCCGTCTTTCTTTTACACGATCTACTCTACCAAACATGTCCATCCCTCCGCAGGCCAAGCCTTTAGTATCATCTTATGACTTGTCTACCTGCTTTATGACGGACGGCGACCCGTATCTCAAAGGCATACCTCACCGGGCCCAAACACGCAAAAAAGACAGTCTCCCCATTGAGAGACTGCCTTTGAATCTGTCATTTTTTACAGTTTAGTTACGCTAGCAGCTTGTGGTCCACGGCTACCTTGAACGATTTCGAACTCAACCTTTTGACCTTCGTCAAGAGATTTGAAACCTTCTGACTGGATTGCGCTGTAGTGTACGAATACGTCGTCGCCACCCTCAACTTGGATGAAGCCGTATCCTTTTTCTGCGTTAAACCATTTTACGATACCTTGTTGCATGAAACAAAACCTCCCTGAACATTACGCCCCACGAGGCGAAAGAGTGTAGCGTTAACCTCTTTTTTACAGATAAGCCTTTTGCGTCAAGGAAAAAAAGTCATACGAATTGCGATTGACAATTGGTGACGTCACTCACAACCGTACGACTCCATACCAATCAATCAAACACTATAACTTGTAAAAATGGTTAACTTAGGATGATTTTAGCACAAGTTTTTGCATTTGTCACGCATTTCGTGATCGCTCAAAAAGTCGTCTTTTCAGCACTGAGAAAGTGCCGAGAACCTGACGACTTTTTGAACAACCTCATTTAGTCAAAACGCAACTTGTCCTTGCGCATCCCGATATTGAGCACCACTCCAATGATCAGGAAGTTGGTAACAAGCGAGCTCCCTCCATAGCTAATGAACGGAAGAGGAATACCCGTAATCGGCATCAGCTGAATGGTCATCCCGATGTTCTCGAAAATCTGGAAGGTAAGCATCCCTACCACACCCGCGACAACGTAGGCGCCAAACGGATCTTTTGCCTCCATGGCAATGCGGATCATCCGGTAAATCAATACGAAAAACAGAATCATCATCAAGCCCGCTCCGACAAAGCCCAGCTTCTCTGCAATGACGGTAAAGATAAAATCACTTTCCCCTACCGGCACCCATCCAAAGCTCGCTTGTGTCGGGGTATCAATCCCTTTTCCGAACAATTGTCCAGAGCCGATGGCAATCAATGCTTGCTTGAGCTGGAATCCACGCCCCATCGGTTCAAGATCGGGGTTCATCCAAAAGACGATACGATCCCATTGATACGGCTTGATAATCTTGAAAAAAATATCCTGCTTGTATTGGTACAAAAGCGTCATAGCGGCAAAAAAGCTGCCGACCAATCCACCCATGTACAATACATGCTTCATCCGTATACCGCCGACGATGAGCAAAGTCGCAAGCATACCCGTATATACCATGGCCGTACCCAAATCGGGCTGAACCAAGATCAAAAGCAACGGTACACCGACCAAGGCCATTACCGGAATCAGCTTGTAAAAATAGTAGAAGCGGTCCGGATCATCTGCCCTCTTTGACAAGAAGCGCGCAACGGTTAATATCGTGAACAGCTTCATCGGTTCTGAAGGCTGAAACAAAACAGGACCAAGGTCATACCAGCTCGTCGTATTGTTAATGGGCTTCGTCTGAAATACCCCGATCAAAAGAATGATACCGAGCACATATAAAACATAGGCCATGTTGTGAAAGAGCCGATAGTCAAATAGTAATGTCACCCCTAGGACAATAAAGCCGATGACATACCAAAGAACCTGTTGCTCTGCCTTGTCTACACCTGCAGCAGAACCGGAAATTCCTAAATAACTGAATACGCCTAGTCCTGCCAAAATCAGAACGATGGTCCAGTCAATTGTTTTTAAATGACGTTTTTCCAGGTCCATCCTTTTCCTCCTAGAAAACGTGACTCCCCTCTTAACTTAAAAAGAAGGGAGCCATGTATTACCTATTTTAAACCAAAGAATTTACGCATTTTATGGAACACGCCCGCTTTTTCTTCCAATGGTTGCAACGGAACAGATTCACCCAAAAGGCGACGGGCAACATTCCGGTATGCGATGGAAGCACGCGACTCGTGGTTCATCACAGCCGGCTCACCTTGGTTCGCGGATTTAATGATGTGATCATCATCCGGTACAACACCAATTAAGTCAATGGCTAACAAATCCAAAATGTCTTCTACATCCAGCATGTCGCCATTTTTCACCATATGTGAGCGTACGCGATTGATCACGAGCTTGGGCATTCCGATTTTTTCTCGCTCGAGTAGGCCAATTATCCTGTCAGCATCGCGCACAGCTGCTTTTTCAGGAGTCGTCACGACGATTGCTTGATCAGCCCCTGCCACTGCATTGCGAAACCCTTGCTCAATACCCGCAGGGCAGTCAATAATGACATAATCATATTCCCGCTTCAGTTGAGTGACGATTTCCTCCATTTGCTCGGGAGTTACTGCCGATTTGTCTTTGGTTTGTGCAGCCGGGAGCAGTGCCAGATTCTCAAACCGCTTGTCTTTGATCAAAGCTTGCGGCAGTCGGCACGCGCCTTCTGCAACGTCTACCAGATCGTAAATAATTCGGTTCTCAAGTCCCATGACTACATCCAGATTGCGCAAACCAATATCGGTATCTACCATGCACACTTTTTGCCCCAACAATGCGAGCGCTGTGCCTAAATTTGCGGAGGTGGTCGTCTTACCCACGCCGCCTTTACCCGAAGTTACGACAATTCCTATCCCCACATCCGTTCCTCCTCTTTCCCTCAACCCTCACGCTTTTTCTCACCCAGATCAGGGCGGATTCGCGACAAGTAGTTCATCTTCGCTACCAGCATGATCTCATTTTCCAGGTAAGCAAATTCTGTGCCTCCGGAATTATTCGTCCATTCCTCACCAGGCTTGCTGATTACATCTGCAATCCGCAATTGAGTAGGACTCATGACAGCAGCCGCAATAATCACCTGTGAGTCACCGGCAATACCTGCGTGTGCGTACCCTCTGAGATGCCCCAGCACGTAGATGCTGCCTGTACTGCGAACCGTTCCCCCGGGATTGACATCTCCCAATAAGAGCAAATCACCGTCAAACTCCAGTACTTGCCCAGAGCGCACCGTATTTACCTGTATGGAAAAATGGGTTTTCAGACGTTCAGCCAAAGCTTCTTCCCGCGTGATCAAGTCAGATTCGATTGTATGGATCACCAGGTTGCCTTTTGTTCGAATAATTTGAGTCAACTGCTCTTGTTGTTCGGGAGAGCAGTATCGTTTTCCTAATTTAATGGATACCCGAATAAGTGGCCCCGACAAAATCTGTTGGTGGCTATGCTCTATTTTTTCACGCATATCTGCCATCAGCTCGTCGAAGGAACAGGTATCATCCATAAAGAAGACGAGACCGTCTTTAGTCCCTTTGATCGTGACCTTGCTTTTCACAGTCGTCACCGGTTTCACCTCGACCGATACCATTCGCCATGCAGAAAGATTTTTCCTGCTCTGCATGAAAAAATTGCCGAATCGGGTCAAATACTGGCACTTTACGAGAGCGCGACTCTATTATTCTCTTGGCATCTTTGCCAACGGCAACCATTGCGGTTACTTCGAGGACGGCGGATTGGGCTTCGGAACTCCTCCAGTAAGTACACCTGGATTCAGTTCATTGTAAGCTTCCAGCAATCGGCGAGTGATCGGCCCAGTAGCGTCAGAACTGGATGCACCATCTCGCAAACTGTTCGGCGCGATGATCACAAAAGCAACCTGAGGGTCTTCATAAGGCGCAAAGCCGATAACGAGAGCATTCTCCGCTGGTTGCGATGTTTGTGCCGTACCAGACTTGGCTGCAACCGTAAACGGCAATCCGTTGAAACGGTTAACGGTACCACCTGGTAAAGCAGCCAACCGCATCCCTTCTTTTACCACCTGTATGTGTTTCGGATCGATATCAACCCGATTGAGTACTTGTGGTTCAATCAAGGTGAGCGTTTGTCCCGGCTTTTTCGGATCCGTGGTTCCTTTGCGAATTTCTTTCACTAGGTGTGGCCGAACACGATATCCCCCGTTGGCAATGGTCGATACGTATTGACCAAGCTGCATAGGCGTAAACAGATCGTATTGACCAATCATAACGTCTGCCAAGTTACCGTAGTAAAGGTTCTGGTTTTCCCAGCCTGTATGCTCATTGGGCAGGTCTACGCCTGTTTTCACACCGAGACCGAACTGGGCATTGTAGTAATCATAAACAGAAAACTGCTCTTCCCAGCCATTTTTTCCTTTTCTCGCCAAGCGAATGGCCATTTCGTACATGTACGTATTGTTCGATACCTGCAAGGCACGGCGAGCATTTACTGGACCATGACCACCTGACTTCCAGTTACGTTTATACGTATTACCGACATCCAAACCACCTCGGTCATAGACAATTTCATTCGGAGTGGTCAGCCCCTCCTGAAGCGCAATCATGACAGATAACGGCTTATAAGTAGAGGCCGGTGGATACGGTGTATAAATGAAGCGGTTTGACTCGTTCGGCAAAATCAAGGAGGTGTAATTCTCGTTGAATTTTTTCCGATCGTAATACAGATTCAGGTTGTAATCTGGATAACTGGCCATCGCCAATATTTCACCCGTATTCGGATTCATTACCAATACGTGTGCGTCTTTAAATTCTTTTGGCGTAGTAGGACGCTTCTTGAAAGCCTCTACCTCTTCTTTCAGGATAGCTTCTACTTTGCTTTGATAGCGCCAGTCCATGGCCAAAACGAGATCGTTTCCTGGCTCCGGGTCTTGGCGCATCTCCTTCTCTACCGTCTCTGAATTTTTGTTTACGTGGACTTCCATGATGCCGTTTTTGCCGCGCAAATAACGTTCATAGGAGCTCTCCAGTCCGGTTACGCCGACACGGTCGATCGCGTTGTAGCCTTGTGCCTGATATTCTTTCAAGCTCTCAGGACGAATCGCATTGATGTACCCGAGGAAGTGCGTACCAAACGCGGAACCATCCGGATCTTCAAAAATTTGGCGAACAGGCTCCAGCTCCACACTAATTCCCGGCAGCTCGGTCCGTCGCTCTTCGATTTGAAACATTTCCTGCTCCGTGATGTTGACCTTCACGCGTCTCGGAATATAGCTGGCCATTTGCGGTGAGCGCATCTCCTGCAGTAACGACAGCTTGTGCCACTGGAATTGGCGTTGCTCTTCTGTCAACGGCAGCTTGATATCCATGTCGAACAAAGAGGCATAGCGAAGCAAATCCATATCTGACTTTTCTGCTAGACCTTCTGGCGTTGGCAACACACGAATCTGCTCTTTCACCTTTTTGGCAAGGTCATTGCGGTCTTCCTTATCCAAGTTCAGTGTGAGCTTCATGTTGGCGTTAATCGCCATTTTTAACAGCTCGAAATCTGAAGTATTGGCCTCCGATATGACGGGTGCACCCGGCTTGGCAGCAGCATTCAGTTTCTTAATAAGGTCTGCTCTCCCTTTGTCGTCAAAGGGAGAACGCACGCGCATCCCCACATACACTGCTGTTTTGACGAGCTCAAAGTCTGACATTTGATCGACGGTTTCCACTTTTGGAACGGCTTTTAGCTTCGCAGCAACCTTTGCCTTCAGATCGTTTGTTTCTTGGGCATTAAAAGCGATTGGCAATGTCGATCTCAGTTCGATCGTCTTTTTTAATAGCTCCTTGTCCGTACCGATTTTTCCGCCGTCAGGAGTGAGGATTTTTGCCAGGCGATCTGCGACTTTCTCTTCATCAATGTCCTGTCCTTGTTCTTCAACGTACTGAACCGTGTACACAGGTTTATTCGAAACGAGTACCTCGCCATTTTTATCCAAGATACGGCCACGAGGAGCGGATATAGGCAGTTCGCGAATACTGAACTTTTCCAATTCGTGCATGTACTGCTCGCCTTCAACCAGCTGCACAAAGGCTAGCCGTAAAATAATGGCGGCAAAGAACAAAAATACGATCACAAACAATATATTGAGCCGAACAGGTATGTCTGATTTCGGTTCTTTGACTTCTTCCACGAACTCTCCTCTCCTTTGCCCTTACTGCATGTGCATTTCCTTTTTCGCCAGAATCTTGTTGCATACATTCTTGATCGGAAAGTATACCAGTAAGCCAAAAGCGAGATTAAACAGCACACTAGGCAAAATTTGATGTGTCAAAATCCATTGAACATCGAAGGGTGCAGCGGAAAACAAGCGGAACAAGGAATACAAAAGCCACTCATGTCCGAACAAAATCAGGAAGCTCGTAATGAAAACCATCCCGAATCCTCTCTGGAACAAAAGAACGATCATCCCTGCAAAGTAGCTGGCCACCATCATGGACATGGTATAGATTCCAATTAATTGCCCAAACAGGACGTCTTGTAAAAATCCGAATGCGATCCCGTAATACAACCCTTCACGCCTGCCGAGATACATCGAGATAAAGATGCAGCAGACAAGCGCAAACCGGGGTACTGTCATCCAAGACAGACCCCATGTGCCAGGCGCAAAAACCTGCATGACTGTTCCTTCCAAAACAAACATGATCACGACGCCCAGCGTTAATAAAAACCGCGCCATTACTGACCACCCCCGCTAGCAGGTGGAGCCGTAGTCACAGGTGGCTGTGTTTGCCCGGCTGGCTGTTGCGGGATTAATTCTCCATTGGGACCAATCGTAAAGTCCCGTTCCACTACCATGACTTCATTCAATTGAGAGAAGTCGGCGCTTGGCTGGATGTATGCGGTCTGCGTCAAACCATAATCATCTGGCTCTACCCGTACAATATAGCCAATCGGTAAATTACGAGGGACCACGCCTCCCAAACCAGAGGTAATCACTTGCTGTTTTGCTTCAATTTTCTGTCCCCAAGGAATTTTGCGCATAACGAGCAATCTTTCTTCCGGATCGTATTCCTCGATAACACCACTGATTGGAAGGTATACGGGCTTACCTTCGACCATTTGCGTCGTCAAAATAACTGCCGAGATATGGTCGCGCCTTTCGTAACTCGTCAACAATTCCACTGTGGCTGAAAAGTTGGCAACACTCTGTACGCGCCCGATCATGCCTTTGGCTGTAATGACCGCCATGTCCTTCTTGATGCCACTTTTCAATCCTTGATCGATGGTAACGACGTTGTTCCATGTATCAGGGTTTCTCGCTACAACTTCCGCAAAGTGAAGGCGATAAGATTGGAGTGATTTTTTTGCCCCCAGCATCTCTCGGAGACGATCATTATCTCCCTTGAGAGTGTGCACTTCGGCACTTAAACGAGCATATTGATCCAAACTTGCCTTTAAAGCCTTGTTTTCTTCATATACGCCGTATGCATCTTCAATTTCCTGAAAAAAGCCAGAAACAGCCTGGGCAGGGCGATAGAAAAAGCCCTGCACCACGCTGAAGGTATCTTTAAAGAACATTTCTGGCCAGGTCAGGCTAACCCGTTCACGAGAAGTGAAGCCCACGACGGAGATAAGCAGGACCAAGCCCACAAGTACAATGATAAGCCGCTTATTCCCGAAAAACGACATGCCCTACCCTCCGTTTATTTACCCCGTTTTAGTCGGGAAGAGGTGATACCTTGCTTGGATTTAAACAGGTGAATGTTTTCCAATGCACGACCTGTTCCAATCGCTACGCAATCCAATGCGTTTTCCGCGACATGCACGGGCATACCCGTTTCCTTGCTTAGCAAGCGATCCATGTTACGCAAGAGCGCACCGCCACCTGTGAGTACAATTCCACGATCCATAATGTCCGCCGCAAGCTCAGGCGGGCTTTTTTCGAGTGTTACTTTCACCGATTCCACGATAGCAGAAATGGTTTCAGCCAACGCTTCAGCAATCTCGTTGCTGCTTACCGAGAGAGTTTTTGGCAATCCCGTTACCAGGTCACGACCGCGAATGTCTACGTTCTCGACCTCTTCAGGAGCAATTGCAGAGCCGATCTCGAGCTTCAGTGTTTCTGCTGTCCGCTCACCGATCATTAAATTGTAACGGCGTTTGATGTACTGGATGATCGCCTCGTCCATTTCATCTCCGGCCACACGAATGGAGCGGGATGTAACAATCCCCCCCAGAGAAATGATGGCAACTTCTGTCGTACCACCGCCAATGTCTACGACCATACTTCCTGTTGGTTCCCATACCGGCAGGTCTGCACCAATCGCTGCTGCAAACGGCTCTTCAATCGTATGTGCTTCCTTCGCACCAGCCTGCTTCGTAGCATCCTCAACTGCGCGTTTTTCTACCGCAGTAATTCCCGACGGTACACAAACCATTACGTTTGGACGACGGCTAAACAGACCTTGGTTTTTTTGTGCTTGATTGATGAAATAGCGCATCATTGTCGCAGTCGTATCAAAATCAGCGATAACCCCGTCTTTCATCGGGCGAACAGCTACGATGTTACCTGGCGTACGGCCAATCATGCTTTTCGCTGCGTTCCCTACCGCTTCAATGGAATTGTTATTCGTACGAATCGCTACAACAGACGGCTCACGCACCACAATTCCTTTTCCTTTCACAAAAACGAGTGTATTGGCAGTGCCGAGGTCAATCCCCAAGTCACGTGTAAATCCACCAAACATAAAAAAACTCCTTCCAAATATTAATCCAGATGAAAAGCATAAGGTGCGTGTTCAAAAAGTTGGCTTTTCAGCACCGAGAAAATGGCGAGAACCGAACGAAGGAGGAGCGGAGTGTAGGTAATCTACATGAGCACCGGACTTCGGAGGTGAACGCCATTTTCGATGTCGAATTAGCTTTCTGAACTACTTCGTGATCAAAAGACGACTTTTTGAACTACCTCATAAAAACATGTTACAAGTACCCTTGCTCTTTGAGGCTTACGTACTTGCCTTCCCCGATAATAACATGATCCAACAATGAAATCCCCACCAGTTCACCAGCATCACGCAACGTATGCGTAATGGCGATGTCTTCTCTGCTAGGTGTCGGATCGCCGCTCGGATGGTTATGTAGGCATATCACCGATGCGCTGCTACGACGGATCGCTTCTTTAAAGACTTCTCTCGGGTGTACGATGGAAGCGTCCAGACTGCCTACGAAAATCGTCTGCTTGCCAATCACGTGGTTTTTGGTATTCAGAAAGAGACAGACAAAATGCTCCTGTGTCAAATGAGCGAGCTCCGGCGACATCAAATCAGCTACGTCCCGTGGTAAACGGATAGAAGCCCTGAATTCACGTGGTACTCCCATCAATCTACGCCCAAGCTCAAACGCAGCATGCAATTCAATCGCTTTGACTGGACCAATTCCTTTTAGCTCCGTTAACTCAGCATGAGAGGCTTGGGCTAAACCACGCAGGTCTCCAAACCTGGCTAACAAGCGCTGAGCCAGCTGATAAGCCGTCTCTTGTTCCCTGCCTGTCCGCAGTAAAATGGCAAGAAGCTCTGTATCAGACAGATGGACCGCTCCTTCGCGAAGCAGTCGTTCACGTGGACGGTCATAGTAAGGGACGTTTTTCAACAGCATTTTGTTACAGGTATTTGTTGCCATTTTATTTACCGCCTCCAGCCATATTCACATTATCGGAACGGCTGACAAGGAGATGATCATGAGGCGAATGGCCGTTGCCGCTTGCATTCAAGCATGACAACTTTACAATATAGGCATCCCAAAACGTGTCAAAAGGTTAGAAGTCAGGCCTAACGGAAGACCAACAACCGTGAAGTAGTCTCCAGTTATACCTTCCACAATCGTCGCTCCAATGCCCTGAATGGCGTAAGAGCCCGCTTTGTCCATTGGCTCTCCAGTCGCAATATACGACTTGATTTCTCGTTCGGTTAAAGCGCGAATTCTTACCTGTGTGTGACTATGCGAGACTTCTGTACGGCCTGTCTCGACATCAATCAAGGCGACTCCACTATAAACGGTATGCTCTTTCCCCTGGAGCATGGACAGCATGCGAAATGCGTCATCCTCGTCCACAGGCTTACCCAGAATTTGGCCATCAAGAACAACTACCGTATCAGATCCCAAAACGACGCCTTCCGTCAAGCGAGAAGCCACTTCCTTGGCCTTGCGCAAAGACAATTCTTCTACTACTTCCTTCGCAGATAAATGCTCTGCTGTCGTCTCATCTACATCACTGGTCAAGACTGTAAATGATAAACCCAAAGTTTGCAGAAGCTCCCTTCGACGCGGCGAAGATGAAGCAAGAATGAGAGGAACATTTTTTTTCGTCATTTTTCAACCTACTTTATTCGTCGATGTATCCAAAATGCGAGGGCTAAGCCTCCGATACTGGCTAGATTTAGTTTTACCTGAAAGTTCAGTTCGTACTTCAAAATTTCTAAATCTGCCGCAGGTGACCAAGTAATAACCTTACTCTTGGTCAAAAAAGGTAGCCAGGGACTTAAAATCTCCCCGATAATACTGCCAAACAAAAGTCCACTCACCAACAGAAACACGAGTATAAGCGTTTCTTTCCCCATTTTCCCAACTCCCTTTTTATAAGGGATTTCTCTTTTTGCCAAACATAAGTTTAGCAAATGGGGAGAGGCGAAACAATCCCTGATTGCTCTTGGTAGTTACTGTATAGAAAGAAAAGGCCTCCTGCAAGAAAACCTTGCGGAAGACCCTATAATCATGCACTTATGTGGATGGACGTGCATTTTGGATCCAGCTCGCGTAGCTCTCGAAAAAGGCGAGGACACCCGCCTGCACTTGCCACGCATAGGATTCGGCGCTTTCCACCTTTTTGCCAGCGCTAGCTTCTGCCATTTTATCTCTCGCTGCCAGTGCTTGATTCACGCCATTTACCATGCCGTCTAGTAATGGCTTCCAGGCTTCCTGTACGTCTATCTTGCGGCTTTCCTCCAGAAATTGCCGGTGAATTTCTTTTAAATCGGCCGTTTCTTTTGGCGGCGGTGACAGTTGACCTGTCGTAATGATCAACCCAGATTGTGCGGAAAGGGTCTGGACGAGCTTGACGCCATGAGCGAAAAAGGCATTTACGTTAGGGTCACCAGATGCGTTGGCAGATTTTCCGACAGGGATAGGCCCTTCAAAAGCAGGAAACGAAAATTCTTTAACGTATATATCCATTCCTTTGTTTTTCAGGCTGGCGGCAAAGCCCAGGACAGCATCTCTCGTTGGAGCAGCAGCGGCAAACATATACTGCTTGCTCGTATCCTTATAAAGCAAATGTGGTATTCCCGCTTTTTCCAGTGGCTCTACAGCCGTTTGCGGCGATGCATCTGGCTGGAATACGCCCGCCTGTGCAACGTACATGTTTACCGCCGGCAGTTGTAGCGCGACCTCTTTTTGATTCATTGTAGTTCCATTCGTCAGCCCGTTTTGTGCTGGTTGGCTCAAATCAGGCAGAATGGGGCCTGCCACTCCCTTTTTACCATCCGTCTGCTCGAAGCCAGCACTTGGGGCGGTCAATGTCTGAACAGTTTCACTCAATACATCTCCGTAAGACCGAGAGAACTCCTTTTGGGAGAAGACCGTCAAAACAAGAAACCCGAATAAAAGGCCAATTGCTACAGCGCCACCTGTCGTTAAAGTCGTCCGCCAAAAGGGTCCCTTTGGCCATAACGCTGCGAGCCGACTCCGCGGACTACTTCTGTATGAGGTCTCTTCTGTGTTGTCGAAAGAATAATCCGATTCAATTGAGTCGTTCGTCGACTGCTCGGCTTCGAAGCTCGGCTTCGTTTCTCTTGTGGCGGTTCCACGAAGTTGCATCATCCGTTCCCATGCATCATTGCCCTTTTCCTTAAACGGGTCTGCAAACGGCAAGGGCGGAGCTTGAATGCGAACCCGAGGTGTATCATCCTTTGGGGTGCGCTTTCTACTTGTTACCTTAGTGGTTTCATCACGCTTTTCATCCCAGAACTTTCCGTTCATTTTGACTGTCACACGATTTTTATTTTGTCCGCTCATACGCATGCCCTCCTGGCCACAGGCTCTTTGTACTAGCTTACGTTCGTCTCGGACGGGTTATGACTACCCTCTAGTGATTCTAGCGAATTTGCTTCTACTACTTTTCGGCCATTGTGTTTCAAGAGATTTCACACATATACAAAAATGCACCTAACCCAATCGTCATAAAAGGCGCGAAAGGTAGTGAGCTTGTCAAGCTCACTTTTCGGATCAGCAGCAAAACAACCGAGACGAATAACGCGCTCAAGCTCGCAGTCGTAAGTACGAGTACAAAATCGCGCACACCGAGTCCATAGCAGATGAGTGCGAGCAGCTTCACATCCCCCATGCCAAATGCAAGCGGCCAATGCCAGCTGATCAATCCGAAGACGAATAAACAGAGAATCGCAAAGAGCCCGGCATTCAGCCATTCCAGCGGCGAGGAAAAAGCAAGCTGCATGAGTGAAATCAGCAAAAAACCCGCACTTAATGCGCGATTTGGAATACGTCTATGCCGGTAATCTACCCATGACAGGTACAAACATAGTCCGAGCAACACCACAGCGTTTGCCATTTCTTCCCCCTCCTCTCCAGTCGAAAGCTGTCCATAAGCATACGTATTTTCCTGGGACAAAAAAACTGCCCAGAACAATTCTGGACAGATTCTCGATTTATGAGCATCCACTTTTTTACGGATTCCAAGTGAACAAAAGACCAGCATGGACAAGACCGCCCCCAAAGCCATACATCAGGATCGTATCCCCTGCTTTTACTTTGCCATCCTTGATCCCCAACGCGAGCGCCAATGGAATGGTAGCCGCCGATGTGTTGCCGTAGTGTGTCAGACTGTACAATGTCTTATCGAGAGGAAATTGACTTTTCTCGCAAATGGATTCAATCATCCGCAAGTTGGCACTATGCGGGATGAACCAATCCACATCCTCCAGCGTTTTCCCCGCCCGGCTAACTACTTCCTGCATCCCTTTTGGGACGGTCGTGACTGCCCACTTGTACACCTCTCGACCGTTTTGAACCATACATCCATTACCGGTCAATTCCCGACCTCCCATATTCGTAGACAAGCCTGAACGGTATACATGAATCCCACCGTCCCCCTTTGAGCCTAAATAGGCGGACAAAAATCCGGGAGCTGCCGAATCCTGTTCAATAAGGACCGCGCCTGCTCCATCACCGAACAAGATGCACGTCGTACGATCTGTATAATCCGTCACTTTTGTAAGTGTCTCTGCTCCTACAACCAACACCTTGCGATGCAATCCAGAGCTGATCAGGGCATTTGCCATATGGAGACTATAGGCGAATCCTGCACATGTTGCCGTGAGATCCATAGCACCTGCCTGTTCGATTTGAAAATGCGCCTGAATTTGACTAGCTACACTGGGAAAAGGATAGTCAGGCGTGCTTGTCGCCACCAAAATCATATCGACGTCCCGTACTTCCTTCTCATAGTTTTTGATCAAATCGTGGATGGCCGCGATGGCAAGATCGCTTGTGAATTCATCTTCCCTTGCCATACGTCGCTCGTGAATGCCTGTTCGTTGCAAAATCCACTCATCCGAGGTCTCAACGAGCTTTTCCATATCTGCATTGGTAAGGACACGACTTGGCACATACGTACCAATGGCGGTAATACGGGACTTGAAGGGGCTTGCATTGCTCATCATCCGATCATCACCTTCCGTTTTTTATGATCTGATTATAACACTAAGTATTAATATCTGGTACTGATTTTTGTTTGAGTCAACATGGGGGAGGAGAAGAAAAAGCACAGTTCTCTTCGACTATGACACGCCAGCGGGGGTGATTGACTGCCCATCTCCACTTCCAAAAGGGGACCGTCGAGCCAAAGCCACCCTACGGGCGGAAGTTTCTCAGGGAAGAAGTGTTCGACAACCGTGGTCCCCTTTCGGAAGTTCCGACTGGGTAGGCGTTGTCAAGGTCTGCGAGCCCTGTGCTTTTTCTTCTCACCAGCGTTGTTGGTTCATCGATATCTTTTAAACCTTTTGAAAACTTGACTACGCCAAGCATTGGTTCTCTTAAAAACTTGCCGATCGTATATAAAAAGATAAAAAGACTTGAAACCCGTAGGCTTCAAGTCTTCGTATGATTCCATCTGTTATTTTTCGAGCTTTTCAGCCAGCCAATGAGCAGATTTCCAAATATCGCCTGCTCCCATTGTTAACACTAGGTCACCTTCTTGCAAGCCTTTGAAGACATGCTCCTGCATTTGTTCCTTTGTAGGAATGTATTGTGCACCCGGGTGACTGTTTGTGCGGATTTTTTGAACGAGCACCTCGGAGGTAACTCCTTCGATTTTGGCTTCTCCCGCAGGAGAGTAAATATCCGTGATGATCACTTCGTCGGCTTCTGCAAAAGCACGGCTGAATTCATCCATGAGGAAGTACGTGCGCGTGTAGCGTTGTGGCTGAAACACAGCGATCACGCGTCGGCCCGATGCCCTTGCACCACTCAGCGTAGCAATAATTTCTGTTGGATGATGTGCGTAGTCGTCAACTACCAAGACACCTCGTGCATCCCCAATAATTTGAAATCTGCGCTTGGCACCGCTAAAGGTAGACAGCGCGGCCGCAATTTTATCAAAAGAAAGGCCAGCATCCAGGCAAACAATGATCGCAGCCAGTGCATTCGCAATATTATGCTTGCCTGGAACTGAGAGGCACAATTCACCCAAGAGCTCATCTTGACGATAAATTTGACACTTGCTGCAACGATCACCGCATTCGATTGAAACGGCAGAGAACTCCGCTTGCGCCGTAAAATTCGGATCGATTGCATACGTCACGACCGTTTTCTCAACAGATGGCATGACTTCACGCACGGTTGGATCATCAATGCACAGGATCGCTTTACCGCCCGGTTTCAAATGACTCAAAAACTGAACATACGCCTGTTTCAAATTGTTAAAGTCGCCATCGAAATGCTCCAAATGATCTGGTTCGATGCTCGTCACAATTTCATACATCGGTCTGTATTCTAAAAAGGATCCGTCACTCTCATCTGCTTCGGCAATGACAAAATCGCTAGTACCTGCCTTGGCATTGGTACCCGCGCTCATCAACTCGCCGCCAATAATGAACGTCGGGTCTACCCCGCACTCTTCTAGCACGTGAGAAATCATCGATGTCGTAGTAGTCTTGCCGTGTGCACCGGCAACTGCTACACCTGTGCGCTCATTCAATATGCGAGCAAGCATTTGGGAACGGTGCATGACCGGAATACCCAATGCTTCGCCTGCGATCACCTCAGGATTGTCTTTGGAAATACTGGTGGAGTATACGATGCTGTCTGCTCCCTCCACGTGGGCAGCATTATGGCCGATATGAATGACCGCCCCTCTTGCTTCCAGCTTTTTCGCCAAATCGTTCATGGCGACATCGGAGCCGGTTACCTTGTATCCAAGGTCGATCAAGACGCGGGCAATGGCACTCATGCCATAACCGCCGATGCCCACAAAGTGGACGTGTTGGGCCTGATCCACCCTATTCACCTGCCTCTTCTACTATAGTGGGAAAGAATGCGCGTACTTGGGCGATGAAGTAGAGCGAACCGCAGACGACCAACCAGTCATCCGCCTTCGCTGATTGCTTCTCCCGCATCCAAGAAAGGAGAAACGCCCGCCAGTCAGGGACTGCATCAAGGAGATCCTTCTCCCATCCCCCGGCTAAAAACGACTCTTGCAAGCTATTGGCTTCGGCTGCACGCGGGAATTCAAAAGTTGTCACATGCAGCTTCTTCATTTTTGACTTTAGCGGAGCGAGCGACTCTGCCATTTTGGCAAGCGGCTTATCTGCCAATCCAGAAAAGAGCAGATGCAACTGCGCTCCGTCCGGCAACAACCGATCCAGACTGCTTACAAGCGCCTCCATTCCTTCCTGATTGTGTGCCCCATCCAAGATAACCATCGGTCTTGGCGAGACTACTTCTAGACGACCAGGCCAACGCGTTTGTTGCAAACCGCGAGATATTTCTTCTTCCTCCAGCAAGAAAGAGAAGTAATTTCGCAGGACATCGATTGTCATTAAGGCAACAGCTGCATTGGTTGTTTGATGAATGCCATTCATGGTGAGACGGTAGGAGGCTTCCTCTCGCCGGTGAATGCTTCTGTAACGAAGCTGTTGTTCTCCTAGGCGCTCCTCTACCTGTTCTCCATGGAAATGCTCACCTATATGGTATAGCGTACTCTTCGTTTGTCTGGCGCGCTCCTCAAATACTGCGAGAAGCTCTGGCCTGACCTCACCTGTCACCACAGGAACCCCAGGCTTGATAATTCCTGCTTTTTCTCGGGCAATGTCCTCCAAGCTCTCTCCCAACACTTGCGTATGGTCCATTCCAATATTCGTGATGACTGAAACAAGCGGTAGAACGACGTTTGTCGAATCCAATCGCCCGCCTAGCCCTGTTTCCCATACAACTACCGCTGGTCTCGCCACTCTCGAAAAATAGAGAATGGCGATCAGCGTAATCACTTCAAATTCTGTTGGAGAACCGAACTCTGTTTCTTGTTCGCAGCGATGTACCAATACCTTGACTTCATTCACCAACTGCAGAAGATCTTCTTCCTCGATCATACTGCCGTTGAATCGAATGCGCTCACGGAAATCAACTAAATATGGGGAGGTAAATGTACCTACACTATATCCGGCTTCCATCAGCATGTGCGTCAGGAAAGCGCAGGTTGAACCTTTCCCATTCGTACCAGCTACATGAATAAAAGGGATTCTCCGCTCAGGATGCCCTACTTGCTCCAAAACCCACTGCATTCTCTCTAGCCCCGGCCGTTGACCGAACCTAAGCAGCCCATGCAGCCAGTCGAGCGCTTGCGTGTATTCTACAAACCCTTCTTCTGCATGCATACCACAATGCTCCATTCTCAAAAATATGCGATGGTATGGCGGATCATTCGCCCTTCAATTCGGCAAGTCGTGCAATCACTTTATCCCGCTTTTCCATGTAGTCAGCCATCTTCGCTTTTTCCTCAGCGACTACTTTTTCAGGTGCCTTGGCCATGAATCCGGCATTGTTGAGCTTTTTCTCAATGCGCTCTACTTCGCCGCCCAGTGTCGCTACTTCTTTTTCCAGGCGCTTCAGCTCTTGATCAATATCAATCAAGCCTGCAAGTGGGAGGAACAATTCTGCACCCGTGATCACAGCAGACATAGCTTTATCAGGTGTCGTCAGTCCTTGACTGATCTCGAGACGCTCTGGGTTGCAGAAACGGGAGATGTATTGTTCACCGCGTGTCAGACGCTCAGCGGACAATGCATCACTTGGCTTGATCAAGAGCTCAATTTTCTTGGACATTGGCACATTTACTTCAGCACGGATATTGCGTACGCTGCGGATGATATCCATCAGCTGGTTCATTTCGCCCTCTGCGTCAGCAAAAATCCATTGCTCGTTGACGGTTGGCCAAGGTGCTACTGTAATGCTCTCGCCTTGGTGCGGCAATGCCTGCCAGATTTCTTCCGTGATGAACGGCATGAACGGATGCAGCAGCTTGAGCGTTTGATCCAGAACGGTCACCAGGACGGATTGGGTTGTTTTCTTCGCTGTTTCATCTGTACCGTAAAGCGGCAGCTTCGCCATCTCGATATACCAGTCACACAGGTCATCCCAGATGAAGTTGTAGAGCACACGGCCTACTTCTCCGAATTCGAAGGAATCAGATAGACGAGTTACATCCGTGATCGTCGCTTGGAGACGGGAGAGAATCCATTTGTCTGGCGTAGACAGCTCACCACTCAAATCGATTTCTTCGTATTTGAAGTCAGTAAGGTTCATCAAGGCAAAACGGGACGCATTCCAAATCTTGTTCGCGAAGTTGCGGTTTGCCTCTACCTTTTCCCAATAGAAGCGCTGGTCGTTCCCTGGGGAGTTCCCTGTCGCCAATGTGTATCGCAGCGCATCTGCTCCATATTTCTCGATTACTTCCATCGGATCAACGCCGTTGCCGAGCGACTTGGACATTTTGCGTCCCTCGGAGTCCCGAATAATTCCGTGAATCAATACGGATTCAAACGGACTTTTCCCGGTAAATTCCAGACCTGCGAACATCATGCGAGCAACCCAGAAGAAGATGATATCGTAGCCTGTTACCAGGACATTCGTCGGGTAGAAGTACTTCATGTCCTCGGATTCTTCCGGCCAGCCCAGCGTCGAGAACGGCCACAGTCCAGAGGAGAACCATGTATCAAGAACGTCGTTGTCCTGCTCCAGCTTGTGGCTATGGCAGCTTGGGCATTCGGTCACATCATGACGGGATACGATCGTTTCGTTACAATCGCCGCAATACCATGCAGGAATTCTATGACCCCACCAAAGCTGACGGGAAATGCACCAGTCACGGATATTTTCGATCCAGCGCAGGTAGTTCGTCTTGAAACGCTCTGGGACAAATTTCACACTCTCTTCGCTGTTTGCATTAGCGAGTGCCTCGTCAGCCAAAGGCTGCATTTTTACGAACCATTGGGTAGAAAGATATGGTTCTACTACCGCATCACTGCGCTCACTATGTCCAACCTGGTGAATATGCTCTTCAACCTTGAACATAACGCCTTGCTCGGACAAGTCTTTAATAATTTGCTTGCGGCATACAAAGCGATCCAAGCCCTTGTATATACCAGCCTGCTCGTTCATCGTGCCAGTCTCATCCATGACAACGATTTGTGGGAGCTGATGACGAAGTCCCAATTCAAAGTCATTCGGGTCGTGTGCTGGTGTAATTTTTACCGCACCAGAACCAAACTCCGGATCAACGTAGTCATCTGCTACGATTGGAATTTCGCGTCCTACGATTGGCAAAATAACGGTTTTGCCGATCATATGCTTGTAGCGCTCATCCTCCGGATGAACCGCTACAGCTGTATCACCGAGCATGGTTTCAGGACGGGTAGTAGCTACCTCGATATATCCCGTGCCATCCGCCAATGGGTAACGCATGTGATGCAGTGCACCTTTTACTTCCTTGTAGATTACTTCAATATCGGACAGAGCTGTACGAGCAGCAGGGTCCCAGTTAATGATGCGGTTCCCGCGATAGATCAAGCCTTTTTCATACAGGCGAACGAATACTTCGCGTACAGCTTGGGACAAGCCTTCATCCATCGTAAAACGCTCACGGGAATAATCGAGGGCAAGACCCAGCTTTTCCCACTGCTCACGAATATGAGAAGCGTAAATGTGCTTCCACTCCCATACCTTTTCCACGAATTTTTCGCGACCGAGGTCATGACGGGAAATGCCTTCTTCACGCAAAGTGGATTCTACGCGAGCCTGGGTTGCGATACCAGCGTGGTCCATACCTGGCAAGAACAAGGCGCTGTAGCCTTGCATACGCTTCGTACGCGTAATGATATCTTGCAGGGTCGTATCCAGCGCATGACCCAAGTGCAATTTACCTGTTACGTTCGGCGGTGGAATCACAATGGTAAACGGACGCTTATTCGGGTCACGTTCTGCCTTGAAAAATTGTTTTTCGATCCAATACGGATACCATTTGTTCTCTGCTGCCTTCGGATCGTAGTTCTTCGGCAGCAATTGGTCGATGTCAGTTGTTGGCTGTGTAGACATGTGCGACTCCTCCTATTAGAAATTTTGCTTTGCAAAAAATAAAAAAACCCTTCATCGCAAAGGACGAAAGGATTATTTTCGCGGTACCACCTTTGTTAACACACGATAAACTCCATGCTTAAGGTGTGTTCACTCTGACAAGATAACGGTTGCGAACCGGTCTCGGCTAGGGCGGATGCTTTCACCGAAAAAACTCCTGGGCGACCTTCAGCCATTCGTTACCCTAGAGAATCTCGCAGCAATTGATTCTCCTCTCTGCTAAGGTATCCTGACTTACTCTTCCCACTCATCGTTCATATCGTATGTAGTTGTAGTATCGTTAGCTTTCACTATTATATACAATCACGCTGTTTGGCGTCAAACCCGGGTTTCGCCCACTTTTCCAACCGCAATGCCCAATGCCTCGGTAAAACCGAGCACGCCTAAAATATCGAGAATTTCTTCCCGGACATTGACGATTTCCACCTGCTTGCCCATGGCCAGCAGTTCTTTCGTAGTAAAAAACAGACTTCCAATACCGGAAGAATCTACAAAGGAGACACCTTGAAAATCGACGGTAACGGATTGATTTCGCCCTCCATACTGCTGGAGCAATTCACCTACTCGATCTCCCACAGCCATGTCCAACTCTCCGACGAAGAACAAAGTAGCCTGTCCGTTCGCTTCTGTTGCGCGGTAGTCCATGCTCAAACTCCTCTCAATAGATATCGGTACACCCAATCTGCTCGTCCTTTAACTATATTACCCATTTTCACTCACTTGCAAACATTTGATGTATTGGAAATCGTTGTTTAACGAGAAATGGTGCATTCTAAAATAAGCTTGGTACCTGCCACCGAGCTACTTAAATAGACACGATCACAGTATTGCAGGATTACGTGAAAACCGGCCCCAAGCGAGTGGCGTGTAGAAAAGCCTTGTTGCAGTGTAGCTCGCGGTATATCCTCGAGCATAATTCCTTCTCCCTCATCATGGATCACTGCCCGGCACATCTGCTTGTCATTCGATAGGTATAAAGTAACCATTCCGCCATTTCCATGCTTCAACGTGTTCGAAGCAGCCTCGTTGACTGCAACGAGAAACTGCAGCAATCGTTTATCAGAAATGCCGAGTGGTTCCAAGGATCGCTTGAACAATTTGCGCAGCTCGGCAAGCTGCTCCGGTAAACGAATATCGATTGCCAACAGCTTATTTCCTTCCCGCAGCAAGAAAAACAATTCTTCATCACTCAGCAACAACAGCTTTCCTTCTGTGACAACACCCAGTATATCCCTGTAAATCTCCCATTCCCGTCTTTTGCGCTTTCGTTCTTCTGCAATGACGGCTGTGACATCTATCAATGCAATCCCGCAGGTCCGATCTGGCAGGACAGACGTGTATAATTCAAACACCTTTTTGCCATCAGTCGTGACAAGCTGCTCCCTCACTGGTCTGCCCGATCCTGCTGCATCCTCTACCAGTCGTTGCATTTCGTGCTCTACTTCCAAATCAGCACGTGCGTCACCAAGCGGCCGCACCTTCCCGTCATCGAAAAGATAGAGGAAAATCGTCTCTATCTGGCGCAGAATGGATAGCTTTTGAATCTCTTGTTTAATTAATCGCCCCCGCTCGTCGTCTCGATCCTTACATTGTAACAAGACGTCTGCCGGGTCCAATTCGCCACTCATGTGCCAGGTGTGAAATTCTTCCAGAAGCAATCGCTCCAGAACATCATTCCGACGCAAAACTTTTTCTATATCGATAATGTAGTAAGGATCACCTGTTATTCCACGCAACCCGCTACCGATTATTCGGAAATCGTAAGCGAGCTCTATTTCTATGCGTCCGTGCAAATCGTGATCAGAACTGCTTAAGCCAATGGTCGTCCGGCTAACTGCTACCAGCTTCGCTTGGAACGTTTCCATCGTTGCTAGATTCGTCACCTTTACAATGCGGGGCGGAACCACTTTGTTAGCTGCACCGCCAGAACGTAGCGCGACAAGGCAATTATCACAAGTGGGATTGTCCGGACAACGCTCACACAAAATCACAGTTCATCCTCCTATTCACTGACGCAACTACACGAGAGATAAACTCCCTTCAGGCTCAAATTGAAGAATCAACACAGAAATATCATCGGTTTGTTGGCCCTGCTGTGTCATCTCCATTAAGTAGGCCTCTACTCGATTCATCGACTCCTGCTTACTATCACCAGGCATCTTTAATAAGGAGGATAGTTCTTCTAGCCAAAACCTGATGCCTCGAGACACTTCTTTTCTACCTGTATCCAGCAATCCATCTGTATAGAGTAATAGCATACCCTCTTCTTCTAAGGGTACCTCCTCCAACTGATACGTGCTATCGGGCAAAAGCCCTAGGCCGACACCACCCTTGCAGTTTAAAACAGTTTGACTCGTTTTGGACAAATAAATGGGTTGAGGATGCCCAGCTCTGCCTAATCGAACTTTATGCTCCACCTCATCATAGACAACGACTAGCATCGTAATGTAAGAACGGGTTTTGACCAAATCTGCATAGAGCAACTGATTCAGTCTCTCCAAAATCTCGTCTGGAGAATAGCTGGTCTGCAATACTTCTCGAACGGCAATTCTGATCCCTGTCGCCCAAATACTGGCCAAAAAACCATGCCCGGACACATCTGCAATCATGAAACAGGTGTAACGATCGTTGATTTGTATATAATCGATGTAATCCCCGCCCACATAGTCGACAGGGACGTAGACCGTTCTCGTTCGCAAGCTGGTTAAATGTAATTCTTCTGTAGGGATCAGCATCGACTGCATGCGTCTAGCCAGCTTCATCTCCATCTCAATTTCTAGCTGCCCTGATGACTGGTCCTGTTGACACCTCAGGATCAACGCCCGAATGTTCACGAGCAACAACCCATAAAAAAATTTCTCCAGTTCCTTTAGATCACGGTCATTGACGTTACTCTGGGCGAACAAACGGACATAGCGAGGCGTTTGAGCTGTATCACATTGTTCCGAAACAACGATACGCTCTTCTACTTCAGGCTTCACTATTGCACTCTCCCTGTTGCCACGCTCGATCCGAAAGTAGACATCACCTTGAGCGGATTCAAACGTGATCGACAAGAAACAAGGCTTGTCCATTTTCACAAACCATGTATCGACCAACTCTTCTATAAATGGCATGAGACGCTCGTAATTGACTTGGCGCTTGCTTTGTTCATTACTGGTCATTACCAGATACTCGTATTTCTGTTTCAATTCCATAAGTCTGGCCAATTGATGATTCATCCCCGAGCCACTCCCATACTCACTTTAGCATAATTCTTTCTTTCGGGAATTGCGAAAAGGGTTATGGCAATTTTCAAAAACATTGTGATCACCTTTATTCGTTTCGTCCTAGCCTTCCTGCCCTTCACCTTCCCTTTTCAGACAACGTTCAAACCACTATCTGTCCTGATTTGAATTGTTTGGGCATCTGATGAAGGTTGTAGACACTGTCCAATGTTGCTGCGCATATGCTGGAATGAGGTGATTTTGATGAATACTCGTTGGAAGTATAACCCCACGTATTTGCGTATCAAATACGGTTTCAAGCAGATCCTCTTTCCATTGCTCGTATTTCAGTTTATCCGGACGGTCTTGTTTCCCACCTCTTTTGATGTCATCCTGCTCGGTTTGCTAGCCATGCTCTATGTAGCCATTTCACTTGAATGGCTGTAAAAAAAAAGAAAAACAACGCCCCACGCGGTGAGACGTCGCTCATTAAAAGGCTTGCTGGACCCAGCGATGCAGGCGCATCAGGCGGTCCATATCTTTTTCAAGGCGTTGTACCGCGTAGAGCTCGCTCCAATCGCGGGGATGATGGTAATAAATATCGATGTCCCTCATGATCCTCTCCGGGTATGACAGAAACGAAGCCATCAGCTCAATTTCTTCTGGACGTAGAGGAAATATCGCGGCATAGCGATGGAATAATTGAGAAGCCCCCACCTCATCCCCCGCCATTTGAAAATAGGTGCGATAAAACAGCGTTAAGTCGCGTATCGGTGTATCGAAGCTGGCGCGATCGAAATTCAGCAGTCTTCCCTTACCCAATCGATCGGGTACAACATGCTCAGGAGTTGGGTTGCCATGGATCAGAGATAAGCGAAAATGTGCGTGCGTCTCATGTCGCTCTCGCCAATCCGTCAACAAATCTGTCGCTTGTTGAGCCATTTCTTCTATAAAATCCTTGTTTGCCAAAAACACCAGATCAAATGGGGAAGGATATTGACGTTGCTGTGCGATGGCTGCCGCTTTATTAATCTGATCTTGCCAATATTGCCAACGATTTAGTAAGGAGTCGATCAGTGGTTCTACCTGCCTCGGATCATCGTAGCGATAGTTTTGCGTTAAATGATGAAGCTCCGCCAAACGCTCCAAAGTAGGAGGCGCCCAAGCCAAGGGCTGTTCGGCCCACTCTTCGCTTCCTGGCTGCCAGGGGGTAACGTAAAAAGCGGTATTGCCCTGTTGGACAAAAGGATCATCGTACTTCGTGTAGGTGAAAGGAACTGCTCCATCCCACCCGCGGTGCTGCAATTGACGCAGCATATCGCTGACAAAGACAAGACGTTGACCGGGTATTTGCGCCCGTTTGCATACGAAGGAGCCGTAGGGAGTCGTCGCCTTAAATACATTTGGCTCCTTTAAAACATCAATGCTTTGCGCATACATGTCGTACTCTTTAAACAGCGGAGCAATGTCATCATAACGACTCATAGACTCCCTCCCTCCTCGAACGCTCGGCTCGCTCAGCAATATGTCGAAGCAATGAATCAACGGATTGCTGGCTCTGCAAGGCGTGTTCGATACCAGTAATGGATGCTTCTTGATCTAACGATACTCGCTTCACGTAGGATTCGATACTCCTGTACACTTCGCGTGGACGAGCCATAAAAGCGAGTATCAACGAATAGTTTCCATACGTGAGTGGCTTGATTTCTTCATAGCCGTCCAAAAAAGCATCAATCTGATTGAGATCCTTATGCGTTAAGTAGTGATCGCGCAAAAAGGTCGCGACGTCGCGTTGCTGAACGGAAATCACCGGCCGGAAGAAACCTCTCAAATACAGCTTCCCATTGACCATCCCCCAGTTATCATGCAAAAGGTCACGATGCGAGACACTGACCGCCTCATTCGTAATCCGCTCATTGGTAAGCATTGCAGCCGAACGGTCCATCCTTTGCAGCATGGGCGTCATGAGCTCCGACACCCAACGATTCTCCTTCGAACCCCGCCCATGTTTCGCTCGAAACGATTCGACCATCGATTTGGCGCGACTTCCTTTTTCCACTGCGTTCTGTTTCTCTTGCTTGAGCAGATCGCTCCCAGACAGTAACGGACTTTCCTGCTGAGACTGATGCATCATCGCTATAACGCGCCCACATTGCCTCGCAATGTCATTGTCAGGCTGATATTGTTCGAATTGTCGGTGGTGGTCGGTCATGGTGACGCCGCGTTTGCCCATTATCAAAAAAGGTTTGGTGTCTCGCGTCCGAATAAACCGTTCCACCTCTCGAAACCCCTGACGAGCCAGTCGTTCGCGCCAAGCAAACGACCAGCGCATCACATCTACACGCGGCCAAACGTGGAGTTCTTTGGGGCCCCGGTTTGTCTCCAGTAAATAGCAATCATCGAGGGGCGTAATACGGATTACGCGCGCACGATATTGCTGGCAAACCTCGGAGAGATCAATCTTATCCACGGTCCCCCACTCCTTTATTGTGGGATGTACAGAATCTGCCCTGCTACAAGCTGCTCCGATGCCAATCTGTTCACTTCCACGATTTTGGAGACCGGTAAGGAATACCGCTGCGAAATATGCTCTAATGTCTCGTCTTTCTGAATAATGCACATTTTCAGCTGACTGGAGCGCTCTTCTTTTTTCCGGACAAAAGATGTGAGATTTTGCATGGCCTCTACTGTGGATGTGTTGACTTGCCCTGATGAGCCATAACGAGAAGTGCTAGATGAAGATTCCGCCTCCAACGCCATCGCTTCCTGTTTCGCACGACTCGCTTGAGAGAATATGGATGTGATGTTCACACGACTTTTGTCTTCCTGTGAGGGTTTACCAGAAATCGCTACTCGTACTTCCACCTCGTCCGCTTCAGTTTCCGGTTGTGCCATGACAGGCTCGGCCTCTGGCTCGGATTCAATGCTAACTTCCACTTCTTCCGGCGACTCCTCTTCAATAGACACTTCAGAGGGTTCATTGGAGACTTGCGTGTAATCAATTGTCTGCTGATCATGTATGGCAAGAATGAGCTCCTCTTGTTCTTGATCATTTTCTGCTACTTCTCTCAGCTGCTCTTGCTCATCTGCAAGTACTGCTTGATCGCCAGAGGAGTCAGACGAGCCAGCGGATTCATAGGAGCCAGAGGAGTCGTATGATCCAGATTGTTGCGAATCAAAGTCATACGAAATGGTATTTGTCTCCCAAGTATCATGGGAATCCGGTTCTATCACTTCCATCACTTCGCCAAATTGCCCGTGGTACCCATCCTCATCTGAATGAGCGATTGCCGGGGTATCGAACATGGAAGGTGACTCTGCAGACTCAAAGGATGCAGGCATTGCCTGACGCTCCAGCTCCTCTTCCAGCACACTCAGCTTCTGATCAATTTCATCGAGGGATGTCTGTTCGGTGTACGCTTCAGCGTCATCTCCAGCAGCGAAGGCATATTCCCATGTCCCTTCTGTCGGGGCGGCAGCCTGCGTTTCGATCTGCTCCACTTGTTCAGCTTTTTCCCCCAGGACAATTCCTAAAATCTTCAGATCCGCATCAATCAACATTTGATGGGGGGATTCCAGCTTGTAGTCAAAACTGTCCACGATTGCGTAGATGTCTCCGATCTCGGTAATCCGATCCAGCGGGATGGTGATGTTTAGTGGAATGCGATGACCAATTTGTTCCTCCCAGCCATAAAAGGCCTGATCCGATGCTTCCTGGCGAAAGGGAGTAAAAGTCATGGCTTCAACCAGCGATTCACCTTCGCCGCCTGTCGCTTCTGCGGCTTCCCTGATTGGCTCGTACTTCCCTACTAATTGCAAGCAGCCCGTAATCGAGATGTAGGAATCGTTCTCCAACACTTCCACATCCGGAACCAATTCCAGCTCTTGCAATTCACCTATTCCAGCTCTATCGGATGAGAGGAAAATGGTCTCCTTGATGGCAAATGAGAGTTGCCCATCCTGTAATGCCATTCGTGCTCCTCCTTTCAAGTGCAGGACATTTCCCTATACTATATGGACAGGACAAGTCGTTTAGCACCATAAAAAAAGGAAAAACCGGGGTTATCTATCTCCCCGGTTCTACAGACGCGATCCATTCCGCTATTGCTTTTTTTCCCTGATCGATACAATCAGGTACACCGACACCACTGTATGATGCACCTGCCACGATTACTCCAGGGAGTTCTTCTTTTAATTTCTTCTGTACATCCTGCACCCAAGCCTGGTGTCCGACTACATACGGAATTGCATTTTGCAAGCGTGATACATTATAAAAATCCGGCTCTGCGCGAATCGTCATGATCTTGCGCAAGTCACGGAGAACAACCTCCAAAATTTCCTCGTCCGTTTGCTCCATGAAGGATTGCTCCCCTGCTCTCCCCACAAAACTGCGCAGCAACGCCTTCTCTTTTGGCGTCGTATGCGGCCATTTGCGATGCGCCCACGTACACGCTGTGATTTTTGCCCCCGAATGCCGCGGTACAATAAATCCTGTACCTTCCATGCCTAAGTCAATGGCTGACTCGGGGAAAGCCATGGCAATCGTTGCAACCATATGTGGCTTCGCCTGTGGCAGAGTAGGAACCTGTACATACGGACGGAAAAGCGGCTCTGCGACAGCATGTGGGACGGTAAACAGCACGGTATCAGTCTCGATCGTCCCACCATTTTTTAATACTAAGGTGTACTTTCCGTCAGGTCGCTTCACCAGTTCTTTTACACCGGTATTCTTCGAGACGACTTCGTCAGGCAGGCTCTTCTCGATCGCCTCTACGAAGGACTGCAAGCCGTTCTTCAGCGTCAAGAAAATGCCTTTTGGCTTACCCTGCGTTTTCACTGGTGGGCGAGAATGCTTCATCGCTAAAATCAAGCTGCGATGCTGGCTCTCCATTTTGGCGAAATGAGGAAAACTCGCAAGCAAACTGAGATTGTCGAGATCCCCGGAGTAGACGCCGGACAATAAGGGCGCTATAAGATTATCAATAACTTCATTACCGAGCCTACGCCGAAAGAAATCACCAACAGAGATATCGCCGTCACCTTTTGATGCTGGAAGAACGAGATCCATAGCAGCCCGAAGCTTTCCAGGCCATGAAATGAGATCTGTTGTGACAAAAGGCATGACCTTCGTCGGTACACCCATAACCGCGCCTTCTGGTATTGCCTTCAAACGGTCCTGGTGCCAGATGTAAGCTTGTCCTGTACTGTTACGAACGAGATCATCTTGCAGTCCCAAGTCCACTGCTAGCTCTGCCGCACTTGTTTTGCGCTCGAGAAACGAATCGGGACCCTGCTCAATGACAAAGCCTTCGTGACGCCACGTCTTGATTTTTCCACCGAGTCGTCCTTGCTCCTCAATCAGTTGAAAACGGATTGGCAAGCCTTTTGCTTCGATTTCCTTCTGTAAGTAAAAAGCAGCGGTCAACCCTGTGATGCCGCTTCCTACAATTGTAATATGATAGGTATTATCGCTCATGTGATCGATCCCCTAATTCGCCAGCTTACCCTCGACAGCGTCAGCCAGACAGGAAATGAATGCAGGTCTGGCGTTAGGCATCGGTGGACGATAGTAATGTACGCCCAGTTCATCCGTAACAGCTTTGCATTCAAAATCATTATCATACAGAACTTCCAAATGCTCCGCGACAAATCCGACTGGACAGTAAACAAATGCTTGGTAGCCTTTTGATTCGTACAGCTCTCTAGTCAAGTCCTGTACATCTGGTCCCAACCACGGATCAGGTGTATTTCCTGCACTTTGCCAACCGATTTCATAGGAAGTGATTCCTGCTTGCTCAGCAATAAGCTTCGCTGTCTCTTCCAGCTGGATCGGGTACGGATCGCCTGACTTCAAGATTTTTTCCGGGAGGCTGTGAGCCGAGAAAATCACGACTGCTTGTCCGCGCTCTTCAACCGTCATCTTGGCAAACGTCTCTTGAATGGCATTTACCCAGTATCCGATGAAGCCTGGTTCCAGATACCAGCTCTCAATGCTGTGGATCGCAGGTCCTTCGATAGCAGCGGAATGCTCTTGTGCTCGTCCGTTGTATTCTTTGACGCTGTAGCTAGAATAATGAGGCGCAAGAACGAGACTGATCGCTTCCTTAATCCCATCGCGCTTCATCTGCTCGACCGCATCCTCGATAAAAGGAGCGATATGCTTCAAACCAAGATAACCGACAAATTCACGGTCTGGAAAACGCTTGTTCATTTCCTGCTCCAAAGCGCGAACCTGTTCATCTGTAATGTCTGCAAATCGATTCAATCCATCTACTGCCTCGTAGCGCGCCTTCAAATCATCAAGCAGTTCTTGAGGTGGCTTACGACCGCGGCGAATGTGAGTATAGTATGGTTCAATCTCTTCAGGACTGCGAGGCGTTCCATACGCCATTAACAAGAGTCCGGTCTTCTGCTTTGACATTTCACGCACCTCCTGGTTACACGTCCCTTTTGTAACTATGGATGAACCCTGTCAGTTTTTGCAGGGTTTCTACTTTGGCGTCAGGGAATACGCCGTGTCCCAGATTGAAAATGAAGCCTGGCTGCTTGGTTCCTTCATCAAGAATTTCCTTTGCCTTAGCTTCGAGCTTCTCCCATGGAGCCAGCAAGAGCGTTGGGTCTAGATTACCTTGCAGTGTCTTCGTAACTCCCATTTGACGAGCTGTCGTAATCGAAGTACGCCAGTCCAAACCAACCACATCAACAGGCAAGCGGTTCCAATCCATCAATAGATGACCAGCACCGATCCCGAAATAGATCGTTGGTACACCAGTATCTTTTAGCGCATTGAAGATACGCGTCATGACTGGTGTAATGTACTCGCGATAATCCTCGTCATTCAATGCACCGACCCACGAATCAAAAACTTGGACAGCTTGTGCTCCTGCTTTGATTTGTGCTTTAAGGTAGGTGATTGTCAGATCGCCCAGCTTTTCCATCAGGGCCTGCCAAGCAGCCGGCTCGGTATACATGAATGCTTTTGTCTTATGATAGTGCTTGGAAGGGCCGCCTTCGATCATATAGCTGGCCAGTGTAAATGGTGCACCTGCAAAACCGATCAATGGTACAGATAATTGCTGACGCAAAATCTTGATGGACTCAAGAATGTAAGGCACATGCGTATCCGGATCGAGTTCAAGCAGACGCTCAACATCTTTCAAGGATTCGATCGGGTTCGCGATCACAGGCCCAATGCCAGATTCGATATTCACATCCACACCAATCGGCTTCAGTGGCGTCATGATGTCTGCAAACAAGATGGCAGCGTCCACGCCCAGCTGCTCAACGGGCAGACGTGTCACTTCCGCGCAAACTTCCGGTATGTAGTTCATTTCAAAAAAGCTATGCTTCGCGCGGATGGCGCGGTATTCTGGCTGATAACGCCCCGCCTGACGCATGTACCAGACCGGGACATGCTCTGTCGCTTCGCCGCGACATGCTTTCAAAAACGTATCGTTAAAAGTTTTTGCGGTCATGAATAAACCTCGCTTTGCACAATTATGTTTCCTTCAATATGATACCATTCGTCATTCGACAAGTAATGTCTCTTTTGTGTCAAAATCTTTTCGTTTCTTCCGTTTCCAATCCTATCCAACAGTGTTTCCAAACTTCTCCTATTGAATGCGAACATCTCCGGTAGAACTTCGCACTGACATCGTTGGTCCGCCAGTACCAATCGAGGCATTCACCAGAGTATCCTCTTTTCTTTCATAAGATAGGTTCTGCCAGGTAGTTTCGATGCCTCCCGTATCTGTCTGTACCTCAAGCGTCGCAGCTGTAGGCTGTTTGCCTATGTCCACCCGAATATCACCCGTATCCGTGCGAATCGACACATGATCAGTCAACTCAGGCATGGTCAGTTTATCAATTGCACCAGTGGAGCTATCAATCAAGACGGCTGAACGAATGTCCGTCAAATTGATATCGCCTGTATCTGTACGGACATCGAGCTCCTGTCCCTCATATCCGGCAACTTCTACATCGCCTGTGCTGCTAATTACTTTTGCATACTTCGCGCTAAGCTTGCCACTTCTAATATCACCCGACATCGTTTCGATCTGGAGATTCTCATACACCTTTTCTGGCAACTCGACCTCCAGCTTTATCTCACCATTCCGCTGATAAAACATATTGACATGCAGACGCTCTCGCAATACCACGACTAATGTGCCATCCGGTGCGATCTCGCTCTTAAATTCCAGAATCTCGTACTGCTGTTCGGATACTTCACCGACCATGCGTACAGTTGCCTTTGGCAGTTTAGACGGGATAATCGCAATATCTGCCGTATCGGATTTGAGATCAATTGCTTTGATTTCTTGCTCCATGACGCGTTCTTCTTTTATCGGCTTTAACGAATAGGCAAAATTTTCTTGCCTCAAGAATAGCCAAACCATCCCACACACACCCACAATAAACAAAATCAAACTGAACCCAAACAATTTTTTACTCAGGTTTCTCATTTCATTTCCCCCTGATCATCTTTACGTTGAACTGGAGATAACGCAAAAATTGCTTGTACAGCCATTTGGTCAAACGAAGCAAGCCAATCGCGAGCATGCCGCCCAAGCCTACTGACACCATGCTCGAGAACAGCAGGAAGAGTCTCTCTTGCGATGGTGCGGGAATTCCGTAATCCAAGAATATTCCGACTGGTGCGACCAACAGGGCAGCTGAGGCTCCATATAAACCAAGCAGCACGCCAATTAAACCAAGAAATGGTCCCAAAACAAACACGAGATTAAAAAATCCCAAGCTGATCGTCGCGATGATCGCTCTTGTCATATTCCCGACTGACGCATTGGACTGAGCCTGATCAATCCGGTAGCCAGCCAACAGTTCTCGTGCCACTGCTTTCGGGTTCCCCAACCCTTCGGCGATTTCATTCTCGTTCTTCCCTTGCTTCATTCCCATGAGAAAATGCTCCGTGTAATCGGCAAGGATGTCTAAGCGTTCCTTATCAGGCAAAGCGCTAAGCAAAGCATTTAACTCATCCATAAACTCACGCCTTGTCATAACCGAGTCCCTCCTCTATGATCTCATTTACTCCACGATTAAATATTCGCCACTCCAAGACAAGGTCGTTCATGTATTGTCGTCCTCGATCCGTCAGCTGATAATATTTGCGCGGGGGGCCCTCTTGTGATTCCGCCAGATAGGTCGTGAAAAAGCCTTCCTGCGTCAAACGGCGCAACAAGGGGTACACTGTTCCTTCAGAGATATGGAATTTTTCTGAGATGCTCGCAACCAGTTCGTAGCCGTATCTGTCCTGTTTGGCTGTCAAAACAAGAACACACAGCTCCAGTACCCCTTTTTTAAACTGAACGTTCATCAATATCACCCATGTCAAAGCTTACCAAATAACTATTATATATTGCAAGGTACTTTATAATAACAAAACCTCTTTTTCGCAGCTTGTCAAAGAGGTGCGACTGCGTTTGAGAGGCATTGGATTCTTCCCGATTCAGTAAAAAAATGGACAGGGAGGTATTTCTCCGTCCCTGTCCGCGCAAACCTTATTTTACTTCGACAATGCGGCCTTCTACTTTTGGATTAACCGTTTTGCGCTTGATCAAGCCTTCTTCCACGATGCTGTACATGGACAGACCTGTGTTGAAGAATGGCTTTTTCAAAGATTCATAACCGTCTCCACCCGCTGCGAGGAAGTCGATGGTCGCCAATTTATACGTTTTGGTCAGATCAAGTGGCTTGTCGCCTACTTTCACTTCCACCACACGCTCACCTGCTGGCTTCGTTGGATTGTAGGTGAAGCTCATGCCGCTCACTTGCGGGAAGCGTCCTGCTCCCTCTTCTACTTTACTCACGCCGTTTTCGAGGGCTTTCTTCAGCTCTTCACCGGTTACCTCTACGATTGCCAGCGTATTGTTCTCGAATGGCAACAGCGTGTACAGACCTTTTTTCGTGATGTCGCCTGCTGGCAGCTGCGTACGGATTCCACCGCCGTTAGCAAGTGCGACATCTGCCTCATAGCCTTTGATAGACTGTGTACGCTCCAGCATGATATCTGTGATCAGGTTACCTACGTTCGTTTCTTTCGTACGAACCAGTGCACGGTCTCCATCGAGTGGCACTTCGGATTTCGCGATTACTACGTTCATCACGGTATCGATCTTGCCTACGATTTCTTTTACCATCTTATCTACGTCTGGATCAGCTACAACTGCTTCATCGTACTCTTTCAAACCGCCGCTGAATGCTACCAGTTCTTTGCCGAGGTAGTAGAGGTCAGCACGGCCGAGAGACTTGCCGTACTCCCAGTCTTGTACGATGTACGTGCCGTTTACGAGTTCAGGTGCTTTCAGTGGAGTATGGGAGTGACCACCAACAATCAGGTCAATGCCAGGAACGTTTTTCGCGATTTCACGGTCTACGTTCACTCCGATGTGGGAAACAACAATGACGTGATCTACTTCTTTTTTCAGCTCAGGTACAAGTACTTTCGCCACTTCTACCGGGTTTTTGAATGTCAGCCCTTTTACGTTGTCAGGGTGAGTCAATACAGGTGTGTCTTCCGCTACGAAACCAACAAAGGCGAATTTTTTCCCGCCAATCTCCGCTTTGAAAACAGGTGGCAGCAATTCTTTTCCATCTGCCTTAAACACGTTAGCAGAGATGACTGGATGCTCGAGCATGTCACGCAGCTTGAGCAGTTGCTCATAACCGAAGTCAAACTCGTGGTTACCCGCAGCCATTACGTTGTAGTCGAGGCTGTTGAGGATGGGAACAACAGATTCGCCTTTGAATTGGTTCACGAAAACGGTACCTTGGAAGGTATCACCAGCGTCCAAGAGCAAGAAGTTTTCGTTCTCTGCACGCCATTCCTTGAGCAAGGTTGCGATTTTGGCAAAGCCGAATTCTTTTTGGTTCTTGTCTTCTTGAATATGACCATGTGTATCGTTGGTGTGGGCAATCGTTACATGCGTGGTAGCCGCATCACCCAACGCCTGGAAAAATTCACCGCGCGTTACAGTCGCTTTGTTGTCGAGCTTCATTTTATAGCCCAGTTTGTCAGCCATTTGTGTCAGCTTGGCAGACGTTACGGTTTGCGCAGGGTTTTTATAGTCGTCTTGTGTGAGAGCACCTTGGCTCTTTGCCCAGTCGAAATAAGGAGTAGACCAATGAGCACCTTTAGCCGCAGCTCCCACTTTTGCCTCTTTCAATTTGGAGAAAACAACAGTAGCTTCCGCGAGAGTCACGGCACGATCCAAAGCAAGATCGCCATTTTGACCCGCTGATACAATTGCCTTTTTCACCATCCAGTCAGTGTGTTGTACGGGATGCAATGGTGCTGCAAATGCTGAGGAAGACATCAGCGATGCAAATACGATTGATGCAAACGCCGTCATCGTAATCCGACGTGCCTTTTTCATGATAATTTCCCCTCTCGTCTATGTATAAATAAATAGGATAACGTTTTCATTATAGCAAAATTTGCTAGGACTATGGTGTGATATTTGTTTACTTTCTGTTTAGAAAGCTCTTGAAGGCTTCTGCCATTTTCTCTGGTGCCTCTACCATACCCATATGCCCTGCATCAGGCAGCAACACTTGCTCGACGTTATTTTTATCAACTGTAAAAGTTTTTTCAGCGGGAATGATCTGATCCTCTGATCCTGCGACTAATAGCACAGGTAAAGTCGTTTCTTGCAGCACATGATTGCGTTCTACTCGATCACGCATGGCGATTAAGGTTTGGATGGCTCCAACCGGGCTCGTCGCAAAGCCAATTTCTTTTGCTAGCTGGACTTCTTCCCTCATTGTGTCGATATGGGAAGGTGCGAACAGCTTCGGTACAAGGGCTTTGATAAACGGCTCCATTCCATTTTGGCGGATGTTGTCTGCTCCTTTATCCCGATTGGCTTTGGCTGCATCGTCATCCGGATATGGCGTCGAATGGATCAAGCCAAAGCTCGCCAGCTTGTCCGCGTATTGATTTGCAAATGCCAAGGTCACATAGCCACCGAGCGAATGTCCAAACAGATGAATCTTCGCTAAACCCAGCTCATCTACAAACAAAGCCAGATCGTCTGCAAAGTGCTCCATTGAATACGGTTCATCAGGGGCCGAGCTGTTTCCATGACCACGCAAATCGATCGCAATGACACGATGCGTTTTAGACAAGAGCGGAACTAGCTTATGCCAGTAAGATGCGCTCCCGCAAAAACCGTGGATCAAAACAAGCGATTCCCCCGTTCCTTCTTCTACATAGGCTATTTTGATGCCGTTACTCAGTTGGACTTCCTTTTTCATCGAATCCTACTCCTTTACTGTTTGTTTACTTTTTGTCAAAAAGTGCTACTGACCCTTATCCGAAGAACATGAAAGAGGTGCAGCTAGTAGATGGTATACCCAAAAACAGGTTCTGTGATCGTCAGGCATGGGAGAGAAATGACGTACACGCACATTCAGGCAAATCAGACGCCATCTCGCTCCGTCTGTTTTTTCTTTCCCGGAGCCAGTTACTCGTTCGACAGACCTTATCTGTATTATTCTACCATGCTTTTTTTGAGCAAACAGTTCGATCTCGTCCATGTACACGCACAAGGAACCTCGTTTTTCCCGTTCGTCAGCGATCCTGTTGACTCCGTTGCTGAGGGAGGATTTGGTCGTGGCAAACTTGCTTGCGCTGGAGCAAAATGTCTTTCTCGTCTTTCTCGTCTCAGGTACTGCCGATCCCCACTACTATCAGCATGCAGTCTATTATGGATGAACTTGGTTGTTTTTTGGACAAGTCGCTGAACATTTGCTCTCGTAATTGACACGAACAAACGGGAAAATGTTTAAGCAAAACGCTTCGATACCCGCTTCAGTGCTTTTTTCATTTGCTTGCGTCTGCATTGCAACACTTTTAGGATGAATTTTTTTTCGGACCTTTTCAATAATCCTTTCGGTACCCTTTTGATCGCTTTTTTGATTTCTGAGGTAGGCAAAGATTGGATTTTTTTCACCATCTTGGCAAGCTGCTTTCGATTTTCCTGTGTGAAACGTTTCAATCCGTAGGGAATTCGTTGCTTCTTTTTGTCTCCGGTATGCAAGCAGAATTTGTATGCTTTTTTACAGGAGAACTTATTCTTTGCTCTGCGAAAATTCCATTTATTAGGATTACCAAACAACGACATGCCATGATCGATGCCATACCATTTGTATTTCTTCCATGATTTTCTTCGGTAGAGAATCAAGTTGCGATTCGAACGGTCCGGGTTAAGAATCCATGTATCGAAAGCCACCAAACGCGCTAATTTTTTGGCATTTTTGATATACTTGTGCGGTTTTTTCCTTACGTAAGACTTCGCCTTTTTCCAAGGAATAACCTTCCTGGCATTGGCTTCGATAGAGACAAGCCCGCGTCTCACATACCCTCGTGGTCCTCTTACACGAGCCTGTAAAACTTTTGCAACGGGTAACCCGAGTTTTTTGGCCAAGTATGCAGCAATGTATTCGTTTGCGACAAGAATACGATAACTCTTACGATGATGTGCCCAGACATTTGATTTAAAGTATCCTTTCCGATTTTTCCGTTTGCGAACACTCCAAATCAACCGACCGTAACGCTTGCGCAAGTGCTTTCGAAAATGCCATTTTAATTTCACCACACTTGTCACCCCTGTCCTGTTTCTTACAGTATACGAGTCTGGATTCCAATTGGTGAAACCAAACAGCCAACACCTCCCGTTTTTGGGTATAAGAGGTGTTGGCTGTTTAAAGGTGCTGCTTCGCTGTTCTTTTACCGAAGCGGGATAAAAATTTCGTACGTGTTCTCGACCCGAGCAGACTCATGCACAGAAGGAACGTACCGTTGATCGTAGCGCTCCATTCGAAGAGCATACTCATCTACGAGATGGTCACTTGCTTTGAGCCAGCCAAACAAACTGTGGTACGTGTTTTGGACCTGTTCCATCGGTCCTGTGTGGGTAAAGCGGGCGTATGTCTTCGCTGGAATCGTAAACCCGATCATGCCCTCAGGGATATGTTCGAAACGCTCTACTTCCACTACAATGTACTCGGTATATATTTGGTACGTCCGATTCTCGTCGCTGATGTCGTAACGAACATCCGGAGAAATCACGAGAGGAATCTCATCCTGGCGCTTCAAAAAAGTCTCCCACAGCTTTGGCATGTATTCCACAAGCATCGGAAACGAACCAGAGAAGCTAAGTCCAACCAGATGCTTTTGCGGTACGTGAACAATCGTCCCTTCCATGTCTCCACCTCATCATCTGCATTTTCCTTCGTATTTTGACAGGGGGTGGAAAAATCCTGCAAAAAAAAATCAAAAAAAGCACCTCCTGCATCAGCTAGGAAGTGCTCCCTTCTTTTCCTTCTTTATTCAAACGCTTTTTTCATCGCTTTGTAGCTTGCTTCAATCGTCCGTTCGATATCTTCATCAGTATGTGCCAAGGAAACGAACATACCCTCAAACTGGGACGGCGGGATCATGATGCCTTCCTCCAGCAGATAGCTAAAGTATGCCGAGAAACGCTCCAGATCGGATGTTTTCGCTGTTTCGTAGTTGATAACTGGTGTCTCTGTGAAGAACAGGCAAACCATGGAGCCTACGCGATTGAGCGTATGCGGAATGCCCAGCTTCTTGGCATTGTCAGCCAAGCCTTCAGCCAAACGAGCGGACATCTTCTCCAAACGCTCGTAAGCGCCTGGTTTGCTGAGCTCCTGCAAGGTAGTCAAGCCTGCTGCCATCGCCAAAGGATTACCCGACAGCGTCCCTGCCTGATAGATTGGTCCTGCTGGAGCCACTTGCTGCATGATCTCCCGTTTGCCGCCGTATGCACCTACTGGCAAGCCACCGCCGATGACTTTCCCCATCGTCGTCAAATCAGGGGTAATGCCGTACAGCTCTTGTGCACCACCCAATGCTACACGGAAGCCAGTCATGACTTCATCGAAAATGAGCAGTGTCCCATGTTTCTCTGTTATTTCACGCAGTCCTTCAAGGAAGCCTGGCTGTGGAGGAACGACCCCCATGTTGCCGCCGATTGGCTCCACAATAACTGCTGCCAGATCATCGCCAAACGTTTCAAATGCCAGTTTGACGCTTTCCAGATCATTGTAAGGGACCGTAATCGTGTTGTGTGCTGTTCCTTCAGGTACGCCTGGGCTGTCTGGAAGTCCTAGTGTAGCCACACCGGAACCAGCCTTGATCAACAAGCTATCGGCATGACCATGGTAGCAGCCTTCGAACTTCATGATTTTGTTGCGTTTGGTATAGCCACGCGCGAGGCGCAAAGCGCTCATCGTCGCCTCTGTACCGGAGTTCACCATACGCACGACTTCTACAGATGGCACGATCTCACAAACGAGCTTTGCCATTTCTGTTTCCCGCTCAGTCGGTGCGCCAAAGCTGGTTCCAAGCGCAGCTACTTCCGTAATCGCTGCAAGGACACGCGGATGCGCATGACCCAAGATCAATGGCCCCCACGAGCCGATGTAGTCAATATAGCTGTTCCCATCCACATCAAAAATACGGGAGCCTTCTCCTTTTGCGATGTAAACAGGATTGCCTCCTACGCTCTTAAAGGCACGAACTGGACTGTTTACTCCGCCTGGTATGTAATGCTGTGCTTCTGCAAATAACTGAGTAGATTTTTCTCTATTCATCTCGTGCTCACCTCGCCAGCCATTTTGCAACATCTTTTGCATGGTACGTAATGATCAAATCTGCACCTGCGCGCTTGAAACCAACCAACGTTTCCATAACGATACGCTCTTCATCGATCCAGCCATTCAGAGCCGCCGCTTTTACCATAGAATACTCTGCACTCACATTGTAAGCCACGATCGGCAGGTTGAAGTTCTCACGGAGACGAAGAACCATGTCCATGAAAGCAAGACCTGGCTTCACGATCAAGAAGTCCGCGCCTTCTTTTACATCGGAAGCTGCCTCGCGCAGACCTTCACGTGCATTGGCCGCGTCCATTTGATAGCTTTTGCGATCGCCGAATTGTGGAGTCGAGCCTGCCGCATCGCGGAACGGCCCGTAGAAGGCAGAAGCGTATTTCACCGCATAGGACATGATCGGAATGTGCTCAAAGCCAGCCTCGTCCAAAGCTTCACGGATTGCAACCACGAAACCATCCATCATGTTGGAAGGTGCAATAATATCTGCTCCAGCTTTTGCTTGAGAAACCGCGGTCTGACCCAAAAGCTTCAATGTTTCGTCATTCACGACTTCGCCTTCGTGAATCACACCACAGTGACCATGATCGGTGTATTCACACAGGCACGTATCTGCAATCACGATCATTTCTGGATGGGCTTCCTTGATCAGACGCATTGCCTGTTGGGTAATCGCATCATCATTGTACGCCTCTGTTCCGCAGGCGTCTTTATGCGTTGGAACCCCAAACATCAAAACAGCTTGAATTCCCAGAGCTACGATTTCCTTCATCTCTTCGGCTAGTGTGTCCAACGAGAGCTGATACACGCCTGGCATGGACGGAATCTCATTCTTAATACCGGTTCCTTCCACTACGAACAACGGATAAATCAAATCTTCCACCCGTACGTGGTTCTCCCGCACCAGATTGCGCATAGCCGCGCTTTTGCGAAGACGGCGATGACGGTCAAATGTTTGTGCCATGTCGATTCCCTCCCAGATTCTCTATGATAGCTGCTAGTAAACCTTCCACGGTGTACTCACTCGCTACCACATGAACAGAAAGCCCGTTTTGTTTTGCTGTATCTGCCGTTATTGGTCCGATACAGGCTATCTGAACATGCTTGAGCCAGTCAAGCGATGTATAGGGCTCCATCGCTGCCATAAAATGAGTCACCGTTGAAGAGCTGGTAAACAAGATGATATCGATGAGACCTTGCTGGAGCTTTTCCGCTGCGTCTGGTGCCTGCTCTGCATCAATGACAGTGTGATACACGTCTACTTCAGTCACAGCAAGTCCCAAGCGAGCCAACTCCTTTGGCAGTGCCTTGCGGGCAATATCTGCACGAGGCAGCAGAACGCGCTGACCAGGAAGCAGTTGATCATACAAGCTCGACAGCAAGCCTTCCGCCACGTAATCAGACGGGATGACAGCTACTTCGAGCCCGTGATGCTCAAGCGCCTGAGCCGTCTTCGGGCCGACCGCAGCAATTTTGCCAGTGAACGCATCGAGTCCTACCCCGACCTCGCGCATGCGCTCCAAGAAGAAGCGTACGCCATTCACACTCGTGAAGACTACCCAGTCGTATGTTGGCAACTGGGTGATGGCTTCGTCGAGCTTGGCAGTGTCCGTCGGCGGCATCATTTTTAACAGAGGAAATGCGTATGCTTCTCCACCTAACCGCTCGATATGTTCAACGAGCTCGCGAACTTGACTTCTCGCCCGCGTGACCATGATGCACTTGCCAGTCAGCGGCTTGTGCGATCCGTGGACAATCATTGCTCATTCTCCCGCAAGACTTGCGCAAGCACCTCTCCCGCTCCCTGTGCCAAGAGGGCTTCCGCCACTTGAATGCCCAGCGCTAACGGATCTTGGCCAGTCGCCGTGTTTTTGAACATTTGCTTCCCATCTGGGGAGCCAACCATTCCTGTCAAAGTAATTTCATTGTTCTCACCAACTGTCGCATATGCGCCAATCGGCACCTGACAGCCGCCTTGGAGTTTGTGCAGGAAGCTGCGCTCTGCTGTTACCGCCAAACGCGTCGGTGCGTCATCAAACTGCTTCAAGAGAGCGAGTGTCTCCTCATCGTCTGCACGGCATTCGATGGCAAGTGCACCTTGACCGACTGCTGGCAAGCTGATTTCAACAGGCAGGAACTGCGAGATTTCCCCTTCAAAATTCACGCGCTCAAGTCCAGCCGCAGCGAGGATGATCGCATCAAAATTGCCCTCCTCCAGTTTGCGCATGCGCGTATCAATATTTCCACGCAGAGATTCAATCTGAATGTCAGGGCGATGTGCGAGAATTTGTGCAGAACGGCGCAAGCTGCTAGTCCCTACCAAAGCTCCTTGTGGCAGTTCATCCAACGTCTTGCCATCCTTGGAAAGCAGAACATCCCGAGGATCAACACGCTTCGGGATCGCACCGATTACCAAGCCCTCTGGCAATTCAGCCGGCATATCCTTCAAGCTGTGTACCGCAAAATCGGTTTCCTTATCGAACAAGGATTGCTCGATTTCTTTGACAAACAGCCCTTTTCCGCCTACTTTGGATAAGGTCACATCGAGGATTCGATCGCCTTTTGTCACGATTTCATGCAATTCAAAATCAGCTTCAGGTACGAACCCCTTCAGTTGATCTACGACCCAATTCGTTTGAGTGAGCGCCAATTTGCTGCGACGCGTTCCCACTTTCCATTTTCCCATGACAGCCTCCTTGATGAGCAGCCCCTACCACCAGTCGTGAAATGTAGAAGTAGTGAAGCCTAAAAAATTGATAAGTAGTAACAAAAACGCCAGGACGTTCCACTGCGCGAGTCTGCGCATCTGCACCGTATCCCGATAGCGTTGGTACAGCCATAGCGAATAAATCGCAAGAACCAACATGGAGAGCACTACTTTTGAATCTAGCAGAAATTTCTCCGGCAAAACCATTTTACCCCAAATGATCCCTAATACAATCGAGAGCAAGAGCATCGGTACACCCAGCATGTTCATTCGGTACGCGTAGCCTTCCAGTTGATCAAGGCTGGGCAAACGCCTGAGCAACGGCGACCAGCGTCTTTCCTTGAGCATTTTGTGCTGAAGCAAGTACATGGCCGAGAAGATCATGGAGAGCGAGAACGCCCCGTAGCTGAACATGGCCAGTGTCACATGTGTCAGCAATAGCTCAGAGGTCAAGATACTCGATACAGCCTCAATCGGCGTTTCCGGCAAAAACATCGACATGACGAGCACGACGAATCCGATAATATTAGTAAAAAAAACCAGCAAATCAATCCGAAAAAAATAGTGAATGATAAGCGACAAGCCTACCAGCACCCATGAATAAAAAAAGAGCGTCTCAAACAGCGTAATGACTGGAAAATACCCCTTCATGACTGCTTGCGAGACAAAAAATGCGGTTTGCAAGGCCCAAACGACAACAAGCAACCCGAAAGCCAGACGATTGACTTTCCGGTTGCTTTGCAAGAAGTCGTTAAAATAGAAGAGAACACTTGCAGCGTAGAGAAAGATCGTCAAGTCGTAGATCCATCTCACCTCGGCCATGCACTCTCTCCCCTCTTTCCCAATCGGTTTCTAACAGTAGCAGATAGATTGTCAGGTCAGCTTACTCAGGGAACCGGGAAGCCAAGACCTGCTCCCGAGAAGATGTCTGTTTATTTTTATCGTCCGCCCAGATTGCTTCCTGCTCTTTTCGCTCCAGGATTTCTTCTAACGCAAACATTTTCTCGAAAATATCCAGTACTTCTTCTCCATCTTTGGTAGCTGCCATTTCTTTTAAACGCACGACCGGATCGTGCAGCAGTTGATTGACAATGCCCTTCGTCGTCTTGCGGATGATGTGCATCTCCCGCTCAGACAAGTTCGGCAGCTTGTTTTCGATTTTTCGCATGGCTTCACTTTGGATCGTGTGTGCCTTATCACGCAGTGCAGCGATGAGTGGCGCTACACCAAGAGTCTGGTACCAGGTAGTGAATGCCACGATCTCTTCTTGAATCATAACATCCAAACGCTCCGCTTCACGAGAACGCTCCGCAACGTTACTCGCAACGATTCCTTCCAGATCGTCAATGTCATATAAAAATACGTTATCAAGATCATGCAAGTCAGGGTTCAGATCACGAGGAACCGCGATATCCACCATGAACAATGGACGATGCTTCCGTTGCTTCATGATGGGAGCCAGTTCTTTTTTGCCGAGAACATAACCTGTCGCTCCGGTCGAGCTGATGACGATGTCTGCTGTGAGCAGTGCCTCAGGCAGCTGCTCCATCGTACAGGAGTCACCCTTGAACTTTTCTGCCAAAAGCTGTGCTCGCTCCATTGTACGATTCGCTACCATAACGTGTTCCGAACCATTTGCGTGCAGGTGCTTGGCTGTCAGCTCGCTCATTTTTCCCGCTCCGACGATCAGGACAGACTTCCCTGCGAAGGAACCGAAGATCTTTTTCCCCAGTTCGACAGCAGCGTAACTGACAGAAACCGCGTTTTGTCCAATCGCTGTCTCTGTATGGGCACGCTTGGCGAACGTAATCGCTTGCTTGAACAAGGTGTTAAAGACAGTCCCTGTCGTTTGACGCTCCTGCGCCAACAGGAACGCATCCCGGACTTGTCCGAGGATTTGTGTTTCTCCCATTACCATCGAATCAAGACCGGAAGAGACTCGGAACAAGTGCTCGATTGCCTGTTCGTTCTCTTTTATATAGAGATGATCCTTAAATTGTTCTTTCTCCACGCCGAACCATTCTGCCAAAAAGCGGCGAGTATAATCTCGGCCAATATTCGCCTGGTCGCAAACAACGTAAATTTCCGTCCGATTGCACGTTCCCAGGATGATACATTCTGCGATACTCTTCGTCTGGGAGAGAAGATGAAGAGCGCGTGCTGTCCCATCGTCGCTGAATGTAAACTTTTCGCGAATTTCGACAGGGGCTGTTTTGTAGTTTAAACCCAGCAAAAGAATATCCATAATGTCCTCCCAGAATAACAAACCTGTTAGCGGCATATGTAAAATGCACTATTATTATATCATTATGTCCCGAATCGGATAGGAGTAATTGTGAAAAATTTATTAACGGAGTGTACTTTGCGTATATCCTATATAATCCGCTTGCGTTCCTCCCGGGAATCCCTTATGATGTCGCCTATACATGAAAACCGAAGAAAAATTGTGAAAATGCCAGAAAGGAGAGGAAAGAAGCTTTGAGAAAACCTTGGATGGCAGACATAACGCTACTCCTCGTCGCAGTTATCTGGGGAACTACGTTTTTGATCGTACAGCAGGCAATCGCATCGCTGCCTCCCAATACGTTTAACGCTGTTCGTTTTACCATTGCTGCGTTATTTTTATTGATCATCTATTTCATCCGCAATCGTCATCGTGGGCAAACCTCTGAATGGAGAGGGCCACTGCTTCGTGCAGGCGTCATCCTCGGCTTTTGGCTCTGTCTGGGATACGCCTTACAGACCGTGGGACTACTGTATACTTCGCCGTCCAAAGCTGGCTTTATCACTGGATTAGCAGTCGTATTGGTGCCGCTCTTCTCGTTTTTGCTCTTGCGTGAGCGCGTCAAGCCTTTCGCTATCTTCGGTGTGATTCTGGCAGCATTCGGCTTGTATTTACTGACGCAGAACCAGTCATTCTCCTTTAATCTCGGTGATGCCCTAATCTTCGTCGCTGCCATCTGCTTCGCTATGCAAATCGTCTTTACCGGTAAATACGCACCTCGTTTTGCAGCATTGCCCCTTGCCATCACGCAATTAGGTACAGTAGGTGTGATGAGTTGGCTGTACGCCTTTTTCTTTGAGGATTGGAGTCGTGCTTTTGATCCGGCGATTTTGTTTATACCCGAGGTGGCCTTTGGTTTGATCGTCACTTCTATTTTTGCCACGGCACTGGCCTTTCTCGCACAGACGGCCTTGCAAAAGCAAACCAGTTCGACGCGGGTCGCTCTCATTTTCGCTTTGGAGCCCGTATTCGCTGCAGTCACCTCTTACGTCTTTATTCATGAAATATTGAGTGGAAGACAGCTAACCGGATGTCTCCTGATTTTCACCGGCATGATTCTTGCTGAGCTGCCGATTCAAGAATGGGTACGGAATCTCCGTCAAAGAAAACCAAATGACGGTCGTGAATCTGCCTGATGCGAAAAGCAAAAAAGTTCCTTCTCCCCTGCGGAAAAGGAACTTTTTTTATGAGCTCTTCTTGACCTCTAGCATTACGGCATCCACAAAAAGCTGCATGACCGGTCCGCACACTTCTTGCGGGTAACGCTCCGTTCGTTTAAGCCACCGCTTGAGCCGGAGCAGATGATACGCCGCTTGTGGCAGTCGCCCTCTTGTCCCATGATCAATGAGTGCGACTGCCGACAGACCGACCTTGGTCCACAGGTGGAACTTCTCCACCCACGGTCTCGTTTCTTCTGCAAGCTTCTGATTCCTCATCCCTGCCAACAGCTTGTCAGCCGCCTTCTCCATCCTCTGAAAAAGAGTCGTCAAGTCAGCAACAGCTTTTTGCCGATCTCCTTGCAAGAAATGAAAGCGAAAGGTCAAAATCGCTTCTAGCAAGCGCGGTGATTCTATTTCGCATAAAAACGAGCTCTGCACGTTGTCCGCAAACGTGAAGAAAGCATCTGCATCCTCCTGGCCCGCTACTTCCTCTACGGCTTGCTTCCACGCAGTATCAGGATCGTAACCGATCGGATCTCGCAAATAGGCTGCAGTCGTAATCAAAGGAATCTTCGAGCATTCTGGCCTAGACATTGCATTGGCCACATAGCCTGCTGAGTGCTGCCACAGGTCAGGATCACGGTGACGCAATGGACCGATATGTAGTTCATTCGCCATGGCCAAATCATTCACCGGGTAGTTGTCCCAATAAAATGGCTGATGGCCCGTATACTCCTGAAATCGAATCGCATCCCCATCTGTCAGATAAGGCGAGCAGACGAATCTACCCGTCCAAAACAATTCGATTTCTGGCGGCAAATGCTGGCCGAGGTACATGATGTACGCTTCTTTTCCAATACCGTTGTACTGGGTAGGACAGACAACCAGCTTGACTGGCTCGCCCCAGCTGCGTATCAAATCCCACACGTAAAGCGTCGTTTGAACATGCGCGCAAGCCAAATGATCAAACTCGGCTACATCCTTGTCATGCAAAAGGTGCATAGGGATATCATCGAACAATAGCGCAAAGTAACGCACACCGCGATCATACAAATCCCGATACTTCCTGCCCAACAGTTCCACATGCTGACGATTCGTATATTCCATGCTGAGTCCAGGACCCATGCAATAAATAAACTGCATGCTACGGTCTTTTGTCCGCTGAATCAACTCGTTTAGTTGTTGATTGGCTTTCGCAGGAAGCGGCTCCATCCATCGTTCCCGCAAATACTCGTCATCTTTGGGAGCGTAAAAATAGGCATTGTAATCATGGCGGTGCAAAAAGTCGATCATATCCAGCCGCTCTTCATGCGTCCAAGGTGTTCCATAGAAGCCTTCGATCACACCACGCACAGCAAAGCAAGCAATCTCACTCACTCAGATGCTCCCTTCCCCACGACAGATTGGGTCTAAGACTACTCGTTGGCCGGAGCAGCTTCCTCAACCTTGGCAGCTGTCTCCTTGGCCACTTCTTCCCCAGCACGGATACGACGCATGATTTCGGCCCACAGCTCATCCTTGCCTTGACCAGTCTCTGAGGAAAATACAATGATCGTATCGTCCCCGCGCAGATTCAAGCTTTGGCGGATGACCTTGGTATGCTGCAGCCAGCGCCCACGAGCGATTTTATCCCCCTTCGTCGCTACGACTACCGTAGGAATACCAATTTGCTTGCACCAATCGTACATCGCAACATCGTCTTTACTCGGAGCATGGCGGATATCCACCAGTTGAATAATGAAGCGAAGCTCTTCCCTGTTTTTCAAATAGCCCTCGATCATTTTTCCCCATTGTTCCTTGATCGTCTTCGCTACCTTCGCATACCCATAACCCGGAAAATCAACGAAGTAGAGCATTTGATTGACACGAAAGTAGTTTAGCGTCTGGGTTTTCCCCGGACGAGAACTGATCCGGGCAAGCCCTTTGCGGTTCATCATTTTGTTAAGCAGTGATGATTTTCCTACGTTAGAGCGTCCTACCAGCGCAATCTCATGGAGACCATCGGTTGGATACTGCTTCGGTCCAACTGCGCTGATAATAAACTCTGATGATGTTACTTTCATGCTTTGTCACCTACTGGCTGTTTAGTTAGCGCGTGACGCAGCACTTCATCTAAATGATCAACTGGATAGAAAGTGAGTTCACCGCGTACGCTCTCAGGGATATCCTCGATATCCTTCTCGTTGTCTTTTGGCAAAATGATCGTGGTTAAACCTGCACGGTGAGCAGACATGCATTTTTCTTTCAGCCCGCCAATTGGCAATACCAGACCGCGTAACGTAATCTCTCCGGTCATCCCGACTTCTTTTTTCACAGGGATTTTCGTGAGGGCTGATACGAGTGCAGTTGCCATGGTAATCCCGGCAGACGGACCGTCTTTTGGAATTGCCCCTTCTGGAACGTGGATGTGAATGTCGTTCATCTCGTGGAAGGACGGATCAATTCCCCACTGTTCTGCACGGGAGCGAATATAGCTAAACGCAGCCTGCGCAGATTCTTTCATGACATCGCCCAATTTCCCTGTCAGCGTGAGCTTGCCTTTTCCAGGCAAAATGCTGACTTCTACGTTCAATGTGTCTCCGCCTGCTTGTGTCCAAGCCAGACCCGTTACGGAGCCCACTTGATCTTTTTTCTCAGCCAAGCCATATCGGAAGCGCGGTTTGCCGAGCAGCGTCTCCAACGTCTTGACAGTTACCACCACTCGCTTCTTCTCACCGCTCACGATCAGCTTGGCAGCTTTGCGACATACATTGGCTGCTTCGCGATTAAGGTTGCGCACACCTGCTTCACGGGTATACAGACGAACGAGCTTCAGCATCGCATCATCGTTCATTTTCAGCTTATCTTTGCCCAAACCGTGATCCTGCATTTGCTTTGGCAAGAGGTAGTCACGCAAAATGTTCAGCTTTTCCAGCTCTGTATAGCTCGAGATAGAGATGACCTCCATCCGGTCTAAGAGCGGCCGCGGAATCGTATCGAGACTGTTTGCCGTCGTGATAAACATGACGTTCGTCAAATCATAGGTCTCTTCGATATAGTGGTCACTGAATTTATCATTTTGGTTCGGATCGAGCACTTCGAGTAAGGCAGACGCAGGGTCACCACGGAAATCGGATGCGAGCTTGTCGATCTCATCCAGCAAAAAGACAGGATTAATCGTGCCTGCTTGCTTCATTCCTTGAATGATTCGTCCTGGGAGAGCACCTACATACGTGCGTCGATGTCCGCGAATTTCTGCTTCGTCGCGCACCCCACCCAATGAAATCCGTACGAAATTGCGCCCGATTGCACGCGCTACCGAACGAGCGAGGGATGTTTTACCGACACCTGGAGGCCCTACCAGACAAAGGATCGGTCCACGCATGGAGTTTACCAGCTTTTGTACTGCCAAATACTCCAATACGCGTTCTTTTGGCTTATCCAATCCGTAATGATCTTCATCGAGAACCTTCTGTGCATGATGAATATCCAGATTGTCTTCTGTCGTTTTCGTCCACGGCAGCGCGAACAAGGTATCAATGTACGTGCGGATGACCGAGCCTTCCGCAGAAGTCGACGGCATCTTTTCCAGACGTTCGAGCTCCTTCTCGATCTTTGCTTTGATACGCTCAGGAGCATCCGATTTTTCGAGCTCGGCACGCAGCTCATCCACTTCGCCTTGGCGTCCATCTTTGTCGCCCAGCTCTTTTTGGATGGCTTTCATTTGCTCACGCAGGTAGTATTCCTTTTGCGTGCGCTCCATCTGTTTCTTCACGCGATTGCCGATCTTGCGCTCTAGCTCCAGTACCTCGCGCTCGTTGTTCAAAATGGTCAAAAGAATCTCGAGACGTTCCTTGATGTTGGTCGTCTCCAAAATCTCTTGTTTGTCCTTCATCTTGAGCGGCAAATGCGACGCAATCACATCCGCCAATCGTCCCGGTTCCTCAATATCCGTCACGGACGTTAACGTCTCTGGGGAAACCTTTTTGGACAGCTTGATGTACTGCTCAAAGTGGCCCAGCAAGGAACGCATCAATGCTTCCACTTCGTTTTGTTCTGCTTTTTCATCTTGCAAATATGTAATCGACACGACGAAATACTCTTCCTGTTGAAGATATTCCTCGATCTTCGCGCGTTGCAAGCCTTCTACCAAAACACGGATTGTACCATTTGGCAGCTTCAGCATTTGTTTCACACGCGCAACAGTACCAATACTGTAGATTTGCTCAGCATCTGGCTCTTCTATATGGACCTCTTCCTGTGTCGCAAGCAAAATCTTGTTATCGTCTACCATGGCTTGCTCCAATGCGCGGATGGACTTTTCTCGTCCAACGTCCAAATGGAGTACCATTGTCGGATAAACAAGCAATCCTCGCAACGGGAGAAGCGGTAATTCTCGTTTACCGGAACGTTCGCCCAAGCGGATGCACCTCTCCTTGTTGATCTACCCTCTTACCAAGAGCCTCTTAACAGACAAAAACGGCCCTCAAAGCCGTTTCTCAAACGCCTGCCCGGCCCCAAATAACGAGACAAAAAAGATCCTACACAATCACTTTTTTGGGGCCCGTTTTCAGGCCGGGCAAGGCCTCAGGCTCTTTGCAAGCAGAAGCTTTTTACCATTGTAGCGCAAACACAATCCGATGTCTAATCCACGAGCATACCCGACTGTTACAGCGATAGCGGAGACGAAGCGAGATCTTCCGCAGGGATTTGCAAAGTAAAGCCTGTTGCCTCTTCTTCTTGCATGGCAGCTTGCGGTACAGCAAGCTCAATGACTTCGGAGACAGTGGACACCGGGATGATCTCGATCCCTTTCATGTCGGTGAAAATGCTTTGCCAGTTTTCTTGTGGAATGAGTACTCTGGTGGCTCCCGCTTGTTTGGCTGCCTCCACCTTCGCCACGACCCCACCAACCGGTTTTACCTTTCCATGAATGCTCACTTCTCCAGTCATCGCCAGCAAATTATCGACAGGCTGATTCATAATCGCCGAGTAAATAGCCGTTGCTATGGAAATTCCCGCAGAAGGCCCATCAACCGGTATGCCTCCCGGAAAATTAATATGCAAATCGTAATCATACGGGCGGACACCCATTCTGTTCAGTACAGTCAAAACGTTTTCGATCGAGCCTTTTGCCATCGACTTTCTGCGAATCGTTCTGCTGCGGGTTCCCATTTCCTCTTCCTCAGCCATTCCTGTCATCGCCATTCGCCCTTGGCCAGGAACTGCCGCGGGTGAAGCAGTTACCTCAAGCTCCATCACACTTCCCATGTTCGGACCGTACACTGCAAGACCGTTGACTAATCCAACTTGCGGTGTATCATGCACCTGCTTTTCCGGGCGGGGCGATTTTTGGCTACTGTGCATTACCCATTCCACATCGGCTGCCTGAATGTCGTTGCGTTCTTCTGTCAGGGCAATTCCCGCAGCGATCTGGAGTGTATTGATCGCTTCGCGTCCATTCGTCGCGTAGCGCTCGATCACTGTAACTGCGCCATCTTCTATATTCATGTTCATTTTAGGCACAGCCGTACGTACAATACTCCCAATTTCAGCTGCCTTCAATGGACGGAAAAAGATTTCCAGGCAGCGTGAACGAAGCGCTGCAGGCAATTCATCTGGCAGCCTCGTCGTTGCTCCAACCAGACGGAAGTCGGCTGGCAAACCGTATTTAAACACGTCATGAATATGCGAAGGAATCTGGTTATTTTCCTCGCTGTAATAAGCACTCTCCAACATAACTTTGCGGTCTTCGAGAACTTTTAGTAACTTATTCATCTGAACAGGATGAAGTTCCCCTATTTCATCTAGAAAAAGCATACCCCCGTGAGCTTTCGTCACAGCTCCCGGTTTTGGCTGTGGAACACCTGCCTGCCCAAGTGATCCCGCTCCCTGATAAATGGGGTCATGAACAGAGCCGATTAACGGGTCCGCAATCCCGCGCTCATCAAAACGAGCAATCGTCGCATCGATTTCAATAAATTTGGCATCGGCGGAAAACGGTGATAGCTGATTCTTCTTAGCTTCTTCCAGCACGACCCTGGCTGCTGCCGTCTTCCCTACACCCGGCGGTCCATAAATGATGACATGCTGCGGGTTGGGACCACATAAAGCCGCACGCAACGCTCTCAGTCCATCTTCTTGCCCTACGATTTCTTCCAAAGTGGCTGGCCTTGTTTTTTCAGACAAAGGCTCAGTCAACGCGACCATTCTCATTTTGCGAATGGAATCAAGATCCTTGCGCGATTCCTTTTCGGTTGAGGTTTTCGTGTTTCTTTGCGCTCGCAGTAAGTTCCAAAAGTAGGTGCCGATCACGATACCAACAACCACTTCAATGACAGCAATGACCAATGTGGTATAGTCCATATACGGTCCCTCCCATGCGTCTTCGCAGCTTTTTTGAGCATATGTACCAGCTTCTCTTGAACGATATCAAGTAGTATTGCCCCGCAAGCGTAGACGTAAACCAAAAGAAAAAAACCACCTCGCCTAAAACGAGATGGTTTTGTGTAGGTGATGCTTATGCTGTTTCTTCGTGCAATTCTTGGCCTTCTTTGGTCAAGAGCTGAGGCTTCACTTTGTCGCGTACCGTTTCCTCGGTAATCACGCACTTGTTGACGTCTTCTCTAGAAGGCAGCTCATACATCATATCGAGCATGATTTGTTCGATGATCGCACGCAGACCACGTGCACCAGTGTTACGTTTAATCGCTTCTTTGGCGATTTGCAACAGTGCTCCGGCATCAAACTCCAGCTCAACACCGTCGAGACTCAGCAATTTTTGGTACTGCTTCACCAGAGAGTTTTTCGGCTCTGTCAGGATGCGCACGAGCGTCTCCTCATCCAACGGCTCCAATGTAGCCAGAACCGGCAGACGACCTACGAACTCCGGAATCAGACCAAACTTGAGCAGGTCTTCCGGCAAGATGTATTTCAGGTATTCTCCGGCTTTCAGATCGCCTTTTACGCCATCGCCGAAGTCTGCACCGAAACCAATTACTTTTTTACCCAAACGACGCTTGATAATCTGCTCGACGCCATCAAATGCACCGCCGCAGATGAACAAAATGTTCGAGGTGTCGATTTGGATAAACTCTTGATGAGGATGCTTGCGTCCGCCTTGTGGTGGAACACTCGCCACTGTCCCCTCCAAAATTTTCAAAAGCGCTTGCTGTACGCCTTCACCAGATACATCGCGAGTGATGGATGGGTTTTCCGACTTGCGGGCTACCTTATCAATCTCGTCAATGTAAATGATTCCTTTTTCCGCCTTCTCGACATCATAGTCAGCAGCTTGAATGAGCTTGAGCAAAATATTTTCTACGTCTTCGCCCACATAGCCTGCTTCTGTCAAAGAAGTTGCGTCAGCAATCGCGAAAGGTACATTCAGAATGCGCGCCAATGTTTGCGCGAGCAACGTTTTACCGCTACCAGTTGGACCGATCAGCATGATGTTGGATTTTTGCAGCTCCACATCCTCGATCTTCGCCCCGGAATTAATCCGTTTGTAGTGGTTGTACACCGCTACAGACAAGGACTTCTTCGCCATATCTTGACCGATAACATAGTCGTCCAAGATTTTGCGGATTTCCACTGGCTTTGGAATTTCTTTCATATCAATTTCTTCTTCAGTACCCAGTTCTTCCTGTACAATTTCATTGCACAGTTCGATACATTCGTCACAAATGTAAACACCAGGACCAGCTACCAGCTTGCGCACCTGTTCCTGGGACTTGCCGCAGAAGGAACACTTCAATTGGCCTTTGTCGTCGTTAAACTTAAACATGCGCTTCACCTCACAACGGGTCAGTTTTTGCGTTCAATAATAGAGTCAATCAATCCGTAGGCCTTTGCTTCTTCTGCGCTCATGAAATTGTCGCGGTCTGTATCCTGCTCTACACGTTCGTAAGGCTGACCTGTCCGCTCAGACAAAATCTGATTCAGTTGACGCTTCGTTTTCAGAATCCATTCCGCATGAATACGGATGTCTTCTGCTTGCCCGCGAACACCGCCGAGTGGCTGATGAATCATCACTTCAGCATTCGGCAGGGCAAAACGCTTGCCTTTGGCACCAGCAGCCAATAGGAATGCACCCATGCTGGCAGCCATGCCCACACAAATCGTGGACACATCTGGTTTGATGTACTGCATGGTGTCGTAGATGGCCATTCCTGCTGTAACAGAACCACCTGGAGAGTTTATGTATAGCGATATGTCTTTGTCCGGATCTTCTGCCTGCAAGAATAGCAGCTGAGCAACAACCAGATTGGCGATCTCATCATCAATCTCGGTGCCCAACAAAATAATCCGGTCTTTCAAGAGGCGCGAGTAAATATCATAGGAGCGCTCGCCCCTGCTTGTTTGCTCGATGACCATAGGGATCAGCATTATGTATTTTCCTCCTTTGCCGAAAAAAGTCAATGGTGGAAAAACAAGGCACGATACACTCGTGCCTTGTGGTCTTGACAGCCAGTGTCCAGGGTAAGCCTGACCACTGCCCAATCATGCGTTCTTCTAAGCTTATGCAGTTACTTTGCTTTCTGCAACCAGCAAATCTACTGTTTTGCGAGTTTGCACGTCGCGGTACAAAGCAACCATGCCATCTTGTGCGGAGAAGATTTTGCGCAGCTCATCTGCTGGGCGGCCATATACGCCAGCCAGTTTGTCCAGCTCTGCATTTACATCTTCTTCAGTAGCTTCGATGTTTTCTGCTTTGCCGATTGCTTCCAAAGTCAAGGAAGTGCGTACGCGGGATGTTGCGTCTGCACGCAATTGATCACGCAGTTGGCTCTCATCCATGCCGGAGAACTGGTAGTACAGTTCCAGAGTCATGCCTTGGTATTGCAGACGTTGACCAAATTCATTTACCATTTGATCCAATTCATGCTCAACCATTACTGCTGGCAATTCGATCTCAGCGTTTTCAGCTGCTTTCAGAACGAGCTGCTCACGAACATATTGATCTTTTTCTTGCGCTGTTTTTTCTTCGAGTTTTTTCTTGGTGTCTGCTTTCAGCTCTTCCAGCGTGTCGAACTCGCTCACATCTTTGGCAAACTCATCATCCAAAGCAGGCAGGTTTTTGCGCTTCAGGCTGTTCAGCTTCACTTGGAATACCGCTTCTTTACCAGCGAGGTTAGGAGAGTGGTATTCTTCAGGGAAAGTTACGGTAATTTCTTTTTCTTCGCCGATGTTCATGCCAGCCAATTGCTCTTCGAACCCTGCGATGAAAGTACCGGAACCCAGTTCCAGAGAGTAATCTTCCGCTTTACCGCCTTCAAAAGCTACTCCGTCCTGGAAGCCTTCGAAATCGATTACAGCGATGTCGCCTGTTTGTGCGGCACCCTCTTCTACTGCTACGAGCTCAGCATGACGCTCTTGCATACGCTTCAGTTCAGCGTCAACGCTCTCTTCTGTTACAGAGAAGTCTTTCTCTTCGATGGACAGACCTTTGTAGTCGCCCAGCTTCACTTCAGGCTTCACAGTTACAGTCGCTTTGAAGATCAGGTTTTTCCCTTGTTCCATTTGCGTTACGTCAACTTCTGGACGATCTACTGGCTCGATACCAGCTTCACGAACAGCTTGTCCATATGCAGTTGGAAGCAGAATGTCAAGAGCGTCTTGGTACAGAGATTCTACACCAAAACGGGATTCGAACATTTTGCGTGGTACTTTTCCTTTACGGAATCCTGGAACTTGAACTTTTTGAACCACTTTTTTAAACGCTTGATCCAATGCTGCGTCTACTTGCGTAGCATCTACTTCAACCGTCAGGACTCCCTGGTTATTCTCTACCTTTTCCCAATTTGCTGCCACGTAAACTTCCCCTCCTAAATCGAATCAACAGAACATCGCCAGCCGCGCCATGATATCTTCGCAGGCTCGGATGATAATATTCTAGCCATTATAACCATTCTAGTATAGCACAAATCTTTCAGTTTTCAAGAAGACCTCGCCGGGCCACGGATAGAATAGTTTCCTCCCAATTGCGGAACCGGGTTGCCTTGGTGGTCATAAAACGTTACGGTTATGTAAACCTCTGTCGGAGACGTGCCAGTCTCTTCCAAAACAGCATATGTCGGTACGTGAAACCCGCGTGGCATTTGCAAGCTGCCCGGATTCAGAAACAATATGCCTCTCTCTACACCACAGGCAGGTACATGAGAGTGACCGAATACGACCACATTCGCCCCGACTTCTTCTGCACGGTAATGAAGGCGCAAAAGAGAACCTTTTACCCCGAAAAGATGCCCGTGCGTTTGCAGGATGTGAAGGTCGCGCCAATCGGTCTCTTGCTCGGTCGGCACCTCTTTTGTCGAATCGCAATTGCCTCGGACAAGCGTCATTTTGGAGAACGGCTCGCGCAGATGGTCTACACAAAAATCGCCGCAATGCAAAATTTTATCGACATGATGTCGGTTGACGACCTGGCTTACTTCCCAGACCAAGCCGTGGCTATCGCTCATGATGAGAATTCCCATCACGCCTCACTCTCCTGTTTTCTATCTAGTCTACTTGATGACCTCAAGCAGCTGCCGCATGGCACGAGCACGGTGGCTGATCTGGTTCTTTTCTTCCGGCATGAGTTCCGCCATCATTTTATCCATGGCTGGAATGTAGAAAACCGGATCGTACCCGAAGCCGTTTGTCCCTTTTGGCTCGCGGGCGATCACACCCTCACAAGCACCTGTCGCAATGATCGGCTCTTCTCCTGGGATCACCAGCGCCAGTGTGCAACGGAAGCGAGCTGTGCGCTCTTCTGTCGACACCTCTTCCAGCTCTTTCAACAATTTACGCCAATTCTGCTCGTCTGTTGCATCCTCCCCGGCGAACCGTGCAGAGTAGACACCAGGCCGACCATCCAGCGCATCCACTTCCAGGCCAGAATCGTCACCGAGTGCTGGCATTTTCAAGTATGTAGAGATTTCGATTGCTTTTTTCAGTGCATTTCCTTCGAAGGTGTCTTTGTCTTCTACTACCTCAGGCACACCGTCAAATTCAGCGAGGCTAATTCCTTCCCAGCCTGCATCTGCGAACAGCCTGTTGAATTCTTTCACTTTTCCCTGGTTACGTGTTGCGAGAACGACTTTTTTTCGATTAGGCATGACTTTCCTCCACTACCGATTGTGCAAAAGAGAGTGTAACATCAGCGAGCGCCTCTTTTTGACTGTTAATCAAGTTGTCAATGCCGACTTTTGCAAGGGCAATCATTTCTTGCAGTTGTTCAGGAGAAAACGGAGCATCCTCCCCTGTTCCTTGCAGCTCGACAAACTTTCCTTTTCCCGTCATGACGACATTCATGTCGACAATTGCTGTAGAATCCTCTTTGTAGTTAAGATCGAGCACTGCTTCCTCGCCAACCACCCCTACTGAGGTTGCTGCCAGGAAGTCGTTGAGCGGCAGCTGTTTCCAGGTGCCACTGTCCACCAGCTTTTGCATCGCGTCTACCATTGCAACGAAGGCTCCGGTAATCGAAGCTGTCCGTGTACCCCCGTCAGCCTGGATGACATCGCAATCCAGCCAAATGGTTCGTTCACCCATTGCTTCAAGGTTTACAACGGAGCGCAGAGCACGTCCGATCAGACGCTGAATCTCCATTGTCCGTCCACCGACTTTTCCTTTGGACGACTCCCGCGCGTTGCGGGTCGCTGTTGCTCGGGGAAGCATGGAATACTCGGCTGTGATCCAGCCCTTCCCGCCACCACGCATAAAAGGCGGTACCCGGTCCTCCAAAGTCGCCGTACAAATTACCTTTGTGTCTCCGACTTCAATCAGGCACGATCCTTCTGCGTGTTTAATGTAATTGCGCGTAATCGTTACTGGGCGCAATTGATCATGGGCACGGCCATCCACTCTCATTCCAAGTTCCTCCTAAGTCGCTTTGTTACACTCCGCTCATTATACCAGAGGCAGGAAACGATCTGCCACTGCACAAACGCCTCTTCCCTATTTGCATTAATTGCAAATATTCTTGTCACTTACGTCCTTACAAAAAATTACTTGCGGACACCAACTAATTTAAATATTATCTAATTAAATGTTTGATTAATTTGATGGTAGGTGAATCTGATTATGAGCTTCCTGTTTCTTTTGAAAAAACCGAATTTGCGGCGTCTTTTGACCGCCAATTTTCTAAGTGGGAAGGGTACCCGCCTCCCCAGACGACTGCGTTCATAACGTGCAGCTGCAGCAGGCTGCAAAAGTCTCTTCCTACGGAGAGGTGATCCGCACCATCACAGCCACACCGATTGTGTACGCCATCCTGTTGCTGAAAGCCGTGTGGCCAATCGGCGGGGGAATTATCAATGTCCTGATCAGTGTCTATGCCTATCAAGTGTTTACTGCTGGTGAATGGGGAATTGGTCTGTTGTACGGTGCGATCGGAATCGGCTTCATCATCGGGGGAATGCTCGCTCAGCGCTTTCAACGTCACTTTAACGAAGTGGCTGCCAGCAGCTTCGCTTTTGAGGGCTTTGCACTGCTTTTGACCAGCTTTTCACCTACGATTTATGTAACGGCACTGTTCTTTGCGCTATGCACCGTGGCGGGAGGAATGGGGAACGCCAGCCTGAATACGTTGATCATGCGGCATGTCACCCCCAGCTACCATGGCAGAGTATTTGCCTTGGATGCGACGATCTCAAACATTCTGATCGGTCTGTCCATGCTCCTCGGCGGATGGATTTTGACGATGGCAGACCCACGCATAGTTGGCTTTGTGGCAGGTCTTTTTGTCACGATCCCATCACTTGTGCTCGGTCTTGTTATTTGGAGGACCGTACGCGCTAGTGACAACGAACAATTGGCGAACAAAAACCACGCTCGTTAATACGGGCGTGGCTCGTTCCTTACATCTGTATGGAATTGAGTTGAACCGGACGGCTCACTGGCTTGGTGAACTCGCCACTGGCTAGTGGTTTTCCTTCCACCAGCAATTGCACTTGCTTGGCTCCTGTGCTTTCAGTCAAAGACAAGACGAGCGATTGCAGTGCCTCTGGGCTCGCTTCCTTGCCATCGTCATATTTGAGGATGTCGCTGCTCAAATCGACCGTCACCAAATCTTTTTCCTGCTTCACATCCAGGACACGGGTCGTACGGAGCAAAGAACTGAACAGCTGTGAACCTTGTTTCGGTCCTTTGATCAGCTCTTCGACGGTTGCCTTGGCTACGTCAGCTGTTTCAGGAACTAATCGAGTGACAGGGACGTAGTACGTACGTGTATCATCCAGCTGCCCCTGGAAATAGACCGTCACAGTGGAGGTATCTCCTGGTACTGCGCCATCGCCCAGTTCCAGATTGACTCCTTGATTCCGGTCTAATAGCGTGATCGGTGTTTTGGCTGCTGGCATTTCTGTCAACGGCGTTCCATTCACCCAAATTTGCACAGTCTTGACGTTGCTAAATTCGGTTAACGCCCGCGTGACTGCATCGACAATTTTCTTCTCGTCTTTCTCTTCATACGTTTTGAAGTCTTTGGAAAAATCGACGGTGGCTACGCCATTTTTGATGACAAGCCCTTTTACTTCTGTTCCTTTTGGCAGAACAGCGGTGAAGCCTCCCTGAAGCATGCTCTCCACCGGACCGCCTTTTACCATGTAGTTCAAAACTTGTTTGGCAGGACCATCTGATTTCGGAAGAGTCAATGAGACAGGGACCACATATCCGTTTGCGTCCTGCAAGTAAACCATTCTCTCTCCAGTCTCCTGAACTACCGGTTGTGCGCCTTCTTTTGCAGCATCCGGGGACGGGGTACCGTTTGGCAAATCAACAGATACCTCTGATTGCGGTGGTGCATCAATACTAATTGTTTCTTTTTCCGGGCCAAAGAGACCGCAGCCCGACAAAAGCACTGCGCTTACCCCCAGTACGGCCGTCATTTTCCCGATGTGCCTTATCTTCATTTCCCCAGCCTCCTTGCGACACTTTGTACTACCATGTATACGAGCTAGGCTTGGGTTTATGCGTTGAAAGTTTGTCTCGCAAGACAAGGTCTTCCATCAAGGCTGGACGGATTTTTCCAATGAGTTGTGCTGGACGTCTACTTTACAATCCAGCCATTCTTCTGCAATGGTCCGGAATCTGTGGGCGTCCCCGCTCGTCACAAACAAATGTGCCGGGCGCTCTTCGTGCTTACTTTCGGCATCCGTGGCGATTTGGAGGGACAATTCTCGCGCTGTTTCCTCGGCAGAATTGATCAAGCGGACTCGATCCCCCATCACTTCCGAAATGACAGGTGCCAGCAGTGGATAATGCGTGCAGCCCAAAATTAACGTGTCCAAGTCTTCGTGCATGAATGGGGCGAGCGTTTCTTGGACGACTCTTCTCGCTTCCTCCGAGTTCGCCATATGGCTCTCCACTAGCGGAACAAATGCTGGACAAGCCATGCCGGCAACATACAGTTCGGGTTGAATTCGCAAGAGCGCACGTTCATATGCTTTGGTACGAATCGTCGTTTCTGTGCCGATGACACCGACCCGTCCGTTCTTCGTCACTTGAACAGCAGCTCGTGCCCCTGGCTCGATCACCCCGATCACTGGCAACGGCAAATAATCCATCGCTTCCTCCAGCACAACGGCAGTCGCGGTATTACAGGCTATCACCAATGCTTTTAACGGTGTACGCATCACATAATCAATCATTTGAAAGCTGTAGGCACGAATTTCTTCCGGCGATTTGGAGCCATACGGACAACGGGCGTTATCGCCTACATAAACAATCCGTTCTTCGGGTAGCTGACGCATGACTTCCTTCGCAACAGTTAATCCTCCCACTCCTGAATCAATAACGGCAATCGCTCGTTCTCTACTCATGCTAATGTGTCTCCCCTGTTGAAATGAATATAGTACAGCATACCACTCAAACATTTGTGCTACTACCATATGCCGTGATGAAATTTCTTGTACTCCGCAAATGTCGCACCTTCTCTAGGCGTCATTCATAATGTGGGGAGAGATGATGCGCCCACGAGGAGGAGAATCTTTTGGAAGAAGAGACCAAAAATTTGTTGGACTGGAGCCAATGGGGTCGACAATGGATCGAGCATTTGCGAAAACATAAGACACTCAATCGGGAGCTGGAGCGGCATCTGCATAAATTTGATGAAACGTTTACGTTCATCGGAAGAAAGGCATCGAAGCTCAGTACGGCACAAGGAGGCGAAGAGCTTCCTACTCTCATTGCTCGCGCTGAACAAGTGCAGGAGCAATTCCATCATTTTTTACGTCTGGCTCAATTGAATGAAGATGAGCTTGTGGAGGAAGAAGTGAAGGTAATAGTTCCGCCAGCAGAAATGGCGCAGACAGCGTTGTCGGAAGAGGAGCACGTGCAAGCAGTAGCAGCGCCCGTGTCTTATCCCGGTACTCGTGAACCTGTCCGTGCGGCTCGACCCGTTGCTGTCGGCCGACACACCCTCCCCCCACTTCCGTATGCCTACAACGCTTTGGAGCCCTATATCGATGAAACCACCATGCAAATCCATCACAACAAGCTACACCAAAAGTATGTAGACGATCTGAATATAGCAGAACGAAAGCTGGCAGAGGCCCGAGAAAGCGGCAATTTCGATCTCGTACGCCATTGGGAACGCGAGCTGGCCTTCAATGGAGCAGGTCATTACTTGCATACGATCTTTTGGCCGGCGATGAGTCCCAATGGTGGTGGCACTCCATCTGGTGATCTCGCAGCGGCAATCAATCGGTACTTTGGTTCCTATGATTCATTCAAGAGACATTTTAGTCAGGCAGCAGAAAAGGTAGAAGGTCCTGGGTGGGCCATTCTCGTATGGTCGCCGCGAGCGCATCATCTGGAAATCCTTACAGCCGAAAAGCACCAGAACCTGTCTCAGTGGGATACCATTCCGCTACTTGTTCTGGACGTATGGGAGCATGCTTATTTTCTCGGGTATCAAAACCAGCGAAACAAGTATGTGGAGAACTGGTGGAATATCGTCAACTGGCCCTACGTCGAAGAGCGATTCGAGCAAGCACGAAAGCTGCGCTGGGAGCCGTATTGAGTGGTATCTCCCCTATCACTTAAAAACCCCCTCGTATCCCAAATCGCAGGGATGAGAGGGGGTTGCTTATGCGGCTTTACTCGTTATACGGAACAAACTCGATCTTTTGCACCTTGATTGCATTTTGAATCGGCTTGGCATTCTCATCTGTTTTCTGCGCGGCGATCTTATCTACGACTTCCATCCCGGAAAACACATGACCGAAAACAGTGTGGCGGTTGTCGAGATACGCTCGTCCGCCAATTTCTTTATACTTCGCTTCCGCGTTTAATGGAAGCGCCGACAAATCGAGGTACTCCTGATCTACCTTAGGGCTTTGAACAATATAGAAATGCGTGCTGTTCGTATTAGGTCCAGCGTTCCCCATACTGAGTGCGCCCCTGAAGTTGAACAAATCACGGTTAAACTCGTCCTCAAACGATTCCCCGTAAATACTCGGCAGCTCCTTGCCATCCGGTCCCTTCAAATCTCCTGCCTGAATCATGAAGTCGTTGATGACACGGTGAAAAATCATATTGTTGTAATGCCCTTTTTGGGCGAGTTTTTTAAAGTTTTCCACCGCTTTTGGAGCTTTGCTCGGGAACAGTCTCAGCTTGATTACACCGACATCGGTCGTGATGACGCATATTTCTTCCCCTTTACTCGGCATTTCCAGCTGAATCAGCTTCACATCGGATACATCGATACCAGAGTCCTGCCACACGACTCCCCATGCCTTCCAATTCACCGGGTCTGTTCCTCTTCTGGCCAAGCCGATATAGTCCGTTTTTTCAATCGCTTTGTTGTCTGCGGTATAGCCTACGTATTTGAATTTAACGATCGCACGGTAGTTGTTGTAAGCATCCTGCTTTGTCACGGTGTACAGCTTTTCTACTTTTGTTTCGATTACCTGAATGTTTTTGTATTGTGCCAGACCTTCCACGTAGGTTTTCATCGCAAAATTCGTTAAGGAGTCATCTGCTACCAGCTTTGCTACCTCAGCAGGATTTGCCCGCTGCTTCACCAAGGCCGCAACGAAATCACTGGCTTCCTGCTTGTCACCACCATGCGGGCGGAACTGGTTTACCTGGACTTCATTTCGATAATCATGAATAGCGTTTGCAGCAGCATGCTGGACAAATGTCGGACTCAGTAACGGGATCGCAATACTTGCAACGACTGCCAGAGAAACGAGCTTTTTCATTCTTCCGCCCCCACTAAATTAGAAGATTTTTACACAAGAATAGTATATCCTAATCTGATTTCCGTTGACGATAATATTTTTAATATTCAGTCATTCTTATTCATAAAAACTCTTGCGTCTTTTTGGCCTCCTCCCCCGTCTAACCCATGTAAACTTCATGAAGCTACAACAAAAATTCTATCAATCACAAAGGCAATAGGCCATATAAGGGAGAGACCTACAATCATGAATAAAAAAACCATCACCGTATTCGCAGCTTCCATTTTGACTTGCTCTGTTTTCGCAGGAGTTCTTGGTACCACTTGGGCTAACCAGGCTGCAACCCCAGTAATCGCACAGCAAGAAACCAAAGGAAACGAAGCCGCCACGCAAAATAATTTTCGGAATATCAAGCTAGCAGAGCCTGCTCTACTATACACGGTAAAAGGGGAAGCAAACGTTTTTGAAGGAACGTACCAATACGCAGTAAAACAAGGAAAGCATGTATTGGCGAAAGGATTCGGAACGGCTTCGAAAGGCGGTCCTGAGTGGGGAACTTTTGCGCAAACGATTAAACTACCAGTAAGTGAACTGATCGGAAACGAGCCGTTGACGCTCGAAATGTTTGAAATCAACCAAGAAAACGGGGCGACTATCAACAAGCTTTCCATACCTTTGAATAAGGCTGGTAAAGTAAAAAACACCACAGTATTTCGCAACCTGCAGCTTGCCACACCGTCTGTCGTGTACACAGTATCCGGCGAAGCCAGCGTTTTCGAAGGCACGTACCAGTATGCGGTGAAGCAAGGTGAACAAGTCGTTGCCAAAGGCTTTGGAACAGCATCAAAAGGCGGCCCGGAATGGGGTGAGTTCACGCAAGAGATTGTCATCCCACTAAGCAACCTGTCCAAAAATAAGCCAAGCTCCCTTGAGCTGTTTGAAATCGACCAGGAAAGCGGCGAAATGAAAAATAAACTGGTGCTTCCATTGAAGTAAGGATAGAAGGATGTACGCTCCCGCAGTGTGTCTAGCGCTGCGGGATTATTTTCGATTAGAAAGGAAGAATCTAACCGTATTCAGTAAGGAGGGTGTGCACCATCGTGAATCAAATTGAACTGGCACAAAGAGCCATTTCCGGTGATGAAGACAGCTTTACGCTTCTGATCCAAGAGAGTAGAGAAAAAATATATCGCATGGCTTTTACGTATGTAAGAAACAAGGAGGATGCGCTGGAAATCGTGCAGGAGACGGTGTACCGCGCGTTTATCTCCGTACACAAATTAAAACAGCCGCAATATTTCCAAACGTGGCTGACCAAGATCGCTGTCAACTGCGCTTTGGATCATATTCGAAAAGCGAAAAAAGTCGTTTATATGGACAAAGAGCATGAAGGCAGCTACGAACAGAAGCCGAGGGAAGACGTCATGGACTTGCACGAAGCACTAGATCAGCTCGATGAAAAATCTCGCACGGTCTTGATGCTGAGATACTTTGAAGACATGCCCATCAAGGACATTGCCGATGTGCTAGATATACCCCTCAGCTCCGTAAAATCGATTATTTACCGCGGGCTGGAGAAGTTGAAAGTGAACATTGGGGAGCGTGAATATCTTGGATAAAAAGCTGGACGATTTCAAACAAGCCTATCACGATATTGAAATTCCAGATGAGCTGGCGGCAGTCACACAGCAAGCCATTGAACGCGGCAAGCTTCATCGGAAACGTACGAAAGCAAGAACCCGTTGGTTGAAGCAAGCCGGGATAAGCGCAGCGGCAGTCTTTGTTCTTTTCACAGTCAGCGTGAACACGATGCCCTCCGTCGCAAGCGCTTTGGAAAACGTGCCCGGACTCGGCAAGCTGGTGAAAATTTTACAGTTCAATAAAGGCAGTGCAGGCGGCGGTACTCCTCAGGATGCCGTAGATGTGAGCTTCATTACCGTGCAAAAGCAAGGCGACCAGGAAAACATCATCTTGAATTTTACGCAGGATAATGAAGTGCAAGAGAACGCTAGCTCCTTCCATGTGAGTTTTACCGAATATCCGAATACGATGACGTTTGCCGTTGGTGGTGCCCGAAGATTTTCGGCTGTCAAAGATTTCGAGACCTTGAAGCAAAGTCCGTATATTCAAGATGCCTATGAGATCATTTCGTTGGATGATTCTCTCGTGCGTTTTAATGTGACCTTTACGGAAGCGATTGCTTATGAGGTGAAAGAGTATAAGGAACCGGCGCAGGTAGTTATTACGATTTCACCGAAAGAAGTGACTCCTGAAGATCAGCAGCCTGTGTACGCGGTTCGTACTGCTTCGGTGCCGTATGGAGAGACGCTCGGGGCTATGGAGGAATCTCTGTTGGTCGCGGACAATATGCGCGTTTTGAAGGATAAGCAAGGCGGGTACTTCGTCGAGGCTGGGTATTATCGGACGGAAGCTCAGGCTCAAGAGAAGATAAAGCAGTTGAAGGATGAGTTTGGGGTTGTGGAGCCGTTGTTTGTGGAGAAGAGAGAGTACTTGGAGGTGCCTGGGGGGATTGTGGCGCAGTAAAGTGTTCCCTCTTTGTTAAAAAGCAAGACCGCCTCATGTAGTAGAAACCTCTACTCGTGAGACAGTCTTGCTCTACTTATATGCCTTGAAAACTACCAAGGGCATTCGCACAATGGGCCATTTCTTACGCATCCTTTGTGGCATCCTGCAAATGCACTTGCCCCGAGCTTTTGGAGTAATTTCTTAAACATGCCTATCACCTCGCTTTTCCATAAAATGTATTTATAGGAATATAATACAATACTTATATGAAAATTGAAAGCGTTTTCTGAAATTTCAAGAAGTAATATTTTCGTCGCGCCTTCTGCTATTCTCTTCTGCTGCTTCCATTTTGTTAATGAACGTCCCGACCACTTTCAATACTTGAAACAAGACGACCAGAATCGCAATGACCGTCAACCATAATACACCAAATCCAATCATCCAGCCTGTAGACATGTTCATCCCTACCTTTTTCGCAAAATATGTTTGAACGTACTGATTTCTGCACTAACAGCCATGAGCAGTGAGATGCACACACTAGAAAAGCTGATAGCGATTACCGAGCTGGTGATTTCGAAACTGCCAGACGATAGATAATGGTCCACACTCGCCCAGCCCCCGCTCCATTGCCCCACATAGACGGCCAGAATGATGAATACAAGGTTACGAAAAACAAGCTTCCATGATAAAAAATGGTTTCCCGCCATCCCGCCGCATCCGCAAGAAATCTTCTCTCTTCCTCTTACTAGATTGATGATGATCGCGGCTGTGTACGCCCCCAGCAACAAAATCGCCAGTGACAGTCCCAGCTTTGTAAAAAGACCAATCAGCAAGGAAATCCCTACGATGACTTGCAGCCCCAGATCAAGATACGTAAAGCTTTTTGACCACGGATAGGGGATGATCCGATAGGCGCGCACAATGGACAAATGCGTGCCCATGTCACTTATTTTTGAGACAAATGTGCTGAGAAATAAAAATGCGAGAATCAGCCGAAACAGCAACCCAAGCTCCTCCATAACACCCCTCCTTCGTTACGCAAACCATTTCGCCTGCATGCGGTACATGCGCGAATATTCCCCGTTTGCATCCATTAGCTCATCGTGATGTCCCACTTCTATTAACTGACCTTGCTTCATAACAAAAATCCGATCCGCCATTCGTGCAGCAGCCATCCGATGGGAAATAAAAATCGCCGTCTTGTTCTGTGTGAGAGCATCAAACTGCTGAAATACTTCCAGCTCTGCCTGTGGATCGAGTGCCGCTGTAGGCTCGTCCAGAATAAAAATCTCGCCTCTCCTGTACAAAGCTCGTGACAGGGCGATCTTCTGCCACTGTCCGCCTGACAGGTCTTCGCCATCCTGCAGCGTCCGACCCAATATCGTATCGTATCCGCTGGGGAGCCGACGAATAAAGGTATCTGCCCCTGTTTCTACCGCTACTTGCCTCATCTGGGACGGATTGATTTCCTGCGTAACTCTTCCAATGGTGATGTTCTCTCCAGCAGTGAAGTTGTACCGAATGAAGTCTTGAAAAATGACCGTGATATTTCGTTGCAGGTCGGAAATATCGAGCTCATGAATGGACTGATTGTCGAACAGAATATTCCCGGAATGGATCGGATAAAGTCCCATCAAGCATTTGACGAGAGTCGTTTTTCCAGAGCCATTATCGCCCACGATCGCAATACGCTCCCCAGGCTTGATCGTAAAAGAAACTTCATTGATCACATTTCTCTCCATTTTCGGATAGCAAAACGACACCCGATCAAACGTAATACCAGATTGCAGCTTGGCGGGAAACTCAGCTTTGCCAGTGAGCTGCGGAATCGTTTTATCCTCATATTCCAGAAAGTCAAACAGATCAGCGATGTACAAGCATCTGTTTACGATATGGGCGAGGTTAAAGGTCATCAGCGAAAGCAGCTGCTGTGTATTTTGTACAGCTTGCGCAATGGCTACAAAATCCCCTACCTTCAGGGCGCTTGCACGAAGCAGCGATACGACCAATGCCAAGCAGCCAACATACATCGAGGAGGTGAAGATTCCCGAGAAAATCAGTGCTTTTTCCCTGCGGTGGAGTAATCGAAGTACCTCTTTCATATTTTTCAAATACAGGCGTGACCATCTACCGAGCATAAAGTCCTTTAGCTGAAACAGTCGGACCTCTTTGGAGCTGTCGCGCTCATTCAGGATCGAGCTTATGTAGGAGGCTTCGCGAATCTCTGGCGTCTGTAGCCTTGCAAGAAAGTATTCCGACATACCGAATTTGATTTGGACGATTAACAGCGGGATCACGGCCAGCAAGCTCATTACAGCTAATCCCCAGTGAATGCTAAGCAAAAACACCGCATAGGAAATCAACGTTATCAGATTTTTACCGAGATCCAATACCCTTTCTACAGGATCCAGAAAGCGTTCCCCCATCGCCTCTGCCCGGATGCGGTGATGGTGATTGTAAAATTCCGGGTCATCAAAATAAGAGAGCGGAACGGATGCTGCTTTCCTAGCTACCAAATGCTCCAAATGATATTCCAGTCGTTGCTCTGTATGTGCATCGAGAATACGCAAGACCGTTTCCAACAAATTGGTCAACAACGTAACGGAAAACAATCCCGCAAGCAGCCAAAGCAATGGCTGGTAATCATCCGTTTGATCCAGCGCAATGGCCGTAACCTCGTTCACCATTTCTTTCATGATCCAGATCGTGGCCAACGGGGAAAACGCCAGGATGATTCTAAGGGCAATCGAACAAATGAGCCATAGCTTCCCATGTGCCCAAATCAGTCGAACCGTTTTAATAAAATACGAGCGAGTCATGAACGCTCACCTGCTAACGCCAACAGCTTCTTTTTGGTGTCCACTGCGCTTACCGGCTTTGCACGTACGACATCCTGCTCATCGATCACAAATATGCTTGGGAAATGATTGATCTGATACGTTTCCAGCATAGGGCTATTGCCAATTAGTACAGGGATGCCAGCTATTTTGTTTTCTTGCAGCCATTGGGAAGTGGATAATTGTTCGGATTCTGTCGAGATGATAACGGATGCAGCTGTGAGTTCCCCTCCCTCGGACAATAGTTCGTGCACATGACTGGCACAGTGACCACAGCCTGTATGGGTGAAGTTTACGATTAGCGGACGGGGAAGATGATCCAGTCGGTGCTCTTGACCGTTCAGCGTGCGGAAAGATAACGATTGTAGCTGGGTTCCGATCGCAGGCCCCGTTTCCGGAATGAACGGGTGAAAGTTATGGACCTGTACCTGTGTTTGTTTTAACAAAGCGGTAACTTTCACGAATATTACGACAAAGACAAGTGCAAAGCTAGCTTTGATTGCTAAGAGCAAATGTATCGATCCCCTTCCATGCGACTCGACATTACACGAGAGTCATGACATATTTTTACAGAGAAAATACCATAATATCCTAATTTTGTCATTCTTTTATGTGTCAAATAAGTCTATTGATATAATAAATTTTGTTGGTTTAGTATGAACTCGATCAAAAAGAAACCCCAAGCAAGTATGTAACTACTCGCCTGAGGCTTCACTCTTTTTTGGCATGCGTAATCTCTATTCCTCTTTGTACGTATATTTTTCTGGATTCATCACATAGTCGCCAGTAGATACACAATCATTTGTTTCAAATGACACTGTCACTTTTCCAGTTGCGTTCATACCTAGTTGACAATAACCCCTTGGCCAATCTAATACTCCACCGAGATGGTATTGATAGTCCTCGTGATCGAAGGGCTCTCCCCAACCTTTTGATAGCTTTTCGCCAGACTGGTATATCGAAACTTCTAAGAGACCGGATGTCACTCCTTCAAAATTGATGGTAGATATTCCAGCTACATAGTAATCCTTATCGTTTTGATTTCCTATGAGTGTGACTCCCCATACTTCAATAGCTATTGTCTGGGGTAATTTTCTATGAACCTGAAAAAATATCGTAGCTTCTGTAAAATCAACTCGATCAAATAGCTTACCTGTAGCATCCATTACTCTTCTCATTTTACTCACCCATTTCTTAAGCAAAATGTGTGTCAAAACGCTTTCTCATATAAATACTCCAAGTAAGACCTACTATGAGCATCAATGCTCCTGGAATACCTAACAAAATCGTATACAAAATACTAAACCATATGAAAATACTTAGCCAACTCACATATGCGGCTTTCCTATTTTTTAAGCATAATAAACTTCCGATCACTATCATTATGACGGGAAAAGGCATCACGGCTATCTTTACTCCTTCAATGGATAGGAGAAGTAATGTGCATAGTCCTCCAATTACTAACCAAAGTATGCCTGATATTTTGCTTTTAAGAAAAGGTGTTAAGATATAGAGAATTATCATTCCTACTATTAGCGGAGTAAGTATGATCGCCTCCATATAAGTTACCCCCTACTTTTTAAGATTAATCACCATAAAACACACAATTCGGATTATAACGAACCCCTTATATTGGATCAACAGGAAACAAAAAGGACGTCCTTATTCAAGAACGTCTTCCTTGCAGACTATCATCATTTATACCCTCATCTGCCCCGCAATCGTCACATGCGCCTCACCCGCTACGCGAATAACAGGTTCCTCCCCCGACCTATCAACCGTTACATACAACGTCCCTGGCCGCCCGATCGCATGCCCTTGCCCTACGACGAGTTGATTAACTTGTCCAGCAGGTAGCAACTCTTCCAATGCAAGATAGCCAGCCAACGCACCGTTTGCAGCACCTGTCACTGGATCTTCTGCAATCCCGATCGCAGGGGCAAAGTCACGCGTATACAAGTCATAGCCACGTGGAGCATCCCACGTAAACAAATGGGTTGTTGTAATGCTATGTTCCTTGTTCATTTCTGCGAGCGTTGAGAGCAATGGCTGTGCTGCATCGATTGCCTGACGGGTGCGGACTGGAACGAGCAGATGCAGATTGCCGGTGGAACCGAGCTTCATTGGATAACGATCGTCCAGGTCATCTGGCTTTATGCCAACCAGTCTCGCTACCTCTTCCCTGTCTACATCAATCTCCTTCACAGAAGGCTTGATCTGGGTCATTTCCACTCGCTGTAATTGGCCATCCTCAACCACCAACTGAACTGGAATCAATCCAACGTTTGTCTCAAACACGATGCGGTTCCCCTTTTCCAACCAGCCGCGTTCTGTTGCTAACAACCAGGCGGAGCCTACTGTCGCATGGCCGCAAAAGTCGATCTCAACCGCAGGAGAAAAATACCGAATACGAAAATCTGCTTCCGGATGGTCAGATGGCGTCAAAAAGGCCGACTCAGGAAGATTCAACTCATTGGCAATTTTCTGCATTTGTTGTAAAGTCAAAGTACCTGCTTCCGGGATCACACCTGCGGGATTGCCTGCAAAAGGCTCACTCGTAAAGGCATCTACATGGTATACGCTCACATGATTCATCCTTGTTTCTCTCCTTTTGTAAAATGAATGCTTCTCTTGCTTTTCATCTTAAAATGAAGCAACCGCGCTGTAAAATGAAGCTTTCGCATACCAACCATGATAAAAACTTCATGAAAGGAAGAACTCCATGACTTTGTTTCAAATGGAAGTGCTCGTTGCTGTCACCAACACTGGCAACTTTACGCGAGCAGGTGAGCAAATCGGTTTGAGCCAGTCGGGCGTGAGTCATACGATCGGTGCTCTGGAGAAAGAGCTCGGCATTTCCTTGTTTATCCGCAATCGTGGCGGTGTCAAGCTGACTGCAGCCGGGGAACAAATAGTAGCCTCTGCTCGCTCTATTTTGGAAAGCGTAGCTCACATCAAACAGGTAGCGAGTGAATGCAGTGTGCTTCACGATGCAACGATCCGGATCGGTTCTTTTCCCAGCGTAACCGCTCAGATACTGCCAAAATTGCTGAAGTTGATGCAGAGTCACTATCCGCATATGAAAACAAGGTTGTACGAAGGAAGCTATCAGGAAATAAAAGAATGGATTCTCTCAGGGGTTGTCGATGTCGGTTTTCATGTTTGGCCCGATGACGAGCTGGAAGGAATCCTGCTTACGAAGGACGTCTTGCAGGCTATCGTTCCAGCAAATCATCCTTTGGCAAAAGAGCACTCGCTAACCTTGCAGCAACTGGTACATGAATCGTTTCTTATGCCCATGGCGGGTTGTAACTTGTTGATTGGCGCGGAATTTGCCAAGGCTGGGCTTACACCAAATGTTGCGTATGAAATAGCCGACAATGCAACGATACTCGCAATGGTAGAAAGCGGTGTCGGAGTAACCGTCGTTCCGTCTCTGATTCTACCTGCGAAACTACCTGTTGAAGTAGCTGTAAAAGAACTGTCTCCGCCGCTGTATCGACAAATCGGCTTGGCTGTACACTCGCCTCGTGAAGCCTCACCTGCCGTTCGAGCTTTTCTGCGGGAAGCAGGGCGCATTGCACCTACACTATAAAAAGGACGTGCTTCTTCGTTGAAAAAATGGCTCATTCTCCTACTCGCTCTCTCTGTCATAAGTAGCATAATGGCAGGAATTACTTTCCAAGCAGCTGTTTTGGTGCCATTGATTAACCAAAGCTTTCTCATCGGGCTTTTACTGCTAGTCGTTGGAAGCATTGCCGTCGTTACCCGCTCCGGGTTTTTCACCGTTTTTCTGAACGGATTCAAGCTATTGAAAGGAATGTTCTTCCGCAAGCCTCGCATGATGGACAGTGACATTGTTCAGGCAAACGATCCTGCTTTCGCGGAAAAAAAAGAATCACTCGTGCGGATCGGAACGTCACTTCTTCTCACGTCTGGCACGAGCTTGATTGTTTTCTCGATTGTTCTTACTTGCTTCTATTATGTGTGATCACGCCGTTAGGGCTGTCTCAAAAGTAGTTTTTAGCTGCTTGGGAGGCGGCTCGCTTTATTTATATGAGACAAAAAACCCAGAAACTTTGAGCTTCTGGATTACGATTACACATATTTACATCCTTTGAATTTCATTTTCTATCCTTTCGAGCCTGTTCTTCATCATGTCAGTTACCCTTAAATGTTCCACTCTCAATTGCTCTGGAAGCGCTCCCAACCTTGCTTCCATTTTGGCGATCTTCTCTTTATGTCTCTCGAGTCGTTGCAAGTGCCTTTCATGTCTATCTTGTGTATTCATTTTTCCATCTCCCTTGAAAAAATTTTCTACACACGATTTCCATTAAATAAAATCATGATTTGATTGTTTCCTGTCCGTTTCATTACCCGATAACCTGTAGGCGAAACGGTCGCAATTCCGTCGTCGTTTGGCTTGCAGTATCCACCCGCTCTGCACGTGCCATCGTCGTGAAGAAGCAGCTTGCCAATAAGACCGACTGCAACCCAGTTAGGTAATTCTTTCCGCGTATTACACTTTTGATCCGGATCCCAGTATGGGTTGATTTTGGGCCTTTGCTCGGTTCGTTCGGGTACGATGATTTTTCCAGCCGGATCCGTTACCGCAGGAATCACGACCTCATGGTATTGAATGCGACTCCATTCATCGAACACAAACTTGCTGCACCCCGGATCTACTACATCCGCCAAAATCGCAGGATTGGAGCTGGTCACTCCCAAAATGTAGTCGTCTTTGGAAGTGGCTTTGCGAATCGTTTCACCCTCTGTGTCAAAGGTGACAAAATAACCTACATCAATCGGCTGGCCATCCGCCGTTTCAAACATTTCGGCAAAATCGCAAGCGCCGGCGGCTATGTTGAACGCAGAAGCCGTTATACTCGAATCAAAGCAAGCACTGCCGTTGTTTAAAATTTTGGCAACGACACCTGCTGTATCATACGGAACTGCTCCATTAACGAGATACCAGGAATACGGCAAATCTCCTGCTGCAACGTTAGGAGCACCGTTCCGACCCATGACATGCACTCCCTCCAGTGTGCTGGCGCTCGTATCCGCCCCCTCTGTATGGGAATATCTCCCGGTTGCCATCGTTCTAATTCCTTGCGCATGGGATGCTTCTCCAATCGCAAACGTAATAGCACCTTCAGCATGGGAAGCGAGTCCAGCCGCGAATGTGAGAGCTCCTTCGGCATGAGCTGATAGTCCAATAGCATTTGTTAAAGAACCTTCGGCATGAGCCCCTGATGTGGAGGCATTTGTAAGAATTCCCTCGGCATGGGAACCTTCTCCACTAGCCACTGTGTCATTACCTTCCGCATGTGATGCAATTCCACTCGCCTCTGTGAGAAGACCTTCTGCATGTGAAGCAGCTCCACTGGCAACTGTACCATTTCCCTCAGCATGCGAAGCAGCTCCACTGGCTACTGTACCATTTCCCTCAGCATGCGAAGCAGCTCCACTGGCTACGGTACCATTTCCCTCAGTATGCGAAGCAGCTCCACTGGCTACGGTACCATTTCCCTCAGTATGCGAAGCAGCTCCACTGGCAGTGGTATTTTCCCCTTCCGCATGGGCAGCACGTCCTCTTGCCGCCGTAGATATTCCCTCCGCGTGGGCAGCCAATTGAGTTGCGGTCGTCATTAGACCCTCCGCATGAGAAATCAAGCCGCTCGCAACCGTCCCTTTCCCTTCAGCATGCGACTCATCTCCGCTTGCTACCGTGTTAAAGCCTTCCGCATGAGCGGCGAGTCCTCTTGCTGTTCCGCCAATTCCTTCCGCATGGGCTCCCATTCCGCTCGCCGAAGTTCTGTTTCCTTCCGCATGCGAACATCTCCCGCTTGCCTCTGTTCCACATCCCTCGGCGTGGGAGCCTGCTCCACTTGCGACTGTGCCTATCCCTTCGGCTTCAGAGCATTGACCACTGGCGTTTTCGTTGCAACCGTGTGGCATACGAGTCCCTCCTAACAAATTTGGACTTGTATTTCTATTATTTAATTAACACCAAGATCTGATTGTTTCCTTTCCGCTTCATCACCCGATAACCTGTACGCGAAGCCGTCGCAATCCCGTCGTCGTTTGGCTTGCAATATCCACCTGCCCGGCACGTGCCATCGTCATGAAGAAGCAATCTGCCAATGAGACCGACAGCTACCCAGTTCGGTAAATCTAAACGGGTTTGACACTTCTGATTTGGATCCCAATATGGATTAATGATGGGTCTTTGCTCGGTTCGTTCAGGTATGATGATTTTCCCTTCCCGATCCGTTGTCGCAGGAATCACGACCTCATGGTATTGGATCCGATTCCATTCATCGAACACGAATTTACTGCACCCCGGATCTTCCACATTCGCTAAAATCCCCGGATTGGAACTGGTCACTCCCAGGATATAGTCGTCTTGCGAAGTGGCTTTCCGAATAGCTTCACTCTCTCCGTCAAAAGTGACAAAATAGCCTATATCAATCGGCTGGCCATCCGCCGTTTCAAACATTTCGGCAAAATCGCAAGCACCTGCGGCTATGTTAAACGCAGCAGCGGTCACGGACGAGTTGAAACACGCACTGCCGTTGTTTAATATTTTGGCGACGACGGCAGTTGTGTCGCATGGAGCTACCCCATTGACAAGGTACCAGGAAAACTGTAAATCTACCGCAGGATTGGGAGCACCGTTACTCCCCATCACATGCACACCCCTGAGTCCACTTGCGCACGTGCCCGACCCTTCCGTATGGGAAACTTCTCCGTCGGCAAGAGTGTTAAAGCCCTCGGCATGGGATGACTCTCCTCTGGCCTCTGTGCTACGACCTTCGGCATGGGAGTGATTTCCACTTGCAAGTGTGTTAAAACCTTCTGCATGCGCTGAATCTCCTCTAGCCTCTGTCCCTCGCCCCTCCGCATGGGAAATCACTCCACTGGCAAGTGTACGAAAACCCTCCGCATGGGAACCTTCTCCTTCAGCCACTGTCAGAGTACCCTCTGCGTGCGCTGAAAATCCATTTGCCTCTGTAAAATTACCCTCGGCATGGGAACTATCTCCACTGGCAACTGTTCTAACCCCCTCTGCATGGGAATTATTTCCACCAGCAACTGAACCATTACCCTCCGCATGAGCTCTATCACCGCTGGCAAGGGTGAAAGAACCCTCTGTGTGGGATGCAAACCCACTAGCCTCAGTAGAGTTACCCTCGGCATGGGAACTTTCTCCACTGGCAACTGAACCATTCCCCTCAGCATGAGCAGATATTGCACTGGCAGTTGTGGCTGTACCCTCCGCATGAGTTGCATCTCCACTGGCATTTGTGTTGAAGCCTTCCGCATGTGCGGAATCCCCGCTAGCTGCTGTGTTTTCCCCTTCCGAATGAGAAGCGCGTCCTCTTGCCGCGGTAGATATCCCTTCCGCATGTGCAGCCAGTTGAGTTGCCGTTGTCAAGAGACCCTCGGTATGGGAAATCAATCCGCTTGCAATCGTCCCTTTCCCTTCCGCATGTGACTCATCTCCGCTTGCTACCGTGTTAAAGCCTTCCGCATGAGCGGCGAGTCCGCTTGCAGTTCCCCCAATCCCTTCTGCATGGGCGCCAAACCCGCTCGCCCTAGTTCTGTTTCCTTCCGCATGTGAACACCTCCCGCTCGCCGCAGTTCCACAGCCTTCTGCATGTGAGCCATCTCCGCTTGCGACTGTACCTATCCCTTCGGCTTCGGAGCACAGTCCGCTGGCGTTTTCGTTGCAACCATGTGGCATGTGAAATCCTCCCACTATAAAGTAATGTTTTCTCCTGTTTTCTCGCTCATTCTCTGTTTTTTAACTTTGACATCTTAAAGCTC
>NZ_JBFEFW010000050.1:0-23342 GCF_047229145.1 Brevibacillus jepli
TCAGTTTTGAAGGAATAAGACGAAAAGCTGTATTCCCGATTACTTGCAAAAGTAATGGAGAATGCAGCTTTTTTTGTATGCATGTAGACATTTACAAATCTGATTCAAAAAAATCCGTGTTCTAATAAAAGGAGCGTGTGCACAGCCACGATTGGCGAGCATGGCCATTATTGTGATTCCAGTCGATTATGCTATGCTGAATGACATACAGCTTTTTCAAATGAAAGAGGGATCAATATGCTTATTCTTGCAGTGGAAGATGAAAAAGCTCTGCTTCAGACAATTGCCGGCGTCCTGACTGATGAAGGATATCAGGTAGATACGGCAGAGCGCGGAGATGACGGCTTGCTATTAGCGGAACGCGGCATCTACGATTTGTTGGTCCTGGACATCATGATGCCAGGAATGGATGGTCTTTCACTGGTGAGAACATTGCGTGCGAAAGGCATGATGACGCCAGTTTTGTTTTTAACGGCAAAAGATAGTGTAGAGTCGAGAGTCGAGGGATTGGATGCTGGAGCAGACGATTATTTGGTCAAGCCTTTTGCTGCCGAAGAACTGACGGCGAGAGTGAGAGCCCTTTTGCGTCGCCAAGGGAAAACCAGCATGGAAGGCGAGCTGGCGTATGGTCCAATATCGTTGAAGATAAATGAGTATGACGGATTTGTTGATGATGAGCCGATGAAACTGACAACGAAGGAGTATGAATTACTTAAGTACTTCCTGCAAAATCGGGAGCAAATATTGATCCGACAACAAATCTTTGATCGCGTATGGGGAATTGATTCGGAAGCCAATTACGGAGTAGTCGATTTGTATGTCCATTACCTGCGCAAGAAGCTGGGCGCTTATGAAGGCTTCATCCGAACGATCCGCAATGTGGGCTATATTTTGAAAAAGGAAGATAAATAATGTTTCAAAAAACGAGGATTCGGCTCGTGACCTTGAACGTAGTCGTAGTGCTCCTCTTGTTGAATGGGCTGGGGAGTGCAGTCTACTACACGATGAAGTACCGTCTTTATTCTCAGGTGGACAGAGAAATGTCCAAAGTCAGTCAAAGGCTAGCGGTAGATTCTTTGCCCCGTCTCCATCGAATTGAGGACGATCCTTTTCCGTACAATCGTCAGGAGAGAAAAAAGTTTAACGAACTGGATCGACGATATGTTTTGCTCGTCTGGGATAGCTTTGGCCGTGTCATCGGTACAGCATTTGGAGACCGGCTGGAGCCAGAGGAATATGCCGAATTCCAGCATAACGGAAAGGCAGACGGGATCGAGACAAAAACAGTGAATGGACAAGTATATCGCGTGCAGACGGTGACGGTACCGAAAAAGGTCATTGTAGGCAATCGGATACAGACGGCGTCCCAGTTTCAATTGATTTACAATTTGGCCCCTGAGCAAAATATGCTGGACAGCTTGCTGTACGTTGTGGTAATCGGCGACATTATCAGTATTGTCATTGCGATCGTAGCAGGATGGTTTTTGGCGAGAAAGGCATTAATTCCGATCCAGGTCTCGTGGGAAAAGCAGCAGCAGTTTATCGCCGATGCGTCTCATGAGCTGCGGACGCCGCTAACCGCGATCATGGTCAATCTGGAGAGGCTATTTCGCCACCCGGATCACACCATTGAACAGGAAAGTGAAAAAATCATGATTGGGATGCAGGAGGCCAAGCGTTTGAGCAAGCTTGTCGCTGATTTGCTCACACTGGCTCGCAGTGATTCTAACGAGCTACAGATCATGAGTCAAACGCTTCGCCTAGACGAAGTTGCGATGAAATGCACCCAGGTTTTTGCACAGCTTGCTATCGCAAGGGAAATTCGGTTGGAGACAAACATCGAGCAACCGATAGAGATGGTAGGGGACCAAGAACGTCTCCACCAGCTCTTGGTTATCTTGCTGGACAATGCATTGAAGTATACCAACAAGGATGGCCGGATTTATGTCGCTTGCAAAAAGGAAGGCGGCCGCGTCTCGATTCTCGTAAAAGACAGTGGAATCGGGATTTCCAAAGAAGACATTCCGTATATGTTCGACCGCTTCTTTCGGGTGGATAAAATGCGCTCCCGAGCGACAGAAGGAACTGGCTTGGGGCTTTCCATTGCCAAATGGATCGTGGACGCGCACCACGGAAAAATTCAGGTCAGCAGTGAGGTAGGTATCGGAACGAGTTTTTTGGTTACACTTCCAATAAAGCCTTAATACAGATGAAAAGAATCGTTTTCCCAGCGCAGGGAATCGGTTCTTTTTCAAATGGGAGAGCAATTCCATTTAACATACTTTTATGTTTCAAATATCTCTAAATTGAGGTAAACTAGAAGAGAAGAGAGGAGTGGCGTACTAATGAACATTACGATCACAAAAGCCGCGGTAGCATGGTTTCGGGAAGAATGGGGATGCAAAGAAGGAGACAGCATTCGTTTTTTTGTCCGGTATGGAGGCGTTAGTACGGTTCAGGATTCATTCTCGATGGGGATTGCCAAGGAGTTGCCAAATGAAATCGGCATTTCGACAGTAGAGGATGGCATTACATTCTATATGGAAAAAGATGAGCTGTGGTATATGAATGGAAAAGGGTTGATTGTCGATTATCGACCGGATACAGATGAAGTAGATTTTAAGCTGGATTAAGGGAAATGATAGCTAGTAGATAAAGGGGGCTCCGGATATTCGGGGCCTTTTACTATGAGCAAAAAATCAAAAATATCATACTTTACAAACAAAAATGTATGTTATATTATGGGTACATAAATGGAAAAAGGAGGAAGTTATATGCGTTTACTTGATTCTTACTTGGAGCTTGGCATTACGGGAATGGCACGTGCAGCTGTAGCGGGATGGTTCGACGGTCATTATGGGGCAGCCTTATTGGCAGGGTACTTCATGAATCGTGAGCACGATCTCCCTGAACATGTAAAAGACGGCATTGAGCGGACATGCGAGTCCTTCCGCAAGCAGAAGCCTGAATGGTTTGTTCCACTAGATCAAGACGAGCAAGCTGACCCCTCCTTGTTACAGCACGTCATCAATGGCCTCCAGCAAAATGTGAAGCAGCTTCGGACCTCAGGCCATGGGCTAGCACTAGGTGTGTTGGCATTAAAAGCACTGCGCGAACGCCCTGATATGATCACTCCAACTGTGGTGAATGGATTGGTCAAGATTCTCCAAGCGACGACAGAAGACAGGAAAGACCGATATTGGGGCATCGATGATTACCATGGTATGACGATTGACGATGTCAAGGACGAGGTTGCGCCTTACGATACAACCGCAGAGATGGCAGAGCGGGCGTTTGACGAGTTGCATTTGGTTATACCGCCGCGTGATATTAACGGGGTACGCTATCATTTGGCGAGCGAGGTCGTCCATAACATCACACATGCTCATGCGTTAACAGATCTGGAGCGATTCGGTTATGAGGATATTGTGAAGCCTGGTATCGAGAACCATCGTCTTCAAATCTATTTGAATCGCCATGTTCCTGAGTTTACTTTGGAGGATGAGGTGAAGGAGCCGGCGTTCGAGGAAATTTTTTCACCGCTATACTGGGAAAGACTATACAGCGATCCTCATGCATTGAAGCTTCCGTATGCTGCACTGGATCTACTAAAGCGGTTTCCGCCAGAGAAGAGGGCTCTTGCCGAGCGTAATTTGTGCAAGCTTTTGACGATTACGGATTAATACAATCACCTAAATAAAAAGAACAGGGAGGCCAATAGGCACTCTCTGTTCTTTTTCACTTCGATTGATTCGTCTACCAGGTCGGAATGACCGTCGTAGTAGACTCGCGATTGGCATGGTAGCTTTTATGCTCGATCAAGGCATTGCGAATGGCAGACTCATTGATTTCGAAGCCAATTCCCGGAGCGGTTGGTACAGCCAGCATACCAGGAGCTGCAAAATCGATGACGGGTGTCACGATATCTTCAGCAAAATAGCGATGGGAAGGAGACGTATCGCCAGCAATCGTAAAGTTGCCAAGCGATGCCATCGCGATATTGTGAGCACGGCCAATCCCCGCCTCCAGCATTCCTCCGCACCATACAGGCACGCCGCGTGACGCACATAGGTCATGGATTTTCTTGGCGTCTGTCAGACCGCCTACGCGACCGATTTTGATGTTGATGATCCGGCAGCTGCCCAGCTCAAGTGCTTTGCGGGCATCTTCCACGGTATGAATACTCTCATCGAGGCAGATCGGTGTTTGCAGTTCCCTTTGCAAGGTCGCATGGTCGATGATGTCGTCATGGGCCAAAGGCTGTTCAATCATGATCAGACCGAAGCCATCCAAAGCCTTCAGCATCTCCATGTCCGCCAGTGTATACGCAGAGTTTGCATCCGCCATCAGAGGGACGTCTGGCCCAAACGTGTTGCGAATTGCACGCATTGGCTCGACATCAAAGCCGGGTTTGATCTTTACTTTAATTTTTTTGTAGCCATCACGGATGAAGCCGTCTACGCGTTGCAGCAGTTTTTCGATAGTCGGCTCGATTCCGATACTCACACCGACATCAATCGTCGTACGAGTTCCGCCCAATGCTTGGGAGAGGGAGAGGCCGTTCATTTTGGCGTACAGATCCCAGACGGCACCTTCCAAAGCGGCTTTGGCCATATGGTTGCGGCGCATCCAGGAGAAGAGACGGGATACGTCATCAGGATGCTCGATCTCACGTGCAAACAGCTGTGGGATCAAATACTTTTCAAGCATGTACCAGACTGTATCGACGTCTTCTTCATTGTAGACAGGGACGTCCATCGCGACGCTTTCGCCGAAGCCGACATGGGAACCGCTGTATGCACGTACCAGAATGCATTCCTTGTGGGTCTCGACTCCCATGCTCGTCTCAAAAGGGGAATTCAACGGGATTTTGATTCGTTGCAGGTCCACGCGTTCGATTTTCATGTCATCTCTCCTCAACCGTTCGTTTGGATGGGCATTCAAACGTTTTCAGTACCGTTCTTGCCAAAATCTCGATTCCGTCTAGCAGTGCTTCTTTTTCAAAAGTCATCTGCGGGTGATGAAGTCCTGGTGTAAGGCCACAGCCTAATCCAAGCATGGTCGCACGAAGCTGTGGACGTTCCTTGGTGTAGTAGTGGAAGTCTTCCGCGCCAGGTGTCTGGATCGGTGGTTCGAGCTTATCTGCTCCCAATGTTTGGGTAATGGCATCCGCCATGATCAGTCTCGCTTCTTCGTTCACTTCCGCGGCATAGACGCGTTCGGTGATCTCGTAAGTCAGCTCAACCTCATACAGACGGGAAACGTGCTGCAAAATGTGCTCGACACGGGCAAATAGGGCGTGAATGACTTCATTCGTCTGTGCCCGCAGATCCAAGTGGAAATGCGCTGAGCCCGGAATGATATTGCTGCTTTTGCTGCCGGCTGCAAGCTGCGTCATTTTGACGGAATACGGAACGAGTGGATCAAGGTGAATGCCTTTTAACTGCTCGACAATCGCAGCGGCTACCTCAATGGCATTGACCCCGAGATGAGGTCGTGCGCCGTGAGCATCTGCACCTTTGATCTGTCCAAAAATGGTCCCCGCCGCGCCGTGCATAATAGCGGAAGCAGCCGTGCCGCGAGGGATTTCCTGAATGGGACGCAAATGAACGCCGTACAGGAAATCAATGTCGTCCACAACCTTCTTGTTTACCATGGCAAGCGCGCCATTTCCGCTTTCTTCCGCTGGTTGGAAAATGAGCTTCAGACGCCCAGGGAGCTGAACGTCCATCGCTTGCAAAACCATGAGGACGCCTAACGCCATGGTCATGTGCGCATCGTGTCCGCAGGAATGGTTCGCGGTAAAGACGCCGTTCACTTCTTGCCAGAGTGCATCCATGTCTGCTCGTACGCCTACAGTGAATTTTCCTGGGGTCAGATCGCCCCATTCGCCGACGACTCCCGTCACGTCGTCAAAGGTAGTGACGCGGCAATTGTGTTTGTTCAAGAAGTCTGCGATGAAAGAGGTAGTCTGGACTTCCTCCCAGCTTATCTCTGGATGTTGATGAAGATGATCGTATAGAGAAAAAATGGCGGGCTGCAATTGTTCGATAGTTGTGCGCATGGTTCCTCCATCGGTTTGTTCGTGGGTAGTCGATAAGTGAAGCGAAGGCTACTTTAAGAAACGCCGATTGTCACAGCGACAATGAGAGCGACTGAGGCAATCACGGCCCAGCCGAGCAAGAGCTTCCAAATGAATTTGACCCATTTCTCATACGGAATGCCTGCAACAGCCAGATAGCCCATCAACGCAGAAGAAGTCGGGATAATGGAGTTGGTTACCGCATCACCGTATTGGAAGGCGAGTACTGCTACCTGACGTTGGATGCCGAGCAAGTCCGCAATCGGCACCATGATTGGCATGGTAGTCGCTGCCTGTCCACTTCCAGAAGAAATGAAGAGATTAAGAAACGCTTGAATCACAAACATGGCGATGACGTTTACGGCATCTGGCAAATGACCAATCGCCGAGGTCAAACCGTTAATCATCGTATCAATGATTTTTCCGTCTTCCAGGACGACCGTAATGGCGCGGGCAAAACCGACGATCAGCGCGCCAAACGTAACGGCTTTCGCACCAGCGACAAAGGAGTCAAACAGCGTATTGACCGACAAACCACCGAGGAGACCAGCGACCAGACCCATGATCAGGAAGGAAGCGGTGAGCTCCGTCAGGAACCATTCGTACTTGAATACACCGTATACGTTAAAAGCGAGACCACAGACCATCACAAGGAACACGAGCTTGTGACGCGCATTCAAATCAGGAATGTCTACTGTTGCTTGCTCAGGGCTTGCTTGGTTCTCAACGCCATAAAGCACACTCTTGGTCGGGTCTGCTTTGACACGATACGCATAGCGCATGACGTACCAGATGGCAAAGGCGAGTACGAAGACATATACGACAGCACGGAAGGTGAGTCCAGAGAAGAGCGGCAATTGTGCGAGCGACTGCGCGACCCCAACTGTAAATGGATTGATCATCCCGCCCATGAAGCCCGCTGCTGCTCCCATGGTAATCATCGCGGTACCCGTTACGGCATCGAACCCCATCGCACGAGCCAGCGCGATACCGATCGGAACGAAAATAATGCTTTCTTCCGCCATTCCCATGGTGAAGCCACCGATGGAGAAGAGGAACATGGAAGCGGGAATGAGTAGCTTTTCCCGACCTTCCAGATGTCGGACACCTTTATTGATCCCGGCCTCAATCGCTCCGGTCTGGCGGATGATTCCGAATACACCGCTTACAATAAAGATGTAGAAAATGATTTGTGAGCCTTTCTGCATCCCTTCTGGAATCGCTTTGAACATGTCAAAGAATGAGACCGGGTCACTCTCTACAGGATGGTAGCTCCCGTTAACCACGACTGTTTTACCAGAGGCTTCGTCCTTGACCCGTTCGAACTCACCCGTCGGGAGTACGTAGGAAGCTAGGGCTGCCAAAATGATGATAATAAAGAGGATGGCGTACGTATGCGGCACAGAAAAACGTTTCTTTGCAGGCTTCGATTGATGTGTAGACATGAGGTCACCTCGCTTTTTTTTGCTTATTACAAGCAAGGGGCGTGCCAAGTGTCGAAATTTCGTGAAAACAAGCGGTATGAGTGGTTTTTCTTCAGAAAGGAAAAAGGGTAGCATAAGCTTTAGGAATGTTTATTAGGTTTTATGCAGCCTAATACATCCTATTATTCATTGGGCGGAAGTTAAATCCGCCCGTGTGTTCGTAGCAATTCGATACCTGTCAACGTGATAGTGGTTCCTTGCCGCGTCGTTCCAGAACGTACCAAGCCTTGCTGTTCCAGCGATTTTAGCTTGTTCCGCAGGGCGCTCTCCGTCCAGCCAACGGATTGCAGTGCAGGGGAATGCGCCAGCTGATAACGGCCTACCGGTTTGTTGGAAATGTAATAATGATGCAAGCAATATAGAATATCCAAGTCTCGGTCGTCGTCTATAGTCGGGACAATAGCTGCCTGCTGCTTTTGAAACAAGCGGTCCGTCAAGCGCTTGGGGAGATCCTGAACACCGATGACAGGATGCTCGCTTACCGTGATGGCATAGTCGACGACATTTTTCAGTTCACGGATATTCCCCCGCCAGTCATGACGATTGAATAACTCCATTACTTCTGGTGACCATGATTTGCGAATACCTTGTTGCTCCAGATGCTCCTCAATGAGGAGTGGGATATCACTGATTCGCTCACGCAACGCCGGAATCTGGATCGGCAGGACAGCTAAACGATAGAACAGATCCTCGCGAAAAACCCCTTGGGAAACGGCATCCTCCAAATCGCGGTTGGTAGCTGCGATGATGCGGCAATCCACAGACAGAATGCCCGTACCGCCTACACGGATGACCTGCTTTTCTTGCAGCACGCGAAGCAGCTTGACCTGAATGGCCCCAGAGATATCACCGACTTCATCGAGAAAAATCGTGCCACCGTCCGCTTGCTCAAACAGACCGGGCTTCCCACCCTTTCGTGCTCCAGTGAAGGCACCATCTTCGTAGCCGAACAGCTCGCTCTCCAGCAGGTTTTCCGGCAAAGAGGCACAGTTGATCGCCACGAAGGGTCCATTCTTGCGCAGAGAGTGCTGGTGAATAGCATGGGCGAACAGCTCTTTTCCCGTTCCGTTTTCGCCTGTAAGCAGGATCGTTTGGTTGTTTTTCGCCATTTTTTTGCCGAGCTCGATGGCTTGGAGCAGAGGTTGGCTTTTTCCTTTGATATCAGAAAACGAGTAGGTCGCTGTATGACCGCGCAAAGTGAGCGTGGTTCGCAAGCGCTGGATTTCGGTCACGTCTTTTAGCGTACAAACAAAGCCTAAATGCTCGTGCCTGCGGCGGATGCTCTGACTGCTGACGATAAATTGTCTATGATCAATAGAGACGAGGGCATCCTCCTGATCCTCCGTTTCAAAAAAGGGCTGCAGCAAGCTGTGTTCCTTCAACACCGTATAGGGCTGTCCGACAATAGGGGAGGCATGCGGACAAAACAACTCAACGGCGACATCGTTCATAAACGTGATCAGACCTTGCTCGTTACAAGCAATAACGGGGTCTTTGACTGCCTGAAACGTAGATTGTAGCTGGCTGTTCAGCTTCTGTACTTCCGCGTAGGAGGTGCCGAGCATTTTGGCGAGCTCAGACATTTCTGCAATGAAGGCAGACAAGTACTCGCGCTCCCACTCAATCGGCACACCTACCTTACGCCCCGTATCAATCAGGTCATGAATGTTGATTTTGCGAAAACCAAGATCGATAACCTCCACATGAGGAGGAAGCGGTACGTCGGGAATGCTCATAATGATGGCATACTGAAATTCGAGTTCATCAAAAGTACAGCCAGGGTGAAAGGGAACGTAATTCAAATGGTCGACGTTCGCCTCAAGTAAATTTTGAATGACCTCCTGTGCAGTCACAGGCGAATTGTTCATGACAGGGACGGTCGTTCCCGGGGGTATCTGCATCAATGCTTTCATTTTGCGCAGCTCAAAAAAACGGTTTAATACTGTGATGGGTACGGAATCGGCCACGGCTTGGCGGGCGACCGTATACAGCTCCGGAGATTTGGTCGTGATAAAAACATGATCGACTCCGCTCAAGTCGGGAATGTGTTCATGGCTGGCATAACCGATGACTTTGCAATACGGCTCGAAATAAGCCCGCAGCTCTTTTAGCAAAAATTCGAGTGTGTCCGTTCCTTTTGCAATCAAGACAATGGTGTGATCCATGCTGCACCGCCTTTACTCAAACAATCGTGAATGTTTTGTAATCTCATGATAGCACAGTGCTTGGCAGTAATCGGATGGATTCGCTTGTATAGAGAGGAAAGACAAGGATTGATTTGCGGGCAGGGAAGTGTGTTTTAATAGAAGAAAGGAGGAATCAGCATGGAGGACAGATTGGTTCCAGAGGTGCTGCAAATGATTGGGGAAGTCGTGCCAGAAGGGGTATCGATCGCGATCTCTGACGGTTCACAATACTTGTACTACCAGCCGAGTTCCAATATTGATTTGAAAATTACGCCAGGGGATGTAGTACCTATCGGCTCGGCTACCCATCAAGCGCTCATGGAAATGGGAAAAGTGGGGCATCAGGTGGAGAGTCGTATTTTTGGCGTCCCGTACTACGGACTCTCGCTTCCGTTGGTGCGCGATGGTCAGATCATGGGCTGTATTACCGCCATCTATCCGCCTCAAACTGTTCCGCTCACTAATCCGGAGCCGCGTCTATCGTTTTTGATCGGAAAAGGGGAGGACGGCTGGCTGCCGATTCCGTTGACCGAGATCGTCTACATCAGCTCCCATGAAGGGAAAACGCTTCTGCATACGGCAAGTGGCTCTTATGCCAACAAATACAACATGGCTGAGCTTGCGTACATGCTGCCGCAAGAGCGATTCGTGCGCTGTCACCGGTCTTATTTCGTCAATATGGAGTCGATTGGCTTCATTCACCCGCATTTTCATTCCACGTTTTTGTTGGAAATGAAGGACAAGCAGAAGACGAGAGTCCCGGTGAGCCAGACATACGCCAGTTCATTTCGACAATTGCTTGGCTTTTGAAATGTTTGACATATGAGAATGGTTCGCTGTCGCTTTTTCTAGCTAAACGCGTAAATATTCTGCTTTGTTGGAAATCGAGTGCCCGCTCAGAATCTGTATGCTAGTGTAATAGCAACAAAGATGGCATGGGAGGTCACAATGATGTGGGAGCGCTTACGCGATAAACGACTGGCAGATAAAATCGTGACAGCTGAGGTAGCAGCAGGATGGATTGAGGATGGCATGACGATCGGGTTAAGTGGTTTCACGCGTGCTGGTGATGCCAAGGTCGTGCCGCTCGCATTGGCTGAGCTGGCGAAAAAAGAGAACAAGCCTTTTGGCGTAAACGTATATACAGGAGCGTCACTCGGCTCCGATGTGGATGCCGTGATGGCGGAAGCGGGGATCATCAACAAGCGATTGCCTTTTCAGGCTGATCCGGTCATGCGCAAAAAAATCAACGATGGCAGCATGATGTTCGTCGACCAGCATTTGTCGCATACAGCGGAAGCCATTCGCCAAGGAGCCATAGACGCTATCGATTATGCAATTGTGGAAGCGGTTGCAATTACAGAAGAGGGCATGATCATTCCGGCAACATCCGTGGGGAACTCTAATATTTTTGTGGAAAATGCCAAGCATGTCATCATTGAGCTGAACATGGCTCAATCGGTGGAGCTGGAAGGCATCCATGATATTTATACACCAGCCATGCAAGGAGAACGCGAACCAATTCCGCTCACGTCCGTAGATCAGCGAATGGGCACAGCAGGGATTCCTGTTGACCCGAATAAAGTAAAAGGAATTGTCCTGACGAATCAATTGGACTCTCCATCGACGATTGTGGAACCGGACGAAGAAACGGCACAGATTGCGGCGCATCTGATCGAGTTTTTGCGTCAGGAGGTAAAAGAGGGGCGCTTGCCGAACAATCTCGCGCCATTGCAATCGGGAATCGGCTCGGTAGCCAATGCGGTTTTCAACGGGTTCCTCGATTCAGAATTCACGGATCTGACTGTCTTCTCGGAGGTATTGCAGGATGCGGTGTTTGATCTGCTCGATGCGGGCAAAATTTCGTTTGCCTCAGGCTGTTCGATCACGCTGACGGCTGACAAGATGAAGCATGTTACTGACAACTTCGCCCAATACCGCGACAAGCTGCTCTTGCGTCCGCAAGAAATTACGAACCATCCGGAGCTGATTCGCCGCCTTGGTCTGATTGCAATCAATACCGCGATTGAAGCGGACATCTATGGCAACGTCAATTCGACCAACGTATCGGGCACGAGAATGATGAACGGAATCGGCGGCTCTGGTGATTTCGCCCGCAACGCCCGTCTGGGCATCTTCGTTACCAAGTCGATCGCGAAGGGCGGCAACATATCAAGCATCGTACCTTTTGCCTCCCATGTGGATCATACCGAGCACGATGTAGATATTATCGTCACCGAGCAAGGCTTGGCAGACCTGAGAGGCTTGGCTCCGCGTCAAAGAGCCATCAAAATAATCGAGAACTGTGCGCATCCGATGTACCGCGATCAATTGAGAGCGTATTACGAGGAAGCACTCACACGCGGTGGACACACTCCGCATGTACTGGAAAAGGCATTCTCCTGGCACGTTCGTTATGCACAGGAAGGCACGATGCTTGCGAAGAAGCCTGCGCTCGTATAAGAAAAGAAAACACATAGCCAAACCCGCCGGGGCTGATGAATGCCTGGGCGGGTTTTTTGGCGTGCAAAAGGATTCATTTTTGCCGGACGTACTGCTCGTCCTTCATGAACAGCCGCCAGAAATAGATAAAACCAGGAACAAGAATGGCAAAGCCGACCAAATAACAAATGAACAAGGCGTGGAACGTATCAGGATGCGTAAAGCTGGACTCAATCGTCACATGGGGATAAACGATGTAAGGCAGTCGTGCCGCACCGTACGCATAGCTGGCGAGCAAGTATTGTGTCGTGGCGACAATGACAGCGATTCGCGGCAGATGGATGCCGAAGTATCGACGGTCCTGGGGCAGCAAGAGGGCGATATAGCTGATGAAAAAGCAGACCGCAGATGCAATGAGCCAGGGTAGATAGTCGAGAATGCGGTCGTACAGCCATTTCGCCTCCATTTGCATGGTGAGTACGGTGACCAATGCCGCAAGCAACGTGATCGGACCCAGAAGCACGGCATCCCGGCGATAGACGGCGAAGGCCTGCTTTTCACCTGCGACGAAGGAGTAGTCTGCGAGCAATAGAGACGAGAGGAAGAGCGTGCTGCTGACGGCAAGGCCGATGTAGGAATAGACGTGGGGGCTGGTAATAAACAGTCCCCAGTCGAGATACTCCACACCATTGATCATCCGCGAGAACCCGCCCTGGGTCACGGGAAGTACACTGATTAACAGAGCCGGAACCAATATCCCGGTGATGCCGGAGACGATGCTGAGCATCTTGTCATACTTGTAAATCAGGTGCGAAAACACCATAAACGTACTGCGAATCAGCATCAATAACACCACGAGACATCCGGGAACCAGCAGCAGGCTCCCAAGCGTGTAGGTCGCACCAGGAAAAAACGTTACGAGCGCTACGACGATCAATACGATAAAGACGTTCACGACCTCCCAGGAGGGAGAGAGGTAGCGATTGGCGATTTGGGTTGCCTTGGTTTTTTCACGATTTAAGTAGATCATCGACCAGAATCCGGCACCGAAGTCGAAGGAGGCAGCGACGGAATAGATGACGACAAAAATCCAGAGCAGCGTAATGGCAATAATGGTGTCGGTCATGCCGTTCCTCCATCTATTTTTGGCTGTTCCTGCGGATCGAGCTCCAAAGGATGGCGGCCAAAATAACTGCGGAATACGAGCAGGGTGACGACCGCAAAAAACACGTACACCGAGAGGAATATCCAGAAGAGCGTAGAGATGCCTGCGGCTTGGGTAGCGGCGTCTGCTGTTTTCATCACACGATACACCACCCATGGCTGTCGTCCCGTGCAAGCAAAAATCCAGCCGAATTCAATGCCTAACAAGGCGAGCGGTCCACTCGCGACAAATACCCAGAGAACCCAGCGAGGAAACTGAGAGCGTTTCAGCATCTTTTTCCAAGCGAAACCGATAAAGCCAACGAAGATCAGCAAGCTGCCGATAATCACCATCCCGTTAAAAAGGGTATGGACGTAGAGCGGGGGCCACAGCTCCTCTGGAAAATCATCAAGACCGACGACGACCTCGTCAAAGCGATTGGCTGCAAGGAAGCTGAGCGCCCATGGAATTTCGATCGCGTATTTGACTTCTTTTGTCTCGCGATCGGTAAAGCCGCCAATCGCGAGTGGGGCGTATGCTTGTGTTTCAAACAACCCTTCGGCAGCGGCTAGCTTTTCCGGCTGGTATTTATGCAAAAGCTGCGCGGATTCATGTCCGTTCAATGCGGTTAAAAGGGAGAAGGTGCCGCCTACAATTAATCCGGCCAAGAGTGCTTTTTGATGGTACAAATAAACGCGACTGCCTTTGTCTGCGCGTAGCATCTTCCACGCTGCAACGCCAGCGACGATAAATGCTCCTGTCATATAAGCAGAGACCGTCACATGGCCTGCTGTCACAATAAAGCTGGGGTTGAAAAAGGCTTTCCATGGGTCTACGTCCACGATCTGCCCATCGACCATCCGAAAGCCAGTAGGAGTCCCTTCAAATGCGTGGACATTCGTAATCAGGATCGCGGAGGCCGTCGCACCGAGCAGTACCATGAATAAGCTCAATAGACGCATGTTGCGGGAGAGACGGTGCGCGGCGTAGACGTAGATGGACATAAATAAGGCTTCCACGAAGAAAGCGAATATTTCGATCTGAAAAGGCAGCGAAATTACCCTGCCGACGATCTCCATGAACCCGGGCCATAACAAGGAAAGCTGGACACCAGCAATTGTTCCAGAGGGGATGGCAACACCAAGCAAGATCGCCTGGGCTTTTGTCCAGCGTTTGGCCATGATCTCGTAATCGCGGTCACGCGTCCGCCAAAAAAGAAGCTCCACAAGCAAGATCATGAGTGGGAGGCCAACGCCTAAAGTCGCAAAAATAATATGAAAGGCCATGGTCGTCCCAAAAATGGCTCTGGTCATAACGATATCTTCCACGTTCAACTTCCTTTCTGATCGGCCCCAAAAATTGTTAACGATTTCCTCGTTAATGTCCCATGTGGAGGCGGAGTTTATACGAAAAAGACCGTCACAAAAATGTGACGGCCTGGTTGGGATGATTGAATAAGGGCAGTTGGAAGAATCAATTATTTACGATAGAGCGGATAATCCACTTCAGTCGGTACTTGAATCAACACCAGACGGAGGGGGGCATCGGATGTTGCTTGGTAGATGGCTGTGCTGTTTTCCTCAGCGGAGAGGACGACAAAGTCACCTGTGCTTGCTGGCATCAGATTTTCGCTGACGACTGCTTTCTCTGCAACGCTCCCAGTCCCTTCGACAATGACGACAGCGTGAGAATAGCCAGAGGGTAGCTCATGTGCATATGATGCTCCTGCCGGAATCGTGATATCGCTCATCATGGAATCTGTTACTAGCTGAATGGGCGCAGACGGTCCAACGATGTGTTTTACCCGTACACCATCTACATCCTCATACGGAAACGCTTCGTGATCATACTGATTGTAGGTCGGTGGCTGTTTCGTTGTTTGCGCGAGATGCGGTTCAAACCAGATTTGAAACATTTCCGTATCCTTGCCGAGTTCTTCTGCATGGTACGCACCAGAGCCGGTTTGCATGATCTGCGCGCCGCCTGTCGATACTTCCTGAAGGTTCCCGAGTGTATCCCGATGACCGACTGTCCCGGTGAGGACGTAAGACAAAATCTCAAAGCCGGAGTGGGGGTGTAACGGGATTTCAAATGTCTTCAGTGATTTTGCCCATGCCCAATAAAAAAGTGGTCCTACCCGTTTTACAACGGAGCCTTCATGTGGGAAGCCAATTGGTTTGCTCTCTACGATTTCACCGTCGCCAAAATGTCCTTTTGCTTGCTCGTTCTGTGTGTAGACGCGGATTTCCATCTGGTGTTACCTCCCTCTAGTACGATTGCTGGCTTACGGGTATTGAGGGATCACCGATTAAAACAAAACGTATGCTCCTGGACCAATCAAAGCCACACCGATAACGACTGCGATTAAGGTCAGGTTGTATTCAAATCCGTTTTGCGTGACCCAATATCCATTTTGACCGTGTACCTTCAGAATGGCAACCAGCATTGTGAATGCGAGCAAAATAGAGCTTGCCCAAATACCTACACCTGCCGCAAACATGAGACCACCGACGAGCTCAGCCAAGCCAGCGACAAAAGCCATAGCGACGCCAGGTTTAACTCCGATAGACTCCAGCCAGCCGCCAGTTCCTTTCAAACCATAACCGCCAAACCAACCAAACAGCTTCTGAGCACCATGCCCTGCAAACGTCAAACCGATGACCAAACGAATTAACAGCAATCCAGTATCCAACACTTTTCATCTCTCCTTAATTATTTTTAATTAATATATCTTTATTTTGAGATATTTGTCCAAAAAGGCTGGCGGGCCTTAGAAGGATTCCGCCAGTTTTGCTGCTTTTTCTACACCAGCTGCAACGAGCTCAGCTGCTTTGTCTTGGAATTGGTTGTGACCTTCTACGATCACTTCTGTTACATTGCTGATGCCCCAGAAACCGAGCACAGTGCGCATGTATTTATTAGCCATTTCGATTTCAGCCATTGGGCCTTCGGAATAAACGCCACCACGTGCGCTCAACAGAGCTACTTTTTTGTCACCCATCAGACCAACTGGACCTTCAGCAGTGTACTTGAATGTTTTACCTGCTTGAGAGAGGTAATCTACATACGTGTGCAATACTGCAGGAGCCGAGAAGTTCCACATTGGGAATGCGATAACAACTTTGTCAGCGTCTGCGAATTGGTTCAGGTATTTGTTAACCAGTTCAGTTCCTTTTTGCTCATCAGCAGTCAGCTCGTAGCCGTTTCCAGCTTTCCACATAGCAGTGAGCAAGTCATTGCCATAGTAAGGGAGGTTTTCTGCAAACAGATCCAATTCAGCGATTTCATCGTTTGGATGTGTCTCTCTGTATGTCTTCGTGAAAGCTTCGTACAGCTTTACACTTGTAGCCTGCTCAACTGGGCGGTCGTTTGCTTTAATAAAAAGTACTTTACTCATGATAATTTTATTCCCCTTCCATTTAGTAAGTCACTAACTTTTAATGTGTAAATCTTGATTTTAAGATTATTATGTTTAAGATCTTTTGTCAACACTTTTTTAAAACGATTGTGGTGGAGAGAGGGGACTGCTCATCTAATAAGTAGCCTGAGCAGTGCGTCCCAACTTTTTTAGCAACTCGATTGCCTGACGCTGTTCTTCTGGTGTGAGTCCCTCCATCGCTTTTTCGATTGCCAGCTGATGAGGAGGGAAGATTTCAGACAAAAATTGGTGTCCTTTTTCCGTCAGCTCCGCATAAATCACGCGACGATCTGCCGAACAGGGCTTGCGAATGAGCAATTGCTTCTTCTCAAGCTTGTCCACAACGTATGTGATGTTTCCGCTGGAGATCAATATTTTTTCGCCAATTTGCTGCAATGGTTGAGGACCTTTATGAAATAATACCTCTAAGACTCCGAACTCGGTTGGATTCAGGCCATGCTGGCGAATGTGACGATTGGAGTGAGCGGTAACCCAGTTGTATGACCTCGATAATACTACAAAAAGATCGAGGGGATCATTCCGCAGTGGTTTGTCAGACATATGGACCCTCCTATTCATCGAAACTTCGATATCTTTAATTTAAGATAATCCTACAGGTCGTATGCAGATTTGTCAATTTGAGATGAGAAAAATAATAATGAAAACAGGTCTATGCAAAACAAATGTCTTTATGATAAACTTTTGTTTGTAAACGAGCTGTGAAAGCGAAACAGAAGAAAGGAGGATGACCGTGGAAAAAGACATGCAGATCCTTCATCACATCCGGCAAAATCCTTTTATCTCGCAACAGGAGCTGGCCGATCTGATTGGTATCTCACGTTCAGCGGTAGCTGGCTACATCGCGCAGCTGACCAAACGTGGAGAAATCAAAGGACGGGCTTATGTGCTTCGTGATGAAGGAATGATTGCTTGTATCGGCGGGGCCAACCTGGACCGTAAAGCACGCGGCAAGCAACAGGTGCGCCTACACTCATCCAATCCGGTAACGATTATGGAATCGTGTGGAGGGGTGGCACGAAATATCGCGGAGAACCTCGGACGTCTTGGCTGCAATACGTCGCTCATTACTAGCATTGGTGAGGACAAGGAAGGCGATTGGCTTTTGCAGGAGACGAAAAAGCATGGGGTGCATATCAGCCAAGTGTGGCGACTGCCTACGCAGCGGACGGGAACGTATACAGCGCTTCTCGATATCGATGGCGAAATGGTTGTTTCCTTGGCGAATATGGATATTTACGATGCTCTCACACCGGAGATGTTCGCGGAGAAATGGTCGCACATTGCAGCAGCCCACGTGGTTTTCATCGATACAAACATTCCGGCGGACTGCCTGGCCTACATCATCGAACGTTGTCGGGAGGAAAACATCCTGCTCTTCGTTGACCCGGTCTCTTCAATTAAAGCAAAGAAGCTCCCACAGCAATTGGACGGAGTAGAAGCGATTTTGCCAAATCGCGAAGAAGCCGAGCTGATGGCTGGCATGAAGATCACCACGATCGAAGAATGCGCCGAGGCTTGCCGCAAGATCAGGGAACGAGGCGTTAAGCACGTCATCGTGACCTTGGGTGAAGAAGGAATTTATTATCAGTCCGAGGATGTTGAGGAGCATATGGCTCCGTATCCAACGGAAGTAGTAGATGTAACAGGTGCGGGAGATGCGTTCGCGTCGGGACTCTTGTATGGCATTGTAAACGGAGAGTCTTTCCAGAGAGCGTGCCGCTTGGGATTGGCAGCATCAGCCTTGACATTGCAAACAGAGCAATCCGTATCTCCTCTATTAAAAGCAGAACAATTGGAACTGGCCGTAGAACAATTCGAAAAGGAGCGATAAGACATGAAACAATATTTGACCTTTACTGAGGAAGTACGCCACGCACTGGAGAACAACCTGCCAGTAGTTGCCCTGGAGACGACGATTATTTCGCACGGTATGCCATATCCGCAAAACATTGAGATGGCAAAAGAAGTAGAACAAATCATTCGCGACAACGGTGCCGTACCAGCTACGATCGGAATCATGGACGGCAAAATCAAAATCGGTTTGACTGACAGCGAGCTGGAAGAGTTTGCGACGAACAAGAATGTAGCAAAAGTAAGCCGTCGCGACTTCGCTTACATTTTGGCTAGCGGTAAAATCGGTGCGACTACAGTAGCGGCAACCATGATCGCAGCTGAGATGGCTGGCATCCACATGTTTGCAACTGGCGGTATCGGCGGGGTACACCGTGAAGGCGAAATCACTTGGGACGTATCCGCTGACCTGACTGAACTGGCGCAAACAGATGTAGCGGTAGTATGTGCAGGTGCGAAATCCATCCTCGATATCGGCCGCACACTCGAATATTTGGAAACACAAGGTGTACCAGTTGTTGGCTACCGCACAGATGAGTTCCCATCCTTCTTCGCTCGCGAAAGCGGCTTTGGCGTAGACATGCGTATCGATACACCAGAAGAAGTAGGTAAGATGATGAACACCAAATGGGATCTGGGCCTCAAAGGCGGTATGATTATCGCGAATCCAGTACCAGAATCCGATGCACTCAACCACCAGGAAATCGAGGCTGTAATCCTGAAAGCTCTCGCAGAAGCAAAAGAAAACAACATTGCTGGTAAACAGGTAACGCCTTTCATGCTCGATAAAGTGAAAAAGCTGACAGAAGGCAAGAGCTTGGCAACGAACATCGCACTGGTGAAACACAATGCGGAAGTAGCAGCGAAAATTGCGGCTGCTTATCAGAAAGAAGCGAATCAAGGTAAATAAGAGAGATCGAAGATCGACCAATTGCCCCCAGTTAATCTGGGGGATTTTTTGTTTTTTGAGTTGCTGTAGTGGGGGAGGAAGAAGCGCATTTCCGTCTACGCTTCGGCCTACGCCCCGCTGAGGGATTGGACTGTCCGCTCCGGAATAAATGTCGGGAGCGCCTCAAAAGTAGAGTTTCGAAGATGGATTCGCAGAGGTTGAGGCTGAAAACCCCCGCCATTCATTCCTACGCTGGGTCGGGCTCCAGAGGCGCTAGGACTGGAAATGCACTTCTTCCTGTGCAGCTGTGTTAACATCGTGAAAGTCGGTTCAAGTGAGGAAAAGACGATTCCCAAAAGATATCTTGGACGTAATGCCGCTTGTGTTAACCTGCAAAACGGTGTAAAAGCATGGCGAACACTTCGCTGTTAAGAAGTACTGCCATATGTTTGGAAGGAGACCGCCCGAGCGAAGGGAGGAAAAAGGCGACTGGAAAACATGTGGCAGTGCTTCGTCCCGGCACTAAAGTTAGAGGACCACCCATCATTTTTCCCTATGTTTTCAACACGTAAAGCCCATTTAGAAAAAAATTGAAAAAAGTACTTGATATACCCTGAGGGGGTATTGTATAGTAAGGGTGTGAACAGGAAACAACGTAAGGGAAACGATACGATAAAATATACCCCTCAAGGGTATGTGGAGGGATTAAAATGAGTACCAAAACAGCGGAGGCAACAGTTGCAATCTCAGGGATGACTTGCGCAGCTTGCGCACTGCGCATCGAAAAAGGTTTGGGAAAAATGGAGGGAGTGGAGACCGCCAACGTCAATCTGGCATTGGAAAAATCCACAGTCGTGTTCGATCCAACGAAAACGAACATCGACGATATCCGCTCCAAAATTGAATCGCTCGGCTATGGCGTCGTCACTGACAAGGTGGAGCTAAACATCTCTGGAATGACATGTGCGGCTTGCTCCACGCGAATTGAAAAAGGCTTGAACAAAATGGATGGAGTTCTGAAGGCGAATGTGAACCTGGCGATGGAAACAGCCACTGTCGAGTACGATTCAGGGCAGGTCAGTGTGACTGACATCATTCAAAAGGTAGAGAAGCTGGGGTATCAGGCGACTCGCAAGGAAGAAGGAAAAGAAGAGGAAAAAGTAGATCGCCGACAAGAGGAGATCAAACGTCAGACCCGCAAGTTCTGGATATCCGCGATTCTGTCGCTCCCGCTGCTCTGGTCGATGGTAAGCCACTTTTCCTTCACATCGTTTATCTGGCTGCCTGAAATCTTGATGAATCCGTGGGTACAGCTCGCGTTGGCAACACCGGTACAATTCATCATCGGAGCACAGTTTTATGTAGGAGCTTTCAAAGCGCTTCGCAACAAGAGTGCCAACATGGATGTGCTGGTCGCTCTCGGTACCTCGGCTGCTTACTTTTACAGCCTGTGGGTCGCGATTGACTCCATCGGTGGTCATGGCGGCCATATGCTGGAGCTGTACTTTGAGACCAGTGCGGTACTGATCACGTTGATCGTGTTGGGGAAACTGTTTGAGATGAAGGCGAAGGGACGCTCTTCGGAAGCGATCCGCAAACTGATGGGCTTGCAAGCCAAAACAGCCGTAGTTGTACGCAATGGCGAAGAAATGACCATTCCTGTAGAAGAAGTGAGACTGGGCGACATCGTCCACGTGAAACCGGGCGACAAAGTACCTGTCGATGGCATCGTAATGGAAGGACAGTCCGCAGTTGATGAATCCATGCTGACTGGTGAAAGTATTCCGGTGGATAAAGCCGCAGGCGATACCGTCATCGGCGCCACCTTGAACAAAAACGGTTTCTTGAAGGTCCAGGCAACCAAAGTCGGAAAAGAAACGGCTCTGGCGCAAATCATTAAAGTAGTAGAAGAAGCACAAGGAACAAAAGCACCGATTCAACGCGTAGCTGACAGCATCTCCGGGATTTTTGTCCCAATCGTAGTAGGGATTGCCATTCTTACTTTCTTGATCTGGTACTTCTTCGTAATACCTGGCAACTTCGGTGAGGCTCTGGAAAAAGCAATTGCCGTACTCGTAATCGCTTGCCCATGCGCCCTCGGTTTGGCTACGCCGACCTCGATCATGGCGGGCTCTGGACGCGCAGCTGAGCTGGGCATCCTGTTCAAAGGCGGGGAGCATCTCGAGACTGCTCACCATCTGGATACGATTGTCCTCGACAAAACAGGAACAGTAACCAAAGGTGAGCCTGAACTGACAGACGTCATGGCAATTGATATCGAAGAGCAAGAGCTGCTCGCTTTGGTAGGTGCTGCTGAGAAAAATTCCGAGCACCCATTGGCTCAAGCTATCGTTCGCGGTATTGCTGATAAAGGAATCACCTTGACGAATACAGATTCGTTTGAAGCCATTCCTGGTTTCGGTATCCGGGCTACCGTCGCTGGTAAGGAAGTACTCGTCGGTACCCGCCGCTTGCTGGAAAAACATCAAATTTCGTACCAATCCGTGTCTGATACCATGCTGGCACTGGAGCGCTCCGGTAAAACGGCGATGCTCGCAGTCGTCGAAGGCAAGCTCGCTGGATTGATTGCCGTAGCAGATACAATTAAACCGACCTCCAAGAAAGCTGTCGAGCGCATGAAGGCTATGGGACTGACCGTCATCATGATGACCGGTGACAACCGTCAAACTGCCGAGGCCATTGCCCGTGAAGCAGGAATCGATCACGTCATCGCAGAAGTCCTGCCTGAAGGCAAAGCCGCAGAAGTGAAAAAGCTGCAAGCACAAGGCAAAAAAGTCGCGATGGTCGGCGATGGTATCAACGATGCGCCAGCACTCGCTACAGCTGACGTTGGCATGGCGATCGGTACAGGTACAGATGTAGCCATGGAAGCAGCAGATATTACCCTGATGCGCGGCGAACTGACCAGTGTTGCAGACGCCATCGAGATGAGCAAACTCACCATCCGCAACATCAAACAAAATCTGTTCTGGGCATTGGCCTACAACACTCTGGGCATCCCGATTGCCGCAATCGGCTTCCTCGCTCCATGGCTGGCCGGAGCCGCAATGGCTTTCAGCTCCGTATCCGTTGTACTCAACGCACTGAGATTGCAAAGAGTGAAGCTGTAATAACAGTAACAAGCGGCTTTGTCCGCCTTACTATACAACCATAAATGTTAAGGAGAGATTGATAATGACTAATATCACATTGAACGTAGAAGGTATGTCTTGCAACAAATGCGTAGTGCGCATCGAGAACACATTGAAAGAATTGGGTGCAGAAGGCAAAGTGCACTTGGCTGATAAAAAGGTTGATGTTTCCTACAATGAGAGCACATTGACTCTTGAAGCAGTGAAAGAAGCAATCGAAGACCAAGGCTACGACGTCGTTTAATTAGAAAAGCTCCTGCCTGATTCAATGAGGCGGGAGCTTTTTGCTGTTGTAGTATGTGTAGCTGTAGGGGAGGGGAAGAAGCCCATTTCCAGTCTACGCTTCAACCTACGCCCCGCAAGGGGTTAGACTGTTCGCTCCGAAATAAATGTCGGGAGCGCTTCAAAAGTAGAGTTTCGAAGATGTAATCTCAGAGATTGAAGCTGAAAACCCCCGCCATTCATTTCTCCGCTAAGTAGGGCTCCAGAGGCGCTAGGACTGGAAATGTTCTTCTTCCCAAGCAGCTTTGTTCTACATCGTGAAAGCGGCATTCAAGGGGTCTACTTTCTCTTAAAAAAGCATGTAGAATCTCAACAGCTCGTAGAGGAAACAGGAGAAAACCAGCTAATAGTTTGTCAAGTTTTTTAAAATCTTCTCTGTACTTGTGATATC